>NZ_JBEXGR010000022.1:0-114649 GCF_040607415.1 Micromonospora sp. NPDC005291
GCCGCCGCCCGCCGCCGCCGCCCGCCGCCGCCCGCCGCCCGCCGCCCGCCGCCGTCCGCCGCCGCGCGTCGTCCGCCCGTCCGCCGCGCGTCGTCCGCCGTCGCTGCGCGCCGCCCTTCATGTCGGCCGTCCGTAGTCCGGGCCTTTCTGTCCGCCGACGGCGGGACCCGAGCGCCCGCCGTCGCTGTGACTACTGGTCCCGCTCCTCCAGCCGGCGGCTGGAGGACCAGCGATGCCGGCGTACCCCACCTCGCCTGACCGGAATGCCGTGGCCCGCATTCCGCTGGCGCCCGCTGAGCCGCGAGCATTCGCGCCTCCTGCGGCCCATGCAGCGACTGCTCCGGCATGGACCATGTGCCCAGCGGCGACCATGCGTGGCAGGCCGCCACGGCCCTGGCCCACCGGGGCATGTCCTTCACCGGCGTAGAGCACAGGGCAGGACCGCACTACCGTGGCCGACCAGACATGGCTGGGGAGGCTGACGTCGGCCGCGCTGGAGCGTCTTGGCAGCCATCCTTGACGCACTGCGCTTCCGGAGTCGCTCTGAACGTCGATCAGCCACGGCGGTCCCCGTCCCGCCTTTTCCCTGAGGTGCGGGCCGGCTTACAGCTCCAGGCGCGACAGCTCGACCACGTTCAGAGAGCCGACGGTGGGGAGCCGCACACCGGTCGGTTCAGCGGTTCGCTGACAACGACCGACGAGCCGAAAAGTTATCCACACCCGTTGTCCACAGGTACCCCCTGTTTCACGTGAAACAGCGCGTGAGAGCGGGTGTGAGCCTGTGGATGACGGGCTGTGTTCAGGATCTCGGCAGCCTGTGGATATCGCTCAACGGCGCGATGGTGACCCCGCGCACGTCATCGACGAGAGGCACTGATCCGGTAGGCCGGGACCGATCAAACAGGTAGGGACAGCGGTGCCAGACTCGGTTAGGGTCAGCGTCGTGCACGACACCCCTCCCTCAGTCCCGGACTTCACCCAGTGGCCGTCGTTCCCCTTCGAGGGTGACCTCCACGTGAAGCAACTCGATGATCCGGTCCCGGTCGAACCGCCCCGGAAGGGCGAGGGTCTCCGGGAATGCACCGCCTGCAACGCACCCGACGACGCCTACATCTGGGTGGGTGAGCGGTGGCGGGTACGCGCCATGGACCGGCCCACCGGGCTGCCCATGGTGCTCATCCTGGAATCGCGAACCCACCTCGACCTCGGTGACCTGCCGAACCTGCTTGCTGCCGAGTTGGGTGTGATGACCGTACGTCTGGAGCGGGCCATCCGGTCTCTCGACGGCGTGGCTCGGGTGCACGTCAACCGGTGGGGCGACGGCTCGGCGCACCTGCACATGTGGTTCCTCGCCCGGCCGTACGGCCGACTTCAGCTGCGGGGGACCTTCCTGTCACTGTGGGACTCGATCCTGCCTCCGATCTCCGAGGCACAGTGGCGGGAAAATCTCGCGCTCGTCGCCGCCTGGCTCGCCGAGTTTGGTGGTCGTCCGCTCGCCGAGCCACCCCGCATCCAGTGGCAGGCACCGTCCAGCCTGCTGGCCCAGTCGGCTGCCGCCGACGCTGCCGCCGCGGACGCCGCTGCCGCGGCGGCGGCTGCCTCGGTCATCGAGGCGGCAGAGGAGATCCCGGAACCGGCGATCGACTCCACTTCCGGCGCCGAACCGACCGACGGCGAGACGGCCTCCTCAGCCGATCCGATCGCCGTGGACACGAACGCCTCCTCGGTCGACGTCACCGACCCGACGGGTGAACCCACTCTGTCGGCCACCAACGTGGCGAGCGGCGCGTCCTCCGGCCTACCGTCCGCCGTCTCCGTGGGGCGGCCCACCAACGGACCCGCAGTCCTCCGCAGCGCAGCGGACGACACCGTCGACGAGGCCGGAGCCGGGACCGTTGACGAGACCGGACCCGACACCGCTGACGAGGCCGCCGCTGGCACCGCAAACGAGGCCGCCAGAAAGGCGGCCCCGGATACCGGTACCCCGGCTGCGGCAGCTGCCGCAGCCGCAGCCGCACAGACCAACGGCCTCGGCGCACCGGGCGTCGGCCCCACCCGCTGATGCTGGACCGACCATGAGGTTGGCGACGGCACCCCGGCGTGCGGCGCCCGCCAACCTCATGGTCGACCTATGGGCAGCACCGCGTCATAGCTGACGCGTCGGCGAGTGGATCAGGAAGTGGCGAGGCGGGCCGCTGCCCGGGTGACCAGGGAGCCCAGGAGCCGGCCGAAATCCAGCCCCGCCGCCTGTACGGCGAGCGGCAGCAGTGACGTCTCCGTCATGCCCGGCGAGACGTTGACCTCCAGCACGTGCGGCTGGCCGGCAGCATCCACGATCACGTCGACGCGGGAGAGATCCCGCAGACCGAGCGCGGTGTGCGCGGCGAGGGCCACGTCAGCGACCGTCGCGGCCACCTCCGGGTCCAGCCGGGCCGGCGCGTGCCAGGTGGTCCGCCCGGCGGTGTAGCGGGCGGCGTAGTCGTACACGCCGTTGCGGGGCACGATCTCCACCGGCGGCAGTGCCTGTGGTCCGTCGCCGAGGTCGACCACGGAGACCGCCACGTCCATGCCGGGCACGTACCGTTCCACCAGCGCGGTGGAGTCGTACGCGAAGCAGCCGACCATTGCGGCGGGCAGCGCCGCCGCGTCCCGGACCACCGCGCCACCCAACCCTGAGCCGCCCTGCGCGGGCTTGACCATCAGGGGGAGGCCCAGCCGGTCGGCGATCCGGTCCAGCACGGCGACCGCACCGAGCTCGGAGAAGCGATCGTGCGGGAGGGCCACCCAGTCCGGGGTGGGGATGCCCGCCTCGCGGAGCACCGACTTGGCCGAGGGCTTGTCCCAGGCGACACGGGAGGCGCGGGCGTCGCAGCCGACGTACGGGATGTCGCACAGGTCCAGCACCCCGCGCAGCGAGCCGTCCTCGCCGGTGGCGCCGTGCAGTGCGATCACCACAGCGTCCGGCGGGTCGGCGGCCAGCGCCGGCAGCAGCGCCACGTCGGCGTCCCGCAGTTCGGCTTCCACGCCGACGGCGCGCAGCGCGTCGAGCACCCGGCGACCGGAGCGCAGTGACACGTCCCGTTCGTAGGAGAGCCCACCCGCGAGCACGACAACGCGCAGGTCGGCCGAGATGGCGGAATCGGTCACGAGGAGGCGCTCAGCGGCAGTCGTACCCATGCCGGCATCATGCCAAGTCAGGCCCTGGCACATCGGAGCCGGCCTGGCCGCGTCGGCCGGTGGCGCCGCCCACCGCCCCGAAGACCCGGCGCATCGCGATCTCCTGCTCCATCACGCCGGACAGCCGGCGAATGCCTTCGCGGATTCGCTCCGGCGGCGGGAAGCTGAAGTTGAGCCGCATGGTGCCGGTGCCGGTGCCGTCGGCGTAGAAGCCGGTGCCGGGCACGTAGGCGACCCGGGCGGCGACCGCTCGCGGCATCATGGCCTTCGAGTCGAGCCCTTCGGGCAGGGTGGCCCAGACGAACAGACCACCGGCCGGCCTGGTCCAGCTGGTGCCCTCGGGCATCAGGTCGGCCATCGCGTCGAGCAGGGCGTCACGGCGTTCCCGGTAGACCTCGCGATAGACCTTGAGCTGCTGCCGCCAGGGCATGGTGCTGAGGTAGGTGGCCACCGCGGCCTGGGCGTAACCGCTGGGGCAGAGGATCTGCGCCTCGCTGGCGATGACCAGCTTGTCGCGGACGGCGTGCGGCGCCAGGATCCAGCCGACCCGCAGCCCGGGCGCGAAGGTCTTCGAGAAGGTGCTGAGGTAGAAGACCCCATCCCGGCGGCGGGCCCGCAACGGCGCCGGCGCCTCACCCTCGAACCCCAGCTGACCGTACGGGTCGTCCTCGACGACGAGCAGGCCGGCGCGTTCGCAGATGTCGAGCACCCGTTCCCGGCGCTCCTCGCTGAGCGTCACGCCGGTGGGGTTCTGGTAGGTGGGGATGGTGTAGAGGAACTTCACCCGCCGGCCCGCGCGGGCCAGGTCGGCGATGGCCGTCTCCAGTGCCTCCGGAATGAGCCCGTCCGCATCCATCGGTACGTGCACAACCTGCGCCTGGGCGGCCTGGAACACTCCGAGCGCACCGACGTAGGTCGGACCCTCGGCGAGCACCACGTCACCCGGGTCGAGGAAGAGTCGGGCCACCAGGTCCAGTGCCTGCTGCCCGCCGACGGTGACCACGACGTCCTCGGGAGACGCGCCGCACGCGGCGTCGATCCCGGAGAGCGACATCACCTCGCAGATCCGCTCGCGCAGCTCGAGGGTGCCCTGACCGATGCCGTACTGGAGGGTGGTCACGCCATGCTCGGACCCGAGCCGGCCGAGCATCTCACCGACCGCGTCCAGCGGCAGGGCGGCGATGTACGGTGCGCCGCCGGCGAGCGAGACGACCTCAGGGCGGCTTGCCACCGCGAACAATGCTCGGATCTCTGAGGCGGTCATCCCGCGTACCCGCCGGGCGTACCGGTCGGTGTAGTCGTCGAGCGTCGTACCGGTCATGACCTCACCTCGATTGCTGCTCGGTGGCTCTCGCCCCGGGTACCCCACACACCCGTGACCATGGCGGCGGGGACACCGGTTGTCGATCCTAGTCCGCCAGAGCCACGCTGCCGCGTGCCGAGACGGATCGACCACATGGCGGACCGGCTCCGCATCACCCGGTCTGGTGAGGCATCTGCGAGTCCCCTCCCGTACCGTCGATCGGCGGCGTACGATCGCTCGTCGGGGGCAGGAAGGCGGCGCTGTCGTTCCATGCCGGCATACCACCGAGCCTATTGTGGGGATGCGCCATATGTCGCGACGTCTGGTCAGCCTGACCCTCGACACGTTGGAAGACCTTCCTCGCCCGTGCCGGCAGTGCGTCTACTGGGAGCTCGATCCGGTCTCCGCGGACCGGGCCTGCGCCGCCGGTGATCCGGGCCTGGAGAAGGAGGCGTGGGTCTCGCAGACGCTGCTGGAGTGGGGCTCCTGCGGCAAGCTCGCGTACGTCGACGGCATGCCGGCGGGCTTCGTGATGTACGCCCCGCCCGCCTACGTGCCCCGCTCGATGGCGTTCCCGACCTCGCCGGTCTCCGCCGACGCGGTACTGCTGATGACGGCCAACGTGGTCGCCGCGTTTTCTGGCGGAGGGTTGGGCCGGATGCTGGTGCAGGGCGTCGCCCGGGACCTGACCAAGCGGGGGATCAAGGCCATTGAGGCGTTCGGCGACGCCAAGTTCGGCGACGCGGACGACCCAGCGGGCGGCTGCGTGGCACCGGTCGATTTCTTCCTCTCAGTCGGGTTCAAAACCGTACGTCCGCATCCGCGGTTCCCCCGGCTGCGCCTTGAGCTGCGTACGGCGCTGAGCTGGAAGTCCGACGTCGAGTACGCGCTGGAGAAGCTGCTCGGCTCGATGAGCCCGGAGACCCTGCTCCGGCCGGTCCGTCCGGCCCCGGCAACCAGCTCCACCAACGGCTGACCGCTGAACCGGCGGGAAACGTCTCGCGGCGGATCAGTCGACCACCGTGCCGGCGGTCACCACGGCCCGCAGTTCGCTGACGTCCAGCGAGCCGGTCGGCACGTCCCGTTCGATCGGGTAGTACATCCGTTGCACCGCGGCCACGATCGCCTCCACCACCCGGTCCCGAAACCGGGGGTCGACCAGTTGGGCGCGGTCCGTCGGCGAGGTGAGGTAGCCGACCTCGACCCGGACGGCAGGCATCCGCGTCAGTCGCAGCAGGTCCCAGGTCTTGGCGTGGGTACGGCAGTCCCGCAGCCCGGTCCGGGCGACGATCTCCCGCTGCACCAGCCCGGCCAGGCGCTCACCGGTTGCCGAGGTCACGCCGTTGTCGGTGCCGTAGTGGTAGGTCGCCACGCCCTCCGCGTCCGGGTTGGCGTGGCCGTCCAGGTGCAGTGAGATGAACACGTCGGCGCCCAGCGAGTTGGCCAGCAGAGCGCGGTCGGTGTCCGGCAGGCAACTGTCGGGCGAGGGGCCCCGGGTGAGCTGCACCCGCACCCCGGACGCGGCGAGTCGCCCCTCCAGTCGGCTGGCCAGGTCGTGCATCAGGTCCGCCTCGGTCCAGCGCAGCGGCCCGTCCGGTACGACCATGCCCGGGTCGGTACCCCCGTGGCCGGGGTCGATGACGACGGTCTTGCCGACCAGCGCCGGCCCGGACTGCCGGATCGCGTCGGATTCGCGCAGCCACTGCGGGCGGCCACCGACCACCTTGCGGCCGATCCGGCGCAGTGCGTTCATGGTGTGCGGGCCGCAGGAGCCGTCGGGGGTGAGCCCGACCTCGCGCTGGAACTGGGCCACCGCCCGGGACGTCCGGATGCCGTAGATGGCGTCCGCCCGGCTCACGTCGTACCCCATCTCCAGCAGTCGCTCCTGCAGCGACCGGACATCCTCGCCGGTGAGCGGCTCGGGGACCGCGTGGTAGAGGGTGCGGGCACCGAGCCGCCAGCGGGCGGCGTCCAGGGCCCGCCAGGTCTCCGCTCCGACCCGCCCGTCCACGCTGAGCCCTCGGGACTGCTGGAAGGCGCGGACCGCCCGCTCGGTGTCGATGTCGAACTCGTCGCCGTGCGGTCCGGCGACGGCGAGCAGGTCGAGGCCGGTCAGGATGTTGCGGATTTCCGTGACCGCGGGGCCCCGGTCACCGGGTCGGATCGGACGCACGCACGACCCCCTCTGCACGACGCTGGCTGGCCGGGCGGCCCAGGCTTGAGGCTATGCGTTCCGGGACGGCGAGGTGGCTCGGGCCAGGAAAAACGTCGACGGTACGGCCGGAAGACACCGAACCCCGCACCCGGCGAGCGGGTACGGGGTTCGGTTGACGTTTCTGCTGGTCAGAGAGCCGATTCGATGAGCCGGACCAGCTCGCCCTTCGGCTTGGCACCGGCGATCGACTGCACCGGCTGGCCGTTCTTGAAGACGGTGAGCGTCGGCACCGACATCACCCGGTAGGCCCGGGCGGTTTCCGGGTTCTCGTCGATGTTGAGCTTGACGATGGTGACCTTGTCACCCATCTCGCCCGCGATCTCCTCGAGCAGCGGCGACACCTTGCGGCACGGCCCGCACCACTCGGCCCAGAAGTCCACCAGAACCGGCTTGTCGGCCTGCAGCACGTCAGCGACGAAACTCGCGTCGGTGACCGCCTTGGTATTTCCCACTATGCCCCTCCTCCGGGATGTGTTCAGTTTTGTTCAGCTGAGCGTCGCGATGAACCGTTCGGCGTCGAGCGCGGCGGCACAGCCGGTGCCGGCCGCGGTGATCGCCTGCCGGTAGGTGTGGTCGACCAGGTCGCCGGCGGCGAAGACGCCGGGCACGCTCGTCCGGGTGCTGGGCGCCTCGACCTTCACGTACCCCTCGTCGTCCATCTGGACCTGGTCGCGGAAGAGCTCACTGCGAGGGTCGTGGCCGATGGCCACGAAAATGCCTGTCACGTCCATCACCTTGGTGTCGCCGGTGTGCACGTTGCGGACCCGTACGCCGGTGACCTTGCCATCGGCACCGAGGATCTCCTCGACGGCGCTGTTCCACTCGACCTTGATCTTCTCGTTGCCCAGCGCCCGGTCGGCCATGATCTTGCTGGCCCGGAACGAGTCGCGCCGGTGGATGATGGTGACCGAGTCGGCGAAGCGGGTGAGGAAGCTTGCCTCCTCCATCGCCGAGTCGCCGCCGCCGACGACCACGATGTGCTGGTTGCGGAAGAAGAACCCGTCACAGGTGGCGCACGAGGAGACGCCGTGGCCGAGGTACTCCTGCTCGCCGGGCACGCCCAGCGGACGCCAGGCCGAACCGGTGGAGAGGATGATGGATCGGGCCCGGTAGGCGGTCTCGCCGACCCAGACGGTGCTCACCGCGCCGGAGCCGGCATCGCCGGTGTCCACCAGCTCGACCCGGGTCACGTCGTCGGTGAGGAACTCGGCGCCGAACCGCTCGGCCTGCTTGCGCATGTTGTCCATCAGCTCTGGGCCGAGGATGCCGTCAGCGAAACCGGGGAAGTTTTCCACCTCGGTCGTGGTCATCAGCGCGCCACCGGACTGCACGCCCTCAATGATCAGCGGCTTCAGGTTGGCGCGGGCGGCGTAGACCGCCGCCGTGTAGCCGGCCGGCCCGGAGCCGATGATGATCAGGTTGCGGACCTCGTCCACTGCCGTCTCCCGAGTTGTGTGTGTTCGGCGTCGGCGCGAGCACCGATGCTGATCCGAGTTGCCGACGCCTGGGTGAGGCCGGCAGCTGACTTCCAGAACGCCATCGTATGAACCGGGGATTCCCGAGCCGGGCATCCGGTGGGTCAGGTCACGTGGACGGTCATCATGCCGTTGACCGTGGATTCACCCTACCCGCGCCGAATACCGGCTGTCCGAGCCGGACCCGGGCACTCCGCACTCCGGGCCGCTCACCCAGGCCCAGCGCGCCCCGGTCGCGTCGGTGAAGTGGATGACCAGCGCCTGCTCGCCCTGGAACTGCGCGTAGTCGATCACCTCGACCACCAGCGGGGCGGATCCGTGCTCCGCCGCCACGTCGGCCAGGCAGGTCGTCAGGGCGGCCTCGTCGGTCAGCCGAGCCAGCTGGTTCAACCCGTCCGGCGAAGGACGTCGTTCCCCCTCGGCGTCGACCCCGGGCTGCGTGCCGGGCGTGTTGCCGGTGACCCGGCTGGGAGTTGGTCTGCTCTGCTCGTTGCCGAGGGTCTGCGGGGTGTAGTTCGTACCGCTGCGCAGCGCCGGTCCGGTGGTGCGGACCGCCCCGGCCGCCGCGGCGCCCTCGGGCGCGCTGGCCGGCCGGTCCAGGGCGCTGGTGCTGCCAGCATCATCCGATGCGCTCATCGACAGTTGGTTGAGGCCCAGCGCGACCGCGACGACGGCGACCGCGACGGCCGCCACCGGTGCGCCTCGGCGGGCCCAGCCGCGTTGGCGGCGACCCGGGCCGGCGGGCGCCCGGCGCCCCGAGCCGGTCGTTGTGGGGACGGCAGGCCGGCGACCGGCCCCGCCCTGCACCGGCACGACCAGCGGCGTCGCGACGCCGCCGTCCCGGTCGACCCCGGGCTCGGCGGCGGTGTCCTCGTCGGCAGGCGTGCCGTTCGGCGTCGACCCCGCGGCGGCCAGCGCGGCGGAGATGCGGTCGGCGATCGCCTGTGGCATCTCCGGCGACGGCTCGGCCCAGCGGGCCAGGTCCGCACGGACCTCCGGCAGCGCGGGAGCCAGCAGCGCGTACGCCTCGGCCCAGGCCGGGTCCGTGGACACCAGTTGGGCGACCTCATCCTGCTGCGGGGTGCCGTCCAACGCCCCGCCGAGGTAGTCAGCGAGCAGGTCGTCGTCGACCTCCCGGAACCCCTCGGTCGTCACGTGTCCTCCTGGTTGGCGTCCCGCCGGTACCGGCCCGACCCCGATCCGACGCCCTCCACAGGGCCCGGGTTCCCCGGCGTGACGCCCGGCACGTCCCCGATCGGGTCGGCCGGGACCGGTCGGGCCGAAGGCGTTGCGGCGATCGCTGGGCGAAGATGCCCGAGCATCACCGCCAGCCGGGCCCGGCCCCGGGCGCACCGGCTCTTCACCGTCCCCTCGGCGACACCGAGGATGCGGGCGACCTCGGCGACCGGGTAACCCTGTACGTCCACCAGCACCAGCGCGGCGCGTTGCTCTAGGGGCAGCGCGGCGAGCGCGTCGCGGACCACCAGCGCGGTGTCGTGGTCCGGTGCCGGGGCGGCCGGCTCCACCCCGCCAATGCCCGAGCCGTCCCCAGCACGGGTGCCATCGGGCAGCGGCACAGTCGGGTGCGACTGCCGGCGACGCATCCGGTCCAGGCAGGCGTTCACCACGATGCGGTGCAGCCAGGTGGTGACGGCGGAGTCACCTCGGAACCGGGCCGCCGCCCGGTGCGCGGAGAGCAACGCGTCCTGGAGTGCGTCGGCGGCCTCCTCGCGGTCACCGATCGTGCGCAGGGCGACCGCCCACAGCCGGTCGCGGTGCCGGTGGAACAGCTCGGCGAAGGCATGCCGGTCGCCATCGACGTGGGCACGCAGCAGCTCCAGATCCGTAGCCGCGGCGCGCCCGTCCATCACCACGTCCTGCGGATGCGGTGCCCCGGTGGAGGTGCCAGGATCACGACCCCTGGACCGTGATCTCCTGCACCCCCAGCTTGAAGCCACCCTCGGCCGGAGGCAGTTCGGTGATCCAGAACAGCAGGTACTGGTATTTCTTGTCCGCGTCGAAGCCGTTGAACGTCATCGTGGTGCCATCGTGGTCCTCGAAGGGCTGCCCGACGGGGTCCTTGTAGTTCAAGACCAACTGCTTGTCGCCGGTGGAGGTTGACGCCGGGTTGACCGTGCCGGCGAGGAGCTGGGCGGACGCGCCGGTGGCTGAGAGCACCGCCTGCACCGACCTGACGCTGTGTGGCTCGCCGAGGTCGAGCCAGACGCCCATGCCCTTCTTCAGGTTGCCGAAGTTGGGCCGGTCGCGGTACGTCTCCGTCTCCCAGCCCTTGTCCTCGTCACCGTCGATGATTTTGTCGGCACCGCCGACCTCGCTGCGGTTCTTGCTGTCCGGGTCGATGATCCGGACGCCCTTCACGGTCAGCTTGCGCGCAGTGGCGGCGGCCGGCGTGGCATCGCCGGCCGGGGCGGTGGCGGTAGGAGCGGGGCCCTGGTTGGCCTGCGGGTCCTTGTCGCGGTCGCCCAGCGCGCTGATCCCGATCAGCAGACCGACCAGGGCGACCGCCAGCAGGCCGGCGATGCCCACGGCTACCTTGCGACCGCCGGCCGCGGCCAGCGGCGACGGCTCTTCCTCGGTGTCGGCGGCGAACCGTAGCGGACCGCTGTTCTCGAGGTAGTGATCCTCCTCGGCCGGCACGTCCAGCCGAGCCAACTCCGCGGCGAGCACATCGGAGGACGGCGGCGCGATCTCGGCGTCGAGCAGATCCATGGTCAGGTCGTCCAGGTACGCGGGCACACCCGCCCGGACCTGGCGGGGCGCCGCGATGGCACCCCCGGCGTCCCGAACCGCGTCCGGGATGGCGGCGCGGCCGTGGCCGGCGGTGGCTCCGCGCAACGGTGCCTCGGCGTGCGGCCAGTAACCGGTCAGGGCAAAGTAGAGGACACCGCCGACGGCCCGGATGTCGTTCTCCTGGCTGTCGGCGCCATCGGTGCGGGCGTCGGCCAGGACCACGCGGCCCTCGTCACTGATCATGACGGTGCCGGGGTGGACGTTGCCGTGCACCATGCCGGTGGCGTGCACCGCGGCGAGCGCGCTCGCGACGGCGTTGCCGATCGCGGTGGCCCGGGCCGGATCCAGTGGGCCATCGGCCGCCAGGTCACGCAGGGACTGCCCGTCGACCCACTCGCGCACGACGTACGCCCGGTCGGCCTCGTCGATCGCGTCGTAGACGCCGACCAGGTTGGGGTGGATGACCCGGCTGGCCGCGACGGCGGCCTGAAGCATCTCGGTGGCGGAGTCGCCACCCGGGTAGCGCAGCACCACCGCGACGGGACGGCGCAGGATGACGTCGACCCCGCGCCAGACCAGCCGACCCGCGCTGTCGTTGTTGATGTGCTCAACCAGCTCGTACCGCTCGGCGAGGATTTCACCGGCCGTGGGAGCACCGAAGGTCATGACCGGAGGAGCGCTTTCGTCTGCCTCCTGACCCTCGCCGACCTGGGTCACCCGTCCTCCCTCGGTGATCGTGTCGATCGATGGACCCGCACTGCTGGGCATGTGGCTTCCCGCTCTGCCGTTGAAGGAACCGGCCGACCGGTGTCGACGCGACAGCGTCGCCCCTGCCGTACCCGTCGAGAGCGACCTTACCCGGGTTGCCCGTCTCCCCGACATGTCATCTTCCCGCCGTACCCGGCGGGGTCCCGGCAGTCGAAGAACTCGTCCGGTTACGACCGTTGTCAGCCACGTTGCTGGCACATGTACTAGCTAATCTACGGCTTCACCGCAAGTGACCGACGCCGGGGCCGGGCTGTCGCGGCGCTCCCGCCACCTGGCACGTTCCCGCCGATCGGCCTGCCACGCTCAGCCGTACGGTTGGTTATCCACAGGCTGATGCGGCGGTTGACCGGCGAATCGCGGAGTTATCCACAGGTGCGTCCCCAGCCTGGTGATCCGCGGTCACGGTCCGTGGGTGCGCCAACTTTTTTTGCGATCGAATGCTCGCGGTCAGCGACCGAGACGGCGGCGGACCATGCCGACCACCTCGGTGATCTCGCTGATCCGCAGCAGCATGGCCAGACCCAGGTAGGTCCCGCCAATGACCGCGCCGCCAATCACGAGCTGGACGATGGCCTCCAGCCGGCTCGGCGTGTCGTCGCCGGGGAGCAGCTTGACCACGAGCAGGCCGACCAGCGCCGCGCCGAGCGCCGCGACCAGGACCCGGCCGAGGGTTCGCATGATCCGACTCAGGCCGATCCGGCCGATTCGCGGACGGAGCAGCCAGGCTGAAGCAACGGCGGCAGCGAGGTACGAGACCGCGTTGCCGATCATCATGCCGGAGGCCGCGAAGCTCGCCGAGAAGGCGGCGAAGAGCACTATCTGGACCCCGGCCCGCAGTGCCACCACCGGAATGTTGACCAGTGCCGGTGTGCGGGTGTCCGGCAACGCATAGAAGGCGAAGGTGAAGAGCTGGCTGATCGCGAACGGCACCAGGGCGACAGCGGCGAAGAAGAGCACCGGCGCCACCGACTGGGCGTTCTGGTCGGTGAACGCTCCGTACCGGAACAGGGTGAAGGCGATCGGTGTGGCGAGCACGGCGTAGCAGACCGCGATGGGAGCGAGCACCGCGGAGACGGTGCGGGTGCCCCGGGACAGGTCAGCAGCCAGGTCGGCGTAGCGGCCGTCGGCCGCGGCGGCGCTCATCCGGGGCATCAGCGCGGTGATGATCGAGACGGCGATGATGCCGTGCGCCATCATCAACAGCAGGAAGACGTTGTTGTAGATCAGCGCACCTGCGGCGTCCTTCGGGACTCTGCTGAGCAGGTTGAAGACCACGACCAGCCCGAGTTGGCTGACCGCCACGTAGCAGAACATCCAGGCGCCGAGGCGGCCGAGTTCACCGAGACCCAACGCGCGGAAGTCGAACCGGAACCGCCAGCGGAATCCCACCTTGCGCAGAGCGGGCAGCAGGCCGGCGGCCTGCACGGCCACACCGAGCAGCGTGCCGCCGCCGATCAGCAGGATCTGCCCGGCGCCCAACTGGCCCGGGTCGAGGATCTTCGCCCCGAAGATCACGATGTAAAGGCCGGCGGTGGCGATCACCACGATGTTGTTCAGGATCGGCGCCCACATTGGCGCGGCGAAGTGACCCCTGGTGTTGAGCACCGCACTGATCAGCGCGCTGAGACCAGTAAAGAAGATCATCGGCAGCATGAGCCGGGCCAGGGCGGTAACGAGATCCTGATAGTCCTGGCTCGACTCGTCGCTGGCGTAGAGCCAGGTCAGCACCGGTGCGAGGATCACCGCCATGACCGCAGCCGCGCCGAGAGCGAGCACCGCGAGGGTCAACAGCCGCTGGGTGTACGCCTGGCCGCCGTCGGCGTCGAACTTCCGCCGGCGGACCAACACCGGGATCAGCACACTCGTGAGGATGCCGCCGAGCAGGAACTCGTAGACCATCCCGGGCAGGATCTGTGCCGTGGTGTAGGCGTTGCCGATCGCTGAGCCGAGCGCGGCGGTCAGCACCAACGTGCGCAGGAAGCCGGTGCCACGGCTGACCAGGCTGCCGATCGCCATCACCGCGCTGTTGGTCGCCGCACTGGCTTCGGCCACCTGCTCCTGCGGCGGCGCGGTCGACTCCATGGCCGGCTGGTTCAGCGGTTCGGCGGAGATGAAGGTGGCGCCGTCTCCCGGGCGCCCACCGGCTCCGGGCCCGCCGTCGTGCGCGGCGTTGGCGCTGCGGTAGAGCCCGCCGCTCATCTCCAGCCTCCCTGGGGTACGTCGAGCCGGGCACCGACCCGCACGCCACAGACCTTAGTCAACCGCTATCCGTTACCCGCGCCCGGCGGATCGGATCACCCCTCGGCCCGATACGCTGGCGGTCCCATGTCCGAAGCCTCCGCTCCCCACGCCGCCGACCGCCGCGAACTCACCGCAGCGCAGCGCAACGCCGTCGCCGAACTGCTCCGGGTTTCCCCGGTCGCCGACGAGTTGGGCCGCCGGTTCGTCCGCGCCGGTCACGAGTTGCACCTGGTGGGCGGTTCGGTGCGGGATGCGCTGCTCGGTCGACTCGGGGACGACCTCGATTTCTGCACCGACGCGCACCCCGACGAGACGCTGCGGATCATCAAGGGTTGGGCAGAGTCGATCTGGGAGACCGGTCGGGAGTTCGGCACCATCGGCGCCCAGCGCGACGGTCTCCGACTGGAGATCACCACCTTCCGCGCGGAGTCGTACGACCAGGTCAGCCGCAACCCGGTGGTCGTGTACGGCACCAGCCTCGACGAGGACCTGAAGCGGCGCGACTTCACGATCAACGCGATGGCGGTCAGCCTGCCGGAGCACCGTTTCACCGACCCGCACGGCGGGTTGGACGACCTCTCGGCCAAGATGATCCGTACTCCCAGCACCCCGCGTGAGTCGTTCGGCGACGACCCGTTGCGGATGCTGCGGGCCGCCCGGTTCGCCGCGCAGTTGCGCTTCGCGGTGCACCCGGACGTGCACACGGCGATGGGCGAGATGGCCGCCGACCTGGACCGGATCACCGCCGAGCGGATCCGAGACGAGTTCACCAAGCTGCTCTGCGGCACCGACCCGATCACCGGGCTGCGGCTGCTGGTCGACACCGGGCTGGCCGAGCGGTTCCTGCCGGAGCTGACCGGGCTGAAGCTGGAGATCGACGAGCACGCCCAGCACAAGGACGTCTACGAGCACACGCTGACGGTCGTCGAGAACGCGATCTCCTTCGAGGATGAGGGCTGCGACTTCATCCTGCGGATGGCCGCCCTCATGCACGACGTGGGTAAGCCGGCGACCAAGGCCGCCGCCCCCGACGGTCGGGTCAGCTTCCACCACCACGAGGTGGTCGGCGCCCGGCTGACCAAGGCCCGCATGAAGGCGATGCGGTACCCCAAGGAGGTCACCGCGAAGGTGACCGGGCTGGTCGCGCTGCACCTGCGCTTCTATGGGTACGGGCGGGGCGAGTGGACCGACTCGGCGGTGCGCCGCTACGTCGCCGACGCCGGTGACCTGCTGCCCCGGCTGCACAAGCTGACCCGCTCGGACTGCACGACCCGCAACCGGCGCAAGGCCGCCCAACTCGCGGCCGACTACGACGCGCTGGAGGATCGGATCGCCCGGATCGCGGCCGAGGAGGACCTGGCCCGGGTTCGGCCCGACCTGGACGGCAATGCGATCATGGAGCTGCTCGGCGTACCGCCGGGGCCGGTGGTCGGACAGGCGTGGAAGCATCTCAAGGAGCAGCGCCTCGAGCACGGTCCGATGGACCGCGACGCCGCTGAGGCGGAGTTGCTGCGCTGGGCCCGCGCCGAGGGCCTGATCGACTGAAGGGCGCCGCCCCCGAGTTCCGGGAGCGGCGCCCGTCGGGCGTTCGGCGTCAGCGGGTCTCGACGGCCGTTCCGTCCACGGCTGCGGTGCCCTTACCGGTCGCAGCGCCGTTGCCGCCCGCGCTGGACCCCGAGCCGAGCCGGGCGAGCAGCCCGGCCAGATCGACCCCGGTCAGGTCGCTGCCGAGCTGGAGGCCCTGGGCCACGTTGCCGGCCACGGCCTTCGTCAGCGACGACGCGCCATCGGTGGAGATGACGGTCATCTTGTCGATCGCCCCGATCGGCGCGCTGGCCGCCGCCACAACCTGCGGCAGCACCTTGACCAGCAGGTCCAGCACCGCCGCCTCCCCGTACGCGGCGAACGCCTCAGCCTTGCGCGCCATCGCGTCCGCCTCGGCCTCACCCTTGGCCAGGATGGCCGCCGCCTCGGCCTGACCTTCCCGCTCCACCGCCTCAGCGATCGCGGAGCGCCGACGCTGCTCGGCCTCACCTTCCTTGGCACCCTCGATCGCGTTCGCCTCGGCGAGCGCGGCACGGCGGGCACGCTCGCCCTCACCGGTGAGCCGCGCCTGCTCGGCGGAGGCCTGCGCGGCGGCGATGACCGACTGCCGTTGCGCGTCCGCGTGCAGCACCGCCGCGGCGCGGGACGCCTCAGCTTCCTGCTCCACCTTGTACCGGGCCGCGTCGGCGGGCTTGCGCACCTCGGTGTCCAGTTGGCGCTGCTTGAGTTCGGCGTTGCGCTCGGCGACCTTCTGCTGCTCGGAGAGGATCGCCTGGTCCCGCTCCGCCTGGGCGAGCGGTCCGGCTGCCGCCGACTTCGCCTTGGCCGCGTCGATCTCCGCCTGGATGCCGGCCTGCTTGAGGGACAGGTTCCGGTTGGCCTCGGCGATGGCCTCCTCGGCGAGCAGCCGCTCCTGCTCGGCCTGCTGCCGGGCGCGTGCCTCGGCGATCGCCGCGTCCTTGAGCACCCGGGCGGCCTCGGGCCGGCCCAGGTCCTGCAGGTAGGACCCCTCGGCAAGGATGTCCTGGAGCTGGAAGGTGTCCAGCACCAGACCCTGGTTGGTCATCGAGTGTTCGGCCTCCTCGGCCACCGCGCTGGCGAACGCAGCCCGGTCCCGGATGACCTCCTCGACGGTGAGCCGGCCGACGATCGAGCGCAGCGCGCCGGCGAGCACCTCACGGGTGAAGTTGTCGATCTCATCCTGTTGGTTCAGAAACCGCTGAGCGGCGGCCCGGATCGCGTCCTCGGTGCCGCCGACCTTGACGATCGCCACGCCGTGCAGGTCAGCTCGGATGCCCTGCTTGCTCACCGCACCCCGGATGCCGACGTCGATCCGCCGGCTGGACAGGTCGAGCGACTGGAGCTTCTGCACCACCGGCAGCACGAAGACCGAGGCGCCCAGCACGACCTTCTGCCCGGAGTTGTCGGTCGACCGGCCGCCGTCGGCGGTCTGGGTGGTGCGGCCCTTGCGGCCGGTGACGATGAACGCCTCGTTCGGGCCCGCCACCTTGATCCGGGAGAGCACGAAGAACACCAGGATGAGCACGAGGAGGATCGCGCCACCGATGGCGATTAATAGGGCCATAAAGGAGTCCCGTCTAAAAGGTAGGAAGTCAGTAGGTCTCGACCTGAACGCTGGTCTCGCTGAGCGCCTGCACGACGAAGATCTGGGCGCCGATCGGGATCGGCTGGTCCGCGCGGGCGCTGAGCTTGACCGGTTGGCCGGCGAGGCGCACCCGGACCTCGCCGTAGCCGTCGGCGGGCACCGGGGTGACGACCAGGCCGAGCGCGCCGACCAGGTCGTCGCGGGTGGGGGTGGGGTCGGTGCGCATGTTCCGCGCCGCCCGGCTCAGCCGGGACGCCATCCAGCCGGTGGGCACGGCGGCGAGCACGCCGCCGGCCGCCGCGCCGACGATCATGCCTGGTGTACGCGCACCGAGCAGTTCGTTGACGATGGCCGCGCCGAACCCGAACGCCCCGGCGAAGCCGGCGACCGTCTCGGTCGAGATCGGTCCGTCCACGTCGGCGTGCCCGAAGTGCAGCAGTTCGCTGCCGAGCAGCGCGAGCGCCAGTACCCCGACACCCGCCCCGCCGATGATCAGAAAGATGAGCGTCCCCGTTGCCACGACCTGCACGGTATCGACGCCGTGCAACGTCGATCGGTTCCTGGGGCGGGGTACGCCCGGGTCGCCCGGGTCGGGGAGAATGGGCCGATGCGCTGGACCGTGCTCGACTCACCGATCGGCGAGTTCTCCGTCGCCACCGATGGCACGAGTGTCTGCGGCGCCCACTTCGGCCGGGTTGAGGCGGCCACCGAGGCACCTGACCATGCGCTGTCCCGGCAGGCCGTCGCCGAGCTGCGGGCGTACTTCGCCGGCGAGTTGACCGCGTTCACCGTCTCGGTGTCGATGCCGCGCGGTTCGGAGTTCGAGCGGGCCGTGTGGCGGGAGATGACCCGCATTCCGTACGGCGAGACGCTGACGTACGGCGAGGTGGCCCGTCGGGTCGGCGATACCGGCGCGGCCCGGGCGGTTGGTGTGGCCTGCAACCGCAACCCCGTCCCGGTGATCGTGCCGTGTCACCGGATCGTCGGCGCAGGCGGCAAGTTGGTCGGTTTCGGTGGCGGCCTACCCCGCAAGGTCAAGCTGCTGGAGTTGGAGGCCGGGGTCGCCCTGCGACACGCCTGGAGCGAGCGTTGACGAGGCGGCGCTGCGGCTGTCGCCGTACCTGAAGATGTCGAACTGAACGCGGCGAGGGCCGGGTCCATACGGACCCGGCCCTCGGTCGTGCCTGTTGATCAGCGGGTCAGCGCTCGACCTCACCGGCGATGAACTCCTCGACGGCCTGGTGGGCGTCGTGGTCGGCGTACTGCACCGGCGGGGACTTCATGAAGTACGACGAGGCCGACAGGATCGGGCCGCCGATCTTCCGGTCCAGCGCGATCTTCGCAGCCCGGACCGCGTCGATGATGACGCCGGCCGAGTTCGGAGAATCCCACACCTCGAGCTTGAGCTCGGCCATGAGCGGGGTGTCACCGAACGAGCGGCCCTCCAGGCGGATGTACGCCCACTTGCGGTCGTCCAGCCACGGCACGTGGTCCGACGGGCCGATGTGCACGTCGCTCTTGCTCATCTCGTGCGGGATCTGCGAGGTGACCGACTGGGTCTTCGAGATCTTCTTCGAGACCAGCCGCTTACGCTCCAGCATGTTCATGAAGTCCATGTTGCCGCCGAAGTTGAGCTGGTACGTGCGCAGCAGCTCGACACCGCGGTCCTCGAAGAGCTTCGCCAGAGCACGGTGCACGATGGTGGCACCGACCTGGCTCTTGATGTCGTCACCGACGATCGGCAGGCCAGCGTCGGTGAACTTCTGGGCCCACTCCGGGTCCGAGGCGATGAAGACCGGCAGGGCGTTGACGAACGCGCAGCGCGCGTCGATCGCGGCCTGAGCGTAGAACTTGGCGGCCTGCTCAGAGCCGACCGGCAGGTAGCAGACGACGACGTCGACCTGTGCGTCGCGCAGCGCCTGCGCCACGTCGACGGGGGCGGCGTCGGACTCCTCGACGATCTCGCGGTAGTACTGGCCCAGACCGTCGAAGGTCGGACCGCGCTGCACGGACACGCCGGTCGGCGGTACGTCACAGAGCTTGATGGTGTTGTTCTCGCTGGCGACGATCGCCTCCGAGAGGTCCATGCCCACCTTCTTGGCGTCCACGTCGAACGCCGCGACGAACTCCACGGCGGAGACGTGGTAGTCGCCGAAGGCGACGTGCATGAGACCCGGGACGCGGTCGTTCGGGTTGGCGTTCCGGTAGTACTCGACGCCCTGAACCAGGGACGAGGCGCAGTTACCCACACCGACGATGGCGACGCGGACGGAGCCCATAGCGTCTGCCTCCTTCTTTTCTGTCACGGCCGCTCATTCCTGGTCTCTCCAGGCGGAGGCGGGCTGTTGTCTTCTCGTCGGCCACCGGCCGTCCCGATGTTCGGGACCGTCGGGGCTCGGCCGGAGCGCTCGTTGGCGATGAGCTCCTCCAGCCAGCGGACCTCGCGCTCACAGGCATCAAGGCCGTGGCGCTGCAGTTCCAGCGTGTAAGCGTCGAGGCGCTCGGCCGCCCGGCCCAGCACGTCACGAAGCCCTTCGCGACGCTCCTCGATCTTGCGGCGGCGACCCTCCAGAATGCGAAGGCGGGTCGCCTGGTCGGTCCGGGCGAAGAACGCGAAGTGCACCCCGAAGCCCGTGTCGTCGTACGTCTCGGGCCCGGCCTGTGCAATCAGCTGGGCGAAGCGTTCCTTGCCTTCCGCGGTGATTTTGTAGACCACCCGACCTCGTCGGCTGGTCAGCGCGGGAACCTCCTCGGCGGTGGCGGGTGTTTCGGCGGCTTCGGTGATCCATCCCCCCGCCTGCAACCTGCGCAGGGTGGGGTAGAGCGAGCCGTAGCTGATCGCCGCCCGGATCGCGCCGAGTTTGGCGGTCAGCTCCTTGCGCAGCTCATAGCCGTGCATCGGAGACTCCTGCAGGAGGCCGAGGATGGCGAACTCAAGCACTGCTGCCATCCTCTCTTTACCCCCGGCGTGGAGTGGTAACCGCCGCGATGTATCGGACCGATACATCGCACGTTAGCGGGTCGCGCGGGCCAGGGCAAACCCCCGTTCCGGGATGCTGTCGTCACGGATCGTGAGCGTGGTCGCCTGGTCGGGCCCGACCGCGTACCCTTCTTCGCATGCGTACGCAGCGCCAGGTCGTCGACTACTCGCTTCAGAAGCGAGCAGTGCTGCGTGAGCTCCTGGCCGGGCGGGTCGGCACGTACGACGTCTGCGACGCGTCGCCGTACCTGAAGAACGCCGCCCGGTTCCACGGTGAGCCGACCGACCGGCGCTGCCCGATTTGCCGGAGCGAGAACCTGACCCTCGTCCATTACATTTACGGCGACGAACTCAAGCAGTCCGCCGGGCAGGCCCGCACACTGACCGAGTTACCCGTGCTGGCGATGACGCTGCGTGAGTTCCAGGTCTTCGTGGTGGAGGTGTGCCTCGGCTGTGACTGGAACCATCTCGTCGAGCAGTACCTGCTCGGCCGGGACGGTCTGACCGGTGACGGTGACGGCACCGGAACGCAGAACGCGGCGGGCGCCGAAGGTGTCGGTCGGCGGAGGCGAGAGGCGCAACGGTGATCGCAGCTGGTTGGACCGGCCCCGGGGTCGTAGACGAAACCCGGGAAGGCCAACCGCTCGTTGGTCCGATTGGCCCCATTAATACAGCAATAACCCCGGTGGAACGGCACCCCCGTGCCGGTGTCCAGGGTGAAGCAACTCACGGCAACCCGGTGGCGGCGCAGCCGCGCCCCACCGCGACCGGCAGGGTGTGAGGAATGAACTCGTACGGCGATCCCAGTTCTGCGCGCGGACGGGCCCAGTACCCCGGCCCGGACGGTGAACCCGGACCTGGCGCGGACGACGCGTACCGCCGACCCGGCGGTGACTCCCGCGAGAGCGGCTGGTCGGCCTCGGAAGGCGGCACGGCAACCCCGGGCCGCGCCTCCGTGGCCCCACGGCCCGCCGGTGGGCGAGCCACGGTCGGCGGCTCCGCCTCGGTGCCACAGCGTGGCGCTGCGGCCGCCGGGTCAGCCTCGGTGGGTTCGGCAGCCCCGGGCCGAGCCGGGCGGGCCTCGGTGCCGGTGTCGCCGGCACCGGGCGCGGCCGCCGGTCGCGCCGGTGCGGGCCGCGCCTCGGTGCCCGTGTCCCCGGCGCCGGGCGCACCGGCAGGTCGGGCCGTGGTCGGTGCCGCCGCCGTCGGTGCAGCCTCTGTCGGCACCGCCTCGGCGGGACGGGCCAGTGTCGGCTCCGCCTCGGTGGGTGGCCGTGCCGCGGTCGCCCGGGCGAGCGTCTCACCGGTCTCCGGTCGCCCTGGTGGGCCAGGTGGCCCGGGCGGGCCGAACGGTCCGGGTCGGGGCGGTCGTGGTGCGGGTGACGCGGGCGCCGCGCGGGCAAAGAAGCGCAAGCGGATGAACCTGCTGATCGCCGGGTTCGCGGTCTTCATCATGCTGGCCGGCGTCGGTGTGGTCGGGTTCACCTACTACTCGACCAACGTGGTGCTTCCCGACGAGATCACCCCGCCGCAGGCGACCACTCTGTACGCCTTTGACAACAAGACCATCATCGCCAAGGTGGGCGATCAGAACCGCACCCTGGTCACCATCGACCAGATTCCCGAGTGGGTGCAGAACGCGGTGGCCGCCGCCGAGGACCGGAACTTCTACCGGCACTCCGGTGTGGATTACAAGGGCATTGCCCGGGCTGGCTGGAACAACATCTCCGGTGGTGACAAGCAGGGTGCCTCCACGATCACCCAGCAGTACGCGCGCAACGCCTACGACAATCTGAAGGACGACACCTACGCCCGGAAGGTGAAGGAGGCGATCCTTGCCTCCAAGCTCAACGACGAGTACACGAAGCCGCAGATCATGCAGCACTACCTCAACGTGATCTACTTCGGCCGAGGCGCCTATGGCATCGAAGCGGCGGCCCAGACCTACTTCGGCAAGCCGGTGAGCAAGCTTGATCCGGCCGAGGGTGCGGTGCTCGCGGCCCTGATCAAGCAGCCGGAGCCCAGTTCCACCCACCAGGGGTACGACCCGGCGATCAACCCGACTGCTGCCCAGGATCGCTGGAACTACGTGATCGAGGGCATGGTAAAGGAGGGCTGGCTGGGTGTGGCCGGCAAGCCGGAGCGGCCTGCCGCATATCCGAAGACCATCAAGGCCCCGAAGAAGGGCGGCATCGGCGTCGACTTCGGCGTCGACACGCCGTACGGCAATGTAATCAACTACGTCCGGGAAGAGATGCGGGACAAAGGCATCTGCGTCGACAAGGAGACGCAGGTGACGGACGCGAAGCCGCTGTGCTCCCAGGCGCTGATGGCGGGCGGCTACCGGATCCGCACCACCATGGACACCAAGATTCAGGCAGCGGCGGTCGAGACGGCCCAGCGCAAGTCCAAGGACTCCGAGTTGGCCGGTCAGCGAAGCAACATCATGGCCGCGGTGGTGTCGATCGACCCCACCAACGGTCGGGTCGTCGCGTACTACGGCGGTGACAACGGCACCGGCACCGACTATGCCGGCAAGAACACCGACTCCAGCGGGGCGATCAGCGGCGGTCACTCGCCCGGTTCAAGCTTCAAGATCTACACCCTGGCGGCCGCACTCAAGGAGAAGAAGTCGCTCGAGTCTCGGTGGAAGGGCAAGGCCTTCACCCCGGAGGGCACCAAGTTCAAGGTCAGCAACGCCGGCAAGGACAACCCCGACTGCGGCAACTCCTGCACACTGAGGTTGTCGACGCTTCAGTCCCTGAACGTGCCGTTCTACTACGTCACCGAGGAGATCGGCGCGGACAAGGTCGTGGACATGGCCAAGCAGGCCGGCGTCACCACCATGTGGCGCACGGACACCAACCCGGCGAAGGCCTACGACCTGACCAAGACCAACCCGAAGGACATCACGCCGGAGCCGTTCTTCAACGTGGTCGGCTACGGTCAATACCCGATCACGGTGCTGGACCACGCCAACGGCGTTGCCACCTTCGCCAACGGGGGCGTCTACAACAAGGCGCACTTCCTGTACTCGGTGGAGAAGCAGAACCCGAACACCGGTAAGTGGGACAAGGTCTACGGCGAGAAGCTCGACTCGAAGCGGAGAATCGACAAGAGCGTCGTGGACGACGTGACGTCCGTGCTGAAGGACTACCCGGCCGCTGTCAACCACCGGCTCGATGACGGTCGCAAGGCGGCGTCCAAGACCGGCACCTGGGAACTCAAGGACGACAGCGAGGACAACGGCGACGCCTGGATGATCGGTTACACGCCACAGTTGGCCACTGCGGTGTGGGTGGGCAACGTGAAGGACCGGAAGCCACTCATTCTCAAGGACGGCCGTAAGGTCAGTGGTGGAAACCTCCCGGGCGACATCTGGGAGCGGTTCATGAACGAGGCGCTGAAGGGCAAACCGAAGGTCGACTTCCCGCCAGCGGCGAACGTCGGCGACCCGGACTCCGGAAACGGTGAAGCACCGCCACCGCCACCCCCGCCGACGATCCCGGGTCTGCCCGGCCTGCCCGGTGCCTGTGACCCGCTGACCGACCCGTTCTGTCCGCGTAACGGCGGCAACAACGGTGGTAACAACGGTGGTAACAACGGCGGCAACAACGGTGGTAACAATCCCGGCGGGCCCGGTGCAGGTGGCGGCGGCGGCGGACTGCTGCCAGGCTTACCGCCTGATCGGGACTGACCCGTACCTCTGCACGATGCCGCCGCCGGCCGGACGACCTGTCCGGCCGGCGGCGGCGTTTTCGTACCCGGATCTCCGCGTCGGGGCGGGACGGGCACCCCCGTCGTACGGCAGGATGCCTCTTCATGAGCACCCAGTCGACGCCCGGCATCGACGACGCCGGAACCACCGACCACCCGTCCCGCTCCGATGGGTTCGTCCGCGGCATCTCCGGCATGATCGGTGGCCCGCTGGGCGACCACGCGACGGCGCTGGACCGGCCGGCCGGCCGGGAACGCCGCTTCTGGACTGCCGTCCGGATCGTGCTGGCGATGGTCTGCCTCACGCTCGCGCTGCACTGGGTGCAGAAGTCGCCCTGCCAGGACGGCGCCTGGCAGAACAACGTCCAGTACACGCGGTTCTGCTACACCGACGTCCTCGCCCTCTACTACGCCGAGGGACTCAACGAGGGCAAGGTGCCCTACCGTGACCACCCGGTGGAGTACCCGGTGCTGACCGGCTACTTCATGGGGGCGCTGGGCCTGCCGGTGCACGCCATCGGTGACGGCGACCCGAGCATCAACCAGGGCCAGTGGTTCTACAACCTCAACGCGCTGGTGCTGGGTGCGCTCGCGGTGGCCACCGTGGCGGTGATCCTGGCGCTGCGCCGCCGACGACCCTGGGACGCCGCGTTGTTCGCGCTCGCCCCGGCGTTGGTGCTCACCGCCACCGTCAACTGGGACCTGCTCGCCATCGGGCTGGCGGCGTTCGGGCTGCTGGCCTGGGCCCGGAAACGACCGGCGGTGGCCGGCGTACTGCTCGGGCTCGCCGGTGCGGCGAAACTCTGGCCGCTGTTCATTCTCGGCCCGATTCTGGTGCTGGCGCTGCGGGCCGCCCGGCTACGCGCCGCGCTCATCGCGGTCGGCAGCGCCATCGGCGCCCTGGTGTTGGTGAACCTGCCCCCCGCGCTGGCGTATCCGGAAAACTGGGACCGGTTCTTCGAGCTCAACAGCACCCGACCCATCGACTGGGGCACGTTCTGGTACATCGGACGCTACCTGGACGGCAAGGTCGGCAACGACCCCGCCCGGCTCGGCCCGTTCGAGTGGCTGAACGTCAACATCCCCACCCTCAACACCCTCTCGTACGCCCTGTTCGGGCTGGCCTGCCTCGGTGTGGCCGTGCTGGCGCTGCGGGCGCCGCGCCGACCGCGGCTGGCGCAGTTGGCCTTCCTGGTGGTCGCCGCGTTCCTCATCTTCAGCAAGGTGTGGTCGCAGCAGTTCGTGCTGTGGCTGCTGCCGCTGGTGGTGCTGGCCCGGCCGAAGTGGGGTGCCATCCTGGCCTGGCAGATCGCCGAGGTCTGCTACTTCGTCGCCTTCTACGGTGAGCTGCTCGGCGCGGCGACGAGCCGCCCGGTCTTCCCGGAAGGGGTGTTCGTGCTGGCCTCGACGTTGCGGTTGGCCACTGTGGTGGTGCTCTGCGTCCTGGTCGTCAAGGAGATCCTGCACCCCGAGCGGGACGCGGTGCGGGCCACCTATCCTGACGACCCGGACGGAGGTGTCCTGGACGGCGCACCCGATGCCCCCTGGATAGACCGCTGGCGCCCACGTGGCAGCACACCAGCGATGGCCAGCTCCGAACCCGTCGCCAGCGAGTCGGGCCGTTAACCGGAGGCCGACATCGGACTGAGCGGTACGACTGCCGTCAACTGGATCCTGCCCGGCCTGTTCGTCGTAATCTGGATCGTGCAGCTCGTCAACCGCCGGGTCTCCGGATGGTTCTTCGGTCTCGCCAGCTGTGTAGCCCTGCTGTGTTTCCCCGCGGGCATCGTCGCCAGTCGCATGGAATTGAGCGGCATCGACTGCACCGCGGGGAATCTGTGCTTCTCCGCCAACGAGGTCCAGTGGTGGCTCAGCGGCGTGCTCGCGCTGTTCACCGTGGCCGCAGTGGCGATCGTGTCGGTCGTCCTACGGCCGGTCGGCATCACAACCGGAAGACCACCGCGTCGCCGACATCCTGCCGGCTGATGCCGAGCGACTCGACGGGTGCGTCGATGCTGATCTCCCAGGGTGTGCCCGCCACCTGCCCGCGCAGCAACACCACCGTGCGGACGCCGAGCGTGCGCAGGTAGTCGACGCTGGTCTGGTCGGGGAACGACTGGCTCACCCGACGGACGTCGTCGAGTTGGCGCGGGGTGAAGCCGCTACCGCCGTTGACCACGTCGGGGAACCCGCTGGTCGACCAGAGCATGACGTGCTGGTCCAGGCTCTGGTTGCTGGGCAGCACCAGCAGGGGCCCCTCCGCCATACGCATCGCGGCCGGTTGGGTCGGCACCACCGGATGGGGCGTGCTGTTCAGGCCCTCGATGGTGACCAGCAGCAGCGGCAGCAGGGTGGCCATCCGCAGCCACGGCCCCGGCCACGACGGGATCCGCTGCGCGGTCAGCTCGCGGACCCGGTCGGTGAGCGCGGTGACCGCGCCCGCCGCGAGCAGGCCAAGTAACAACGTGGTCCAGAGCATCAACCGACCAGGGGTACGCAGCGCACTCCAGCCCGGCACGTGCTCGAAGAGCGGCACGTAGGTGAAGGTGCCGTCGAAGAAACGGGTGCCCATCGCGAAGGCCATCGTCACCAGCACCCCGGCGAGCAGCAGCAGTCGGTGTCGCAGCCGCCAGACCGAGAAGAACAGCCCACCCGCGGCGAGCGCGTAGAGCACAAAGCCCGGCAGGAGTGTCATCTCCGGGTGCCACGGCAGCGCCGCGCGCGCCCCCTCGTGCAACCCACCCCAGATCCTCGACTCGGTGGGCGCCGTCACGAAACCCGACGCCGGCGGCGAGAAGATGCTGATGTCACGGATGGTGCGCTCGGCGTACGGATGCAGCTCGGTCACCTTGAAGAACGGGAACGCCATCAGCAGCCCCACACCGGCGAACAACAACCCGCCGAGCAGGTCGGCGACGAACAACCGGCGACCGAACGGCACGGCCTGGCCGGTGCGCAGCCGTCGCGCGTAGAAGAGGACGACGACGACCAGCACCCCGCCGGCCATGATGTACGCGAACGGCAGCCCGATGCCGAAGCCGAGGCTGAGCTGCCAGGCCGCCACCAACCAACCGGCGTAGACCCAACCGTCGTGCCGGCGCTCGGGTCGGTAACCGTGCCGCAGGGACCAGCCGTGCCCGCGCGCCAACATCGCCAGCGCCAGCGGAATCCCGCCGTTGGAGAGCACGTGCAGGTGCCCGGCCTGGGACAGCAACCACGGCGCGTAGGTGTAGCTGACGCCAGCAACGGCCGCGCCGATGCGGCCAGCCCCGAGCTGTCGGGCCAGCGCGTATGCCCCGAGCGTCGCGAGCGCGTGCGCCAACACGAACATGATGTTGTAGCGCAGCACCGCGTCCTCGGGGCCGCTGCCGAGCATCCCGGCCGGGGCGTAGCCGAGCAGTGTGTCGGAGAACGCGAAGCTCCACAGCTCGGGGAAGAACGTGTTGGACTGCCACAGGCGCGCCGGCTCAGTCAGCAGGATGTGCCCGGACCACGCCATCTGCCAGGCCTGCAGGCTCGGGTCCCAGTAGTCCTGCGGGAGTGTGTAGCGCGGATAGCGCAGCGTCGGCCAGGTCATCAGCACGGCCAGTGCCAGCGCGCCGAGGCTGGCCAGGGTCCACTCGTGGATCAGGAACCGGCCGACGGCCCGGCCTGCCCGGCTGAAAACGGAGGGCACCGGCTCCGGAGCGGAGGCGAACGCCTCCCAACGCTCCGGGCCGACCGGCTTCGCCTCACTCTCGGCGTCGCCCGCCTTCTCATCCTTGCCTGGGTCGCTGTCCTTGCCTGCGTCGTCTTTGGTCGCGTCGCCGTCCTTGGCTGGGCCGCTGTTCTTGGCCGCGCCGTCCTTGGTCGCGTCGGTGACCTTGGCTGCGTCGCTGTCTTCGGCCGCGTCGTTCGTCGCGGGGTCGGAGTCGCCATTCTGGGAGGCGGTGTCGAAGGTTCGAGCCGGCTGGGCGGGGGTGCTCGTCGCGGACGCGGTGGCGGGTCCGATCTCGGGGTCCGCGCCGGCGGAGGTGGGCCGGGCCTTCCCGGTCCCGGGCTGTCCGGTCGTCATGCTGCCGGGCTCTCCGTCCCGAGCTGCTGACGGAGGAAGTCGATGTCGCCGGCCTGGCCGGGTACGCCGCCCGGTGTCTCGACGACCACCGGCGCCCCGGCCGCCCGGATCACCGCCACCACCAATTCCGGGTCGATCGTCCCGCCGCCCAGGTTGTCGTGCCGGTCCTGGCCGGAGTTGAACGCGCCCTTGGAGTTGTTGGCGTGCACCAGGTCGATCCTCCCGGTGATCGCCTTGACCCGATCGACGAGGCCGAGCAGCTCCTCGCCCCCCGCGTACGCGTGGCAGGTGTCCAGGCAGAAGCCGACCTCGTAGTCGCCGATGGCGTCCCAGAGTCGGGCGAGCGCGTCCAGTCGTCGGGCGCACGCGTTGTCGCCGCCGGCGGTGTTCTCGATCAGGACCGGCACGCCGAAGCCGCCGGAGTCGGCTGCGTACGCGAAGGTCTTGCGCCAGTTGTCGAAGCCGACGGCCAGGTCGTCGCCGGCGTTGACGTGCCCACCGTGGACGATCAGGCCCTTGGCGTCGATGGCGGCGGCCGCGTTGGCGTGCCCGAGCAGCAGCTTTCGGCTGGGGATCCGGATGCGGTTGTTGAGGGTGGCCACGTTGATGACGTACGGCGCGTGCACGTAGAGGTCGACCTCGGCCGCGCGCAGCCGCTCCGCGTCCTCCCGCGGCTTGGGTGCCTTCCACCCCTGTGGGTCGGAGAGGAAGAACTGCACGGTGTCGGCAGACCGGGCGGCCGCCTCTGCCAGCGGGTCGGTCGAATCGACGTGGGCTCCGATACGCATGCGAGCGAGCCTACGTCGCGCCCCGGACGGCCGGGGCGACGGCCGAGGCGTTGTCGCGTGCGGCCGCGTCACCGCAGGGACCGACGATCGTTGATGGGATTGAACCGGCGACCAGCGCCCGGTCCCGCCGGCGGCGCGAGCGCCGCGTACGGCGATCGGTGGTCGACGGCCGACGGCCGACAGCGAGGTCACCCCACCGCGCGGCCCGGCGCGGCGGGGGACGGCCCTTCGCACACCGGACCTGGACCGATGAAGAATCTCGGAAATTTGTGCTTTTCCCCCCGACAAGGTACGAGTGCCGTTGTATCGTCGGATAACAACATGATAAAGCTCCGCGGGGCGTCTTCAGTCCAACCTCATCGGTGTGGTCGTTCCTCCCCAGGTCCCACCCAAGGAATGCGGACGGGACGCCCCGCGGCCTCGTTGACGGGGGTCCACCACCGGCCGGTAGACGGTCGGGCGGCGGACCCCCGTCAGCACGTCCGGGAGCTGACCCGACCACCCCCAGCATGATCGTCCGGACCAGGTATCCTGGTCAGGTTGTCCGCGTCCGGCCGAGTTCCCTCGGCACGTGCGGGCAGCGACGCACGACCTCCTGCCACGGAAGGACCGTGGCCGCCTAGCCCACAGGAGGTGAGCACGTCTTGCGTCATTACGAAGTAATGGTGATCCTCGACTCCAGTCTCGAGGAACGCACCGTCGCCCCGTCGCTCGACACGTACCTGAACGTGATCCGGACCGCGGGTGGCTCGGTTGAGAAGACCGACGTGTGGGGCCGCCGGCGCCTCGCGTACGAGATCAACAAAAAGGCCGAGGGCATCTACGCCGTCATCGACCTGCAGGCCACGCCTGCTGCGGTGGCCGAGCTGGACCGTCAGCTGCGACTCAACGAGTCCGTGTTGCGCACCAAGGTCATCCGGCCGGAAATGCGCTAAGCATCCAAACCCCCGGTTCGTCCGGATCAGCCTCCACGGCTCTGTCGTACGGCTCTGCGAGCCTGTACGACGAGACGTTGAGTGCGCGAGGAGATGGTCATGGCAGGAGACACCACCATCACGGTCATCGGCAATCTGACCGATGACCCCGAGTTGCGGTTCACCCCTTCCGGTGCGGCGGTCGCCAAGTTCCGGGTCGCTTCGACGCCCCGTTTCATGGACAAGACCACCAATGAGTGGAAGGACGGCGAGCCGCTCTTCCTGGCCTGCACCGTGTGGCGTCAGGCGGCGGAGCACGTCGCCGAGTCGCTGCAGCGGGGCGCCCGCGTGATCGTCTCGGGCCGGCTGCGTCAGCGGTCGTACGAGACCCGCGAGGGCGAGAAGCGCACCGTCATCGAGCTTGAGGTCGACGAGATCGGCCCGTCCCTGCGCTACGCCACGGCGAAGGTGCAGAAGATGTCCCGCTCCGGCGGTGCTGGCGGCGGGTTCGGTGGCGGTGGCGGTCAGGGCGGCGGTGGCGGTCAGGGTGGCGGCGGAGGCAACTTCGACGACCCCTGGGCTTCGGCTGCACCATCTCCCGCGCGTGCCGGTTCGGGCGCCAATTTTGACGAGGAGCCACCGTTCTAATGGCGCCGAGCGCCCGCGATCGCAAACCAGGAGCACGTGCAACGGCGAAGGCTGCGGCACTTCGCAAGCCCAAGAAGAAGGTGAACCCGCTCGACAAGGACGGGATCGCCTACATCGATTACAAGGACACCGCGCTGCTGCGCAAGTTCATCTCCGATCGCGGCAAGATCCGCGCTCGGCGGGTGACCGGCGTGACCTCGCAGCAGCAGCGGCAGATCGCCCGTGCGGTCAAGAACGCCCGTGAGATGGCGCTCCTGCCGTACACGGCCACCACCCGCTGAGAGGAGGCACCGATATGAAGATCATCCTGACTCAGGAAGTGTCCGGCCTCGGTGCCCCGGGCGACATCGTCGAGGTCAAGGACGGCTTCGGCCGTAACTACCTGCTGCCGCAGGGCTTCGCGATCGCCTGGACCAAGGGCGCGGAAAAGCAGGTCACGGTCATCAAGCGGGCCCGTTCGGCCCGCGAGATCCGCGACCTCGACCACGCCAACGAGGTCAAGGCTCAGCTCGAGGGTCTCAAGGTCAACCTGAAGGTCCGCGCCGGCGACGGCGGACGGCTCTTCGGCTCGGTCACTCCGGCCGAGATCGTCGACGCCGTCAAGGCGTCCAGCGGTCCGGTCCTCGACCGGCGTCGGCTGGAGGTGCCCGGTCACATCAAGTCGACCGGCACCTACCCGGTGAAGATCAAGCTGCACCCCGAGGTGACCGCGTCGTTCAACCTGAACGTTCTTCAGGGCTGACGTCCGCAACACCATCACGAGGGCCCGCACCGAGCGATCGGTGCGGGCCCTCGTGCGTACGTCGTCGAGTCCGGCCAGGCCGGGCTTGGCCCAGGCCTGAGCTGGTGCAGGGGCTGTCACCCGATCGGCTGACCGGTCACCGCGCTGATCAGCACCGTGGAGAGGCCGCCGCCCACCACCGCAGCGGCGAGTGCGATGGTGGCCGAGCGCCATGTCGTGCCCACCCGACGCAGCAGCGCCGCCACGACCAGGCTGCTCACCAACGCCAACCCGAAGCGCGGCGCACCGGCGAGCAGCGACTCCAAAGCGCGTGACCGGGCCGAGTCGCACCCGCCCCCGCTGATGTCGGTCACACAACCAGCAGGCGCCTGGCTGTCCAACGTCAACAGCCAGACGAAGATGAGCATCGCCGGCACCAGGTAACAGGCGGCCGTGTACAGCAACGGTCGGAAGGACCCACCCGGATCCGGATCGAGCAGGTCGTCCTCCAGACGACGTGCCCAGGCACCCGTGGCCGCCGACTCGACCCGCTGGCGCACTGAAGCCGCCCCAACCGCCGGCCGGTCGGCCCGACGTCGTGGCGCACCCCCGGGCGGCACAGGCGCGCTGCGCGGCCGCGGAGCGGTGTAGCCCACCACCGGTGACCGGGGCGCCGACGTCGACGGATCCGTCCAACGGGGGTCGTCATCGGCCAGCCGAGTGCCGGGCCAGAACCCCTCGTCCCGGGTCGGCCAACCCTCTGCCGCCACCGAGCGGTCGGATCGCGGCGGCACCGTACGGTCCCACTGGTCGGCCTCGATCGCGGACCGCTCCCACTGGCCGGTGCGGTCGGACCGCTCCCAGCCACCGACGCTCTCCACCGCCGACCACTGCTCGCTCAGGTCCGCGCCGTCCGCGCCGGCAGCGGGCGGCCACGCGTGCACGCCCGAGGCGTCCCATGGATCCACCGCGGGCGGGTACGACGGCTCGGGCTCCGCCGCCCGGGCCGACCCGCGAGTCCAGGGGTCGGCCGCCGGACGGGACCACGACTCCTCCGCCGCACGACGGCTGCGCCGGCTGGGACGGCTCACGTCCTTGTCAGGCGCCGGCTCGGTCGGGGCGGGCTCCAGATCCCCGCCCGACCAGATCACCTGCGGACGGCCAGCGGGCGCACGGCGGGGACGGCGGTCCGGGACAGCACCGGAGACCGGCTCCTCCTCCCCGGCGTCGGCGCGCCGGCGGCCGGAGTACCCCTGCTCCTGCGGACGGTCGAGCGTCCACTCCTGGGTGTGGTCCGAATCGGGTGCCGCGCCGATTGCCGCCTGCTCCCGCCAACTCGTCTCGCTGACCCGCCGCCGGCTGCTCGGCGACTCGGCGGACCGTCGGCCGGCTCCGGAAGTTGGCCGTTCGGGCTCGGGCTCGTCCGGCGCCGCGTGGCGACCGCCGCCGTCAGCGTGCAGGACCCCCGACTCCAGAGCCCATCGGGGCAGGTAGGCGTCGACCGGCTCGTCCTGGCCACGGTCCAACGCACGCTGGCGGCTGGAGGTCCGGTAGCGCCCGTCCTCGTCGTACGGGTCAACCGGAAGGGACGCCGCGCGCTCACCCCACGAGGCGATCGGCTGGCGCTCGCGCGGGCTGCCATCCCCGCGTCCCCAGTCCCGGTAATTCACGGCCGGAGTGTGACCCTTCTGAACCGAAAGCGGAATCCGCTGTCCAGGTGTAGCCGTTCGCTGGAGATAGTACGGGACGATCGTGTCACAGGCCCGACCGAAATATTCTCCTCCACAGGCTGGGGAGTATGTTTCCGCAGGTCAAGGGCATGCGGCCAAGAATTCCCCAATGGTTATCCACAGCCTGTGCACACGCTGCGCACATGCTGTCCCCCGACATCCACAGGTTGTCCCGAGGCTCGTCCACCGGCGTTGTTGAGTCTCTGACCTCGGGGTCCGTATGGTTGGCCCTCGACCGCCGGCGATGGCCCCCGATCGACCGGCCCGGTCGGACGGAAGTGTCGTACCCCAGCGGTAGAGCTGGGATCGGATCCGGCGCAGTGGAGGGGGGACCCGTGTCGGTCACCGACGACATGCGGGCAGAGCCACGCTCCGGCGGCGGCCAGTCACCCGCGCAGCGGGACGGCCAGTTCGACAAGACCCCGCCCCAGGATGTTGCCGCCGAGCAGTGCGTCATCGGCGGAATGCTGCTCTCCAAGGACGCCATCGCCGACGTCGTCGAGATCCTCAAGACCAACGACTTCTACCGGCCGGTGCACGCCACCATCTTCGACATCATCCTGGACATCTACGGCCGGGGTGAGCCGGCCGACTCGATCACGGTCGCGGCGGCGCTCGCCGACTCCGGCGACCTGGTCCGCATCGGCGGTGCGCCCTACCTGCACACCCTCATCGCGAGCGTGCCCACCGCCGCGAACGCGGCCTACTACGCGCGGATCGTCAGCGAACGGGCGGTGCTGCGCCGGTTGGTCGAGGCCGGCACCAAGATCGTGCAGTTGGGCTACGGCACCGCCAGCGGCGGCAGCCGCGACGTCGACGACGTCGTGGACCTCGCCCAGCAGGCCGTCTACGACGTCACCGAACGCCGGGTCAGCGAGGATTTCGCGATCCTGGCCGACATGTTGCAGCCGACGCTGGACGAGATCGAGGCGGTGGGGGCGTCCGGCGGCATGATGACCGGCGTACCGACCGGCTTCAGCGACCTGGACCGCCTGCTCAACGGCCTGCACGCCGGGCAATTGATCATCGTGGCCGGCAGGCCCGGTTTGGGCAAATCGACCGCAAGTATGGATTTTGCCCGAAATGCTGCTATTCGCGCTAATCAGGCAGCCGCCATCTTCTCGCTGGAAATGAGCAAGGTCGAGATCGTCATGCGACTGCTCTCCGCCGAGGCGCGGGTGCCGCTGCACGTGCTGCGCAGCGGGCAGCTCTCCGACGACGACTGGACCAAGCTGGCCAGGTGCATGGGCGAGATCAGCGAGGCACCGCTCTTCGTCGACGACACGCCGAGCATGAACCTGATGGAGATCCGGGCCAAAGCTCGGCGGCTCAAGCAGCGGCACGACCTCAAAATGATCGTGGTCGACTATCTGCAGCTGATGACCTCACCGAAGCGCACCGAGAGTCGACAGCAGGAGGTCGCGGACCTTTCCCGTGGCCTGAAGCTGTTGGCCAAGGAGGTCGAGTGCCCGGTCATCGCGGTCAGTCAGCTGAACCGTGGCCCCGAGCAGCGCACCGACAAGCGCCCACAGCTGTCCGATTTGCGTGAATCAGGATCAATCGAGCAAGATGCCGACGTTGTCATCCTTCTGCACCGCGACGACTACTACGACAAAGAGTCGCCGCGGGCGGGCGAGGCGGATTTCATTGTTGCCAAGCATCGAAATGGGCCAACTGACACCGTGACCGTCGCTGCGCAGTTGCATCTCTCGCGATTCGTGGACATGGCAATCGGCTGAGAGGTCTCGGGTTTCACCTGTCGACGGCGCAGATCGAGGGTGGTTTGCCGCACTGGCCGGGACCGCTGTCATCCTCTTAGCGGCCCAGTCGCAGATCGACCGGCCGTAACGGCCGGTGAGCGGGAGTCGGCCGGTGGCCTTCAGAAGGAACTCATGGTCGTCCCAGCCAGTGGGGCGTACCGTGTCGTCGCTGAGCAGGCCGTCCATGGTGGCCACCGCGACCCGTACCGCCAGTGGGTCGGGCGGCGGCGCGTCGGGCAGTTCCGGTGTCAGGTCGAGGTGATGGACGACGGCCTCGGTGGTCAGGGTGGCGAGGAAATCCGGTACGCGCAGCACATGCCCCTGCGTGGTCACGTACCCCTCGGGGTCGGCTGACGCGGCGGCGCGGACCGCCGCCGGAGCGGTCTCCCGCCAGAGCCGGACGATCCCGGTCGGACGGTCGAAGGCGGCGGCCGAGCGGCGCACACCAGGCGTGCCGGGTGGACTTCTCATCGCTGACGGGGAAGTCACGCCAGTAGCTCACGTCGTCGACGTCGGCGGGGCCGTCGACGGGGCTGGCCAGTGCGACCAGTGCCACCCGCCAACCATCGACGGTGTAGATCATGCGCCCGGGCCGACGCGTGGATCGGCCCGGGCGGGATGCCGGTCTCGGCTTAGCCGAACATGTCGTCGAGGAAGCCCTTGCGCTTCTTCTGCCGGTAGTGCCCGTGGTAGCCGTGGTGTTGCTGCTGCTGGTGGCCATAGGCCGGCGCCGGGGGGTAGCCGTGTGCCGGCGGGGGCGGCGGCGGGACGGCACCGTAACCGGGCTGCGGCGGCTGCGGCGGGTAGCCGGCCGGCTGCTGGGCGGGCGGCGGTGGCGCACCGCCGGCCTGTTGGCGGCTCCAGTTGGCCTCCGCCTCGAACAGCTTCTCCAGTTCGCCGCGGTCCAGGAAGATGCCTCGGCACTCCCCGCACTGGTCGATGACGACGCCGCTGCGCTCGTACTGGCGCATTTCTCCGTGACACTTGGGACAGGTGAGGCTCATCTCCCGACGGTACCCGGTCGACCTAAGCAGTTGCTGTGAGCGCCTCGGTGACTTCTTCGTCGGACACCTCGTGGAAATCCTCGTAGTAGACGCTCACCGCGCCGAAGTCCGGTGGACGCTGCGCACAGATGACCTGGTCCGCCTCGGCTGCGAGCAGTTCGTACGCCTCCTGCGCGCCGACCGGGACCGCGACCACGACCCGGCGTGCCCCGAGGTGGCGAACGACCTCCACGGCGACGCGGGCGGTCGCGCCGGTGGCCAGGCCGTCGTCGACGATCACCGCCGTCCGCCCGGTGAGGTTCAGCTGGGGGCGACCGCCCCGGTAGAGGCGTTCCCGGCGTTCCAGCTCGGCCTGCTCCCGGTGGCTGACCTCGGCGATGTCGTCGCTGCTGAGTCGGCTGGCCACGGCGTCGTTGAGCACCTGGACACCGCCTGGGCCGAGCGCGCCGAAGGCGACCTCCCGGGCCCATGGCATGCCGAGCTTGCGGACGACCAGCACGTCCAGTGGCGCGCCGAGCCGTTCGGCGACGACCCGGGCGACCGGCACGCCGCCACGGACCAGGCCGAGGACGACGACGTCCGGTTCGCCGATCAGTGCGGTGAGCCGTTCGGAGAGCATCCGGCCCGCCTCGGCCCGGTCGCGGTACGTCGTCATGCCTTCAGGTCTACGCCCTGGCGCGCCGTTCCGCCCGGCAGTTACGCCGAAGTGGTCCGACCGGACAGGTCGTCGGCAACCAGGGCGGTCGGCGCGTCGACCGGGCGGTGCAGGGCGGGCGCCCAGGTGAGCAGGGCCAACGGGTACAGCAGGTAGCCGAAGCGGGTCGAGGGCATCAGGGCGATCGCGACGAGTAGCCCGTACCCGCAGATCAGCGCGGTGGCGACAGCCGTGCGGGGCGGGCGGCGGACGAGCCGGACGGCGATGGCCACGCCGGCCGCGACCAGCAGTGCGGCGGCGATCAGCCGGCCGGCGGGCAGCGCGGTGGCAATCAGGTAGCCGGGGAACGGGGACTGCGCGGGGCTGGTGACCAGGCCGTGGCCGAGGGGGAAGCGCAGCACGTTCTCGGTCAGCGCGTCGCGGTCGACCAGCATCGCCGGCAGCAGGGCCGCGACGGGCAGGCCGATCGCGCCGACGGCGACTCGCGTGCCGGCGCGCCGGGTCAGGCCCCAGACGATCAGGACCAGGGCGACCGGCCAGGCGAACAGCTTCAGCGCGCCGGCCAGCCCGACCGCGAGGCCGGCCCGGCCGGGTCGGTCGGCGGCGGCGAGCGCGAGGGCCAGCAGACAGAGCGCGAGTACGGGCAGGTCGTCGCCGCCGGTGGCGAGGGTGAGTGCGCAGATGGGCAGTACGGTGGCGGCCTGTACGCCTCGCAGCAGCGCGGCGTCCTGCCGGTGACCCGTATCGGTGGGGGTGGCCTGACCGGCGGTGGCCGGTGTTCTGCGCAGGGCGGCCACGGCCAGGGCGAGCGCGAGCGCGGTGCCCACCGCGAACCAGACCCGGGAGTCGGTCCACCAGGTGTCCGCGAGCGCTCTGGGCAGGCCGAAAATCGCCATGCCCGGCTGGTACGGGGTGTAGCCGAGCAGTTGCTCAGCGGGGGGTAGCGCGGCTATCGCGTCGGGTCCGAGGTACGGCGTGCCGTGCTCCAGGAGGCGGGTGCCGGCCTGCTCCACGACCAACACCTCCTCCTGGGCCCGGTCGGTGCGCCCGCTGGCCCGCTCGATGCTCTGCCAGAGCAGGGGCAGCAGTGCGGTGCCCGCCCAGGCGAGACCGGTGACCGCCCACCGGGCTGGCAGACCGATCAACCGGGAGGTCGGGGAGCGTCGGCGCAGCAGGAGTTGGGCGATCACCGCCAGCGTCGCGACCAGGTAGCCGACGGCGGCGACCGCGCCCCAGGCCCGGTGCGGCAGCAGGGTCGATGTGACCGCGGTGATCGCGGCGAAGATGGCCGAGACCGCGTAGAGGCCGAGGTCGAGAGCGAGCCCGCCAGCGGCAGCGTCGAGCTTCCGCCAGTGCCAGCGACGGCGGCGGGCAGTCGGGTCGGCGGCGATCACGGCCGCCAGTCTGGCAGATCGGCCTGCTTTCGCACCGGGCCGGTGCTCGGTCAGGCGGGGAGGTGCGGGAGGCGGTCGGGGCGGGCGCGACCGGCCTGACGGCGGTTCTGGTTCAACCGGATCACCGCGCCAGCGTCGTGCAGCGGCGCAGCCAGGGCACCAGGCCGGCCGCCCGAACCGCGCTGCATCGCCGCGAGCAGGGTGCCGGACGGCATCGGCCGGGCGAACAGGTGCCCCTGGCCGGCGACGCAGCCCAATTCCCAGAGTGCCCGTCGCTGCGGCTCGCTCTCCACCCCCTCGGCCACCACATCCAGGTCGAGGCTGCGGCCCAGGTCGAGGGTGGAGCGGATGACAGCGGCGGCCTCCGCCGAGCTCTCCATCGTCGTCACGAAACTCCGGTCGATCTTCAGCTCGTGCACCGGGATCCGGGAGAGCAGGGAGAGGGAGGAGTAGCCGGTGCCGAAGTCGTCCAACGCCAATCGGACACCCTCGTCGCGTAGACGGCTGAGCACCCGGTCGACCACGTCGAGCTGGCTGAGCGTCAGTGTCTCGGTCAGCTCCAGCACCAGTCGGTCCGGTGGCAGGTCGTGGGCGCGCAGGCGGGCCAGCACCGAGCCCGGGAACCGCGCGTCGAGCAGGCTGCGCGGGGACACGTTGACCGCGACCGGTACGTCGAAGCCGGCGTCGCGCCAATTGGCCGCCGCGATCAGCGCCTGGTCGAGGATCGCTTCGGCGAAGGCCGGGAGCAGGCCCGAACGCTCCACCGCCTCCAGGAAGCGCAGGGGGTCGATCAGCCCGTGGGTGGGGTGGTGCCAGCGGGCCAGCGCCTCCGCGCTGGTCACCTCGCCGGTGCCCAGGTCGACGATCGGTTGGAAGTTGACGATGAACTCGTGGTCGGCGACCGCCCGTGGCAGTTCGCCACCGAGGGTGAGGCGGCCCAGGTCGGCGGTGTCCCGGGTCGGGGCGTACGTGGAGATCCTCTGCCCGGCCCGTTTGGCCTGGTACATGGCAACGTCGGCGCGGCGCAGCAGCTCGGCCATGCCACCGCTCGGCGGGGCGACCGAGATCCCTCCGCTGGCCTCGACGCTGATTCGCATGCCGTCCAGCTCGAACGGCTCATGCAGAGCGGCGAGCAGCGTCTCGGCCCGGTGTGCGGCCACTGCCGGGGCCGGCAGCCCGCGCAGGAGTACGGCGAACTCATCGCCGCCGAGGCGGGCCACCAGGTCATTCGCCTGGGCGGCGACCCGCAACCGGTCGGCCACCTGCACCAGCACCTGGTCGCCGGCGGCGTGCCCGAGCGTGTCGTTGACCTCCTTGAAGTGGTTGAGGTCGATGAGTACCAGCGCGGTCACTCCGTCCGCGTGTCGGGCGCTCAGCTGCTCGGTGCCCTGGTCGAGGAGGTGCCGCCGGTTGGCCAGGCCGGTCAGCGCGTCGTGCGTGGCGGCGTACGCGTGCTCGTCGGCCACCCGGGCCAACTCGGCGTACGCCTGGGCGTTGCGGACGGCTGTGCAGAGCGCGGAGGCGAAGGTGCGCAGGGTGTACTGCTCCCGCTCGGAGAGCTGCACCGGGCCGCGGAAACGCAGTCGCAGCACGCCGACGTCGACGGACCGGTCGTGGCCTTCCAGCGGGGCGGGGACGATGGTGCCGTCCACCTCGGTGGGCGTACCGGTCGGGCCGTCGAAGGTGATGCCGCCGGTGCCGCCGCGCACGGTGCGGTCACCGTCGCGCAGCTCGATCTCGACCTCGTCGGCGGAGAACAACTCGGCAGCCTGGGTGACGGCGGTGGTGAGGACCTTGTCCAGGTCGACCACGTTGAGCGCGTCGGTGGTGCGGGCCAGCCGCTGCCACGCCTGCTGTTCCGTCCTGGAACGGATTCGCGTGGAGTAGGCCAGGTGCAGGCTGAGCACGAGTGGCGGAACGGCCAACAGGAGTTTGAGGTTCGCGTCGAGGATCAGCAGCGTGCAGGCCGCCACGATGAACCGTACGGCGAAGCCGGCGAGCCGGAGGTCGAGGTTGCTTCGGAACTGTTTCGAGATCTTGGTCCTGGACGCCAGCGCGATGACCGGGATGGCCAGGATGTCGTCCAGAAGGGCAGCGACCATGTAAGCCAGCGCCAACGGCACGATCAGGGCGACGGGGCTCTCGGGCGGCCAGGTCCAGCTGGTCGTTGCCAGCGCGACGCCGGCACCCCAGGCCACGATGACGTTCTTTCCCACGCTGAAGGCCAGCTTGATCGGCGGCTGGCGGCGCGAGGTGGACGCGATGCCCACCGCGGTGCAGAGCACCACCATGGGGGCCGGAGCGATGGCGAGACCGATGATGATCGCAGTTTCGGTCCAACTGATCGAGTGGGTGGTGGATCGGATCCGCACCCTCGCTTTGACCAGAGTTCCCAGAGCGATCGTCACGGTGAGCACGACGAGGACCGCGGCCTCGTTCGGCGTAGCGGTCATCGCAGAGCGCACTGCGACCGGTAACGAGGTGGCCGTGATGACAGCCGCTACAACGACGACGAGACCGACGAGCAGCCGTAGCCGCTGATCGGTCTCAGTCTCTCGTCGCTGAGGAAGGGTCACACCACCCCCGAAGGACTGCCTCCGCCGTGCTCGTAGCCTAACGTGCGGGAGTCGCGCACGTCCCCTGCCAACTGGTCAGTCCCACTCGCTGCCGCGCATCGCAACGCCCCTCTCTGCTGCCGTGCCATTCGATGACCTTCCCGCAAGGGGAGGTCTTCCTAACGAAAGGCAGCTTAAGAGGTAGAAGGGCAGCTTAGAAGAATTAAATGTCGGTATGCGCAACATTAGTCAAGCTAGAGTAGATTTATCACGTTCTGTCCATCACTGCTAAACGGAGTGCGGTCGAGACTCGCCGGCGTTGGATTCGAAGCGAGGCTCATAACTCGGACGGTATCTGCTCAGGTTATGAACGTGTTATTCCCTGAGTCTGGCGGCTCTCTGTCGGTTGCCTCACCCGGAGTTTGGCTCGGCGTAGCGGCGGATTGGGCAAATTTGGCACGGCTGATGCATGCACGGGCGTTGAAAGTCTTTGCGCCTTCGTCCGGGTGACGGCGGCGACCACGTCGACAGCGGTGTCGTGGCAGGCGGTGATGCAACTTGCTGCCGACATGCTGCCGGTCGTGGGTGGGCAACCGGGATCCTTCCCGCGAGATTCTGAGGACGGTCCACGACCGTCGCTTCGCCGCACGAGCGGTAAGTTGCCGAAGGTGGACTGCGGACTTCGTTGTGTGAGCGTCTGAATACTCGCGACGGCTGGAGCAGGGACGGGTGGAGATTCGGGTTCTGGGTGGCCTTTCGGTGCAACTGTCTACCCGCACGTTGCGCCTCGGAACGCCCAAACAGCAGGCGATCTTCGCGATGCTCGCAGTTCAGCCGTGTCGACTGGTGACAGTGGACGACTTCGTCGATGAGCTATGGGCCGATCGCCCACCGCGATCGGCCGTAGCTAATGTGCGGACCTATGCGGCAAATCTGCGCCGGACTTTCGAGACTTTCCCGGCCGGGCGAGGGGTTATCGTGCGCCAGCGCAACGGCTATCGACTCGACGTGCGGCCTGAGCTGATCGATGTTTCGTGCTTTCAGTTGGAGCGGAGCGCCGGCCGGGAAGCCCTGACGGCCGGCCACCTGGACCGAGCTCGGGAGCTGCTGGGCCGAGCCGTGGCTCGGTGGCAGGGACCGATGCTCGCCGGCATACCGCTGGGACGCGTGCTCAGCGCCCGCGCGGTGGCCGCCGAGGAGGAGCGTCTGCTGGCCGTGGAACTCCTCGCCGACACACAGCTGAGATCGGGGCGGGACGACCTGGCGATCCCGCTTCTGCGGGAGGTCATCGTTCGTCACCCTCTCCGGGAGCCGGCATACGTCCTTCTCATACGGGCTCTCTACGAGCGCGGCGATCACGCGGGCGCGCTCATCGCGTACGACGAGATCCGGACACGGCTGATCACTGAGTTGGGAGTAGGCCCCGGGGTCACCATCGAAGAGCTGCATCACAGGATTGCCGCCCCGAGCCCGGTGCCCCCCGAGGTCTCCAGGCCGGGAAACCGGCCAGGACGCCCCGGGGTGGTTATGCCCGGCGTGGCGGGTGACGCGGCCATCGAACAGGCGGGTCAGATCAAGCCGGTCGATCATCTTCCCCGGGCGGTCGCCGACTTCGTCGGGCGGGAAGACGTGTTGGCGCGGCTACTGGCGGAGACTCGGCGAGTCGAGGAACGAGTCCCGGCCGTGCACATGATCGACGGCATGGCGGGCAGCGGCAAAACGGCCCTCGCCGTGCACCTGGCGCGTCAGGTGTCCGCCCGGTATCCGGACGCCGCACTGTTCATCGACCTGTGTGGGCATGGCGAGAAGAATCGGGTGGAGCCAGCGAGCGCCCTGGTCACCCTGCTTCGTCAGCTTGAGGTGCCAGCCGATCAAGTTCCGGTCGAGTTCGACGCCAAGGTGGAGTTGTGGCGACGAGAACTGGGCCGCCGGAGGTCGGTGATCGTCCTCGACAACGCCGCGAGCAGCGAACAGATCCTGCCCCTCCTGCCGACCGAGCCGACCGCCGTCGTGTTGGTGACGTCGAGGCGACGACTCTCTCACCCGGACGTCTCGCCGTCGCAGACACTGCCGGTGATGAGCCCCGAGGAGGGTGTGGACCTTCTCGCACTGACCGTTGGGCGGGCTCGGGTCGACGCTGAGCCGGAGGCGGCCGCCGAGGTGGTCCGGCGGTGCGGTCACCTACCCTTGGCGATTCGGCTGGCCGGCGCGAGGCTGGCCCATCGGCGCAGTTGGCGGTTGGCGGACCTCGCCGAGCAGATGGGAGATGGCACACCGGCGTTGCACCACCTGGCACAGGAGGAGAGCACGGTCGCCGGCGCCTTCGCCGCCTCCTATCAGCCCCTGCCGGAGCCGATCAGGCGAGTCTTCCGGTTCCTGGGCCTGTATCCCGGCAACCGGCTCAGCCCGCCGGCCGTCGCCGCACTGACCGGCCTGACGGTGGCGGAAGCTCACGCGGCGCTCGATGACCTCGTCGACCGAAACCTGCTGGAGGACCTGGACTCCACGCGATACCGGCTGCACGACCTCATGCGCCAGTACTCAGTCGAGCTGTGCGTTCGCACCGACTCCCCGAACGATCGGAGGCTCGGGCTGACCCAGCTGTTCGACTTCGCGCTGGAGGCAGCCCTCAGGGTTGCCGATCTGCTGGAGCCCGGCGTCATCAGATCCCAGGTCACTCACCTCTCCTCCGGACGTCCCGAGCTGGTCGAAGCCCTCGGGGAACCGAACGTCGACTGGTTGGAGACTGAGCGGACGGAGCTGGTGACGATGGTGTTGTTCGCACAGGAGTCAGGCTTTCACCGGCACTCCTGGCAACTGGCTCGTGCCCTCTGGCGCTTCTGTTACATCCGCGGATACTTCGAGGACATCATCCTGACCCACCGCCATGGGCTGGTGGCGGCGGAGGCGGCCGGCGACATCGATGCGCTGGCGTTGATGAACAACTACCTGGCCTCCGCCTACGTACGCACCGGTGACAAGCGGGGGGCGCTCGACCACCTGACGCGTTCCGTAGATCTCTCCCGCAACTCCCGGGACGTGCTGAACGCTGCGCGGTATCGCGCCAACCTCGCCGCTGTCTACTGGTGGAGCGGTCACCTGACTGAGTCGGTGAAGCTTGGCCTTGAGTGTCTGCGAGATCACAAGGTGTACGGGAACGCCGGGGGGTCCATCCTGCTGCCGAATCTTGGCTTGGCGCTGACGGCCCTGGGGCGCTACGAGGAAGCCTTGCGGCTACACCGCCTGCACCTGGCGTGGGCCCGGACGAACTCCGACAAGTTCCATACGCTCAACGCACTCAGCCACATCGGTGCCGTGCGCGTCCGCATGGGCGATTACCCCCAGGCGATCCGAATCCTCATGGCCTCGTTGGCTCTGCGTGACCGCACCGGCCACCGGTATGCCGAGGCCGAGGTGCGCAACGACCTCGGGATCGCCTATCGCGGTCTTGGCCGTCTGGTCGAGGCCGAGCAGCAACACGAGGTGGCCCGGAAGCTGTCGATCGGCTCGGGGGAACGACACGTCGAGGCGGCTGCGCTGAACGAGCTCGGGCGCACCCTCGTGGCACAGGGGCGAGGCGGCGAGGCGGCCGAGATGCACCAGGAGGCGTTGCGGTTGGCGACTCGGATCTCACACCCGCACGAGCAGGGGCGCGCTCTGGCCGGTCTCGCCGAGCACTTCGCCCGCGTCGACGCGGCGGAGGCCCGGCGGCACTGGGAGCGGGCGTTGGCGATCTTCCGGAGGATGGGCGTGCCGGAGCGCTTCGAGGCCGAGCGTCGCCTCGCCGAGCTGGATGACAGGGCCGTGGACGCGGGGCACTGACCAGCCTGCCGGCGCTTATCGATTTCTTATCGCCGGGCCCGGTAACTTTTCGGCCGTATCGACGAACGGGGGAGGTTCTGCCCCTGGGCAGAACCGGGTCGTCGACACGCGCCCGCTGCCAGGTCCCCCCAGCGACCTCGGCGGCGGGTGGGTGAGGAAGGAGCGGCGTCCGGCCGGCGCGTCGTCAGCACCCGGCGCGGCGGGCAGCGCGGCGCCGCTCCTTCCGAGCACCGTCGTACCGCACCGATAGGCTCACGACCGTGACCGAACCCCCGCAGCTCAGCCACGTCGACCGCGCTGGCGCGGCCCGCATGGTCGATGTCTCCGCCAAGGCGGTGACGGGCCGACTGGCCGTCGCGGCCGGCCGTTTGCGGACCACGCCCGAGGTCATCGACCTGCTGCACCGCGACGGGCTGCCCAAGGGTGACGCCCTGGCTGTGGGTCGGTTGGCCGGGATCATGGGGGCCAAGCGCACTCCGGACCTGATCCCGCTGTGCCACCCGATCGCCCTGCACGGCGTCACCGTCGACCTGCGGTTGACCGCCGACACCGTGGAGATCACGGCTACCGCCCGCACGGCGGACCGTACGGGGGTGGAGATGGAGGCACTCACGGCGGTTGCCGTCGCCGGTCTCGCTCTGATCGACATGGTCAAGGCCGTCGACCCGGCGGCCTCGGTGGAGGCGGTCCGGGTGCTGCGCAAGGAGGGCGGCAAGACCGGCGAGTGGGTCCGGCCGGAGGATCGGCCGTGATCCGGGCCCGGGTGATCGTCGCGTCCAATCGGGCCGCCGCCGGTGTCTACGCCGACACCAGCGGGCCGCTGCTCGTCGCCGGCCTGCGTGAGCTGGGGTGCCAGGTCGACGAGCCGGTGGTGGTGCCCGACGGTGAGCCGGTCGGCGCTGCCTTGCAGGCCGCCCGCGCTGACGGTGTCGACGTGGTGCTGACCAGCGGGGGCACCGGGGTGACCCCGTCGGATCGGACACCGGACGTGACCCGGGGTCTGCTGGATTACGAGATCCCCGGCATCGCCGAGGCGATCCGCGCGCACAGTCGGGACCGGGTGCCCACCTCGGTGCTGTCCCGGGGCCTGGCCGGGGTCGCCGGTCGGATGCTGGTGGTCAACCTGCCCGGCTCGACCGGCGGCGCCCGGGACGGCTTGGCCGTGCTCGGGCCGATCCTCGGGCACACCGTCGATCAACTTCGCGGCGGAGACCACTGACCCGTCCACGGCAGGCCCGGGCGGGTGTCGGTCCGTGCCGATAGGCTCGGTCGGTGAGCACGGAAACCGCACCCGCCGCGGATCGGGTCGCCGCACCCCCGCCGCCAGCCGGGTGGGAGGAAGCACGGTCACGGGTCTACGCGGTCGGTCTCGCCGCCGCGCTGCCTGTCGTTGCCCGACCATTGGTCGACACTGACGGGTCGACCCTGGCTGAGCCGCTGACCACCCGCACCGACCTGCCCGCCTTCCCGACCTCCAGCGTGGATGGCTGGGCGGTGCGCGGCGGTGGCCCGTGGCGCGTCGTCGGCCGGGTGCTGGCGGGCAACACCCCCGCGCCGCTCACCGAGGACGACACGACCGTCGAGATCGCGACCGGAGCCATGGTGCCCGAGGGCGCCACCGCCGTGCTGCGCGTGGAGGAGTCCACGACTACCGATGGCCTGGTCAGCGGCACTCCCCGGGAGACGCCGGAGTGGCGGCAGCCCGGCGAGGAGGCGTACGCCGATGAGGAACTGTTGCCGGTCGGCACGCCGGTGGACCCGGCGGTGATCGGCTTGGCGGCCTCCTGCGGGCACGACACGCTGCGGGTCCGGCGGGCGCCGCGCGCCGCGCTGCTGGTCTTCGGCGACGAGTTGCTGACCACGGGCCCGCCCGCGGCCGGTCGGGTCCGGGACGCGCTGGGCCCCGCGGTGCCGGCGTGGCTACGGCGGTACGGCTGCCAGGTCCGCCCATCCGACGTGGTCGGTCCGGTGGCTGACACGCTGCCCGCGCACGTGGCGGCCCTGCGCTCGGCGCTGGCCCACGCCGACCTGGTGTGCACCACCGGCGGCACGATGAACGGCCCGGTCGACCATCTGCACCCGACCCTGGAGGCGCTCGGCGCCGACTACGTGGTCAACACCGTGGCGGTCCGCCCGGGCTTCCCGATGCTGCTGGCCCGGCTGTCCGGCCACGACGGGCGGGTCCGGTTCGTGGCCGGGCTGCCGGGCAACCCACAGTCCGCCATCGTCGCGCTGGTGTCGCTGGTCGCCCCGCTGCTCGCCGGCCTACAGGGCCGCTCGATGCCGGTGCTGCCGCAGGCCACGTTGGCCGAGGCGGTGCCCGGTCGCGGTGACCACACCCACCTGGCACTGGTCCGGCTCGACCGGGCCGCCGGCACCGCGTCGCCGGTGCGGCACGTCGGCTCGGCGATGCTGCGCGGGCTGGCCGGTGCCGACGGGTTCGCCGTCATCCGGCCGGGCACCAGCGGCGAGCCGGGCGACCGGGTGCCGATCGTGCCGCTGCCGTTGCTACCCGGGGAGCGTGCGTCATGACCGCACCGGCGATCACCTTCGGCGAGATCACTGATCAGCCGCTCGACCTCGCCACGCACGAGGCGGCGGTCGCCGACCACCGGGCCGGCGCGGTGGTCTCCTTCCAGGGCGTGGTCCGCGACCACGACCACGGCCGCCAGGTCACGAGCCTGGAGTACGAAGGACACCCGAGCGCCGCGCAGGTGCTGCGCGAGGTGGCCGCCGAGATCGCCGCCGAGCCCGACGTCTACGCGGTGGCGGTCTCGCACCGGGTCGGCCCACTGGCGATCGGTGACGTGGCGCTGGTCGCCGCGGTCAGCACCGCCCACCGGGCGGCGGCCTTCGCGGCCTGTGCCCGCCTGGTCGACGAGGTCAAGGCGCGACTGCCGATCTGGAAGCGGCAGGTCTTCACCGATGGCACCGAGGAATGGGTCAACTGCCCCTGACCGTGCTCAACGGCGGCCGTTGAACACCACGGCCCTGGCGAGCCGGTCACCGTAGAACGCCGGCTCCGCACCGGGGCGCCAGGGCAGTGCGGCGACCAGAACGATCAGGGCGACCGCGAGAGAGTTCTCCATCAGCGCTCCGAAGAGACCGTCCTGGTAGTGCGACATCTCCGGCAGTTGGTGCTCGTACGGCCAGATCGGGGAGATCAGGAACAACAGGTAGAGCCCGACCGCGGCGACGCCGTGGCGGAGCCCGGTCAGCGTGGGGTACCAGATCGGCGGGCGGAGCCCGTTGACCCCGGGCAGCCCGCCAGACATCGAGCCCTGGCCGGTGCGCTGCGGCACCCCCCGGCTCGCCTCTCGGCGGCGCACCGCGGCGTCGCCCAGCACGATGATCGCCGGGATCACCCAGACCAGGTGGTGCGTCCAGGAGATCGGGCTGATCACGTTCGCGGTCAGACCGACCAGCGTGAACGCGGTCAGCTCGTCGCCATCGGCGCGGGAACTGGCCGCCCGGGACAGGCCCAGCGCCAGGATCAGCACCGAGAAGGCGAGCCAGAGCAGCCCGGGCGTCTCGATCGAGTCGTACAGCCGGGCGAGCAGGCCGGCGAGCGACTGGTTGGGTGTCATGTCGGCCGCGCCGACCCGCTCGGTCTGCCAGAGCACGCTGCCGAAGTACGCCCGTGACTCGTCGCCGACGATCGCGAAGCTCGCCACCGTCACGCCGATCGTGGTGCCGATGGCAGTGGCCGCCACCCGCCACTGGCGGGTGATCAGCAGGTAGGCGATGAACAGTGCCGGGGTGAGCTTGACGGCGGTGGCCAGGCCGATGCCGGCGCCGGCCCAGGCTCCGCCGTAGACGAAGCGCAGCAGGGGGCCGTCCGTCGCGGCGTAGTGGGTGCCTCGGCGGGAGCGCCAGCGCAGGCCGATCAGGTCAGCCATGATCAGCGCGAACAGCAGGATGTTGACCTGGCCGTAGCCGAGCGTCTCCCGACCTGGCTCGATGGCGATCGCGAGTGGCACCGCCACGGCCACCGTGAACCACAGTGGCCACGCCAGCCGGTCCACGATGGGGCGGAGCAGCCCGGCGAGCACCAGAGCCAACGCGGCGATGCTGGCGGCAGCGTTGACCATGCCGGCCGCGCCGATCGGGAGCTGCGCCATCGGCAGCATGACCAGCCCGGCGAACGGCGGGTAGGTGAAACCGAGCGTGGTCCCGGGCGCGATGAACTCGTAGAGCTCGTGACCGCTCGCCCACCACACCACGGCACCGTGGTAGATCTTCATGTCGAAGAAGTTGTACGGCCGCCCGAAGGCGCCGATGGCGAGCCATGCGGCGTAGACGACGGCGACCACGATGGCACCCCGTACAACGTTCCTGCGATCGATCCCACGCGTTACGCGTTGTATCAGGGCGAGGCGGTCCGCCCGTCTACCGACAGCCGTCGGCATGGCGTGGCCACCCCCATACCAAGGTCGTCCTACCCGTCCAGGTCCTGCACGGAGCCTAGAGCGGCGCCTCACGTCAGTGCCTCCCGCGTTATGCGACCGTGTCCGATCCCACACATGTTTTTGACATTTCCACCGCGTTAACGCCTACCGGGTGGTTCAGGTAATTCGCGGCCTTAGCGGGGGTGGGGGCGGCGCAGAGACGGATCGACGCAGGTCAGCCCGGGAGTCGGCGTGCGGTGGCGGCGGACCGGACGGCGATCCGGGCCTCCCGCTTGGCCGTCCGGACGGCGCGCTCCATGGAACGTCGAGAGTGGCCGATGCGGTGGCCGGTTCGCCAGCGCAGACCTGGCTTGCCCTCGGTGTCGGCCGCGGCGAGCAGCAGACCGCCGAGGAGACCGACGTTCTTCAGGAAATTGACCTTGTTCGCGTCGCGCGTGGCCGGGTCGTCGTCGTTCCAGAAGGCATGTCCGGCAATGGTCGTCGGCACCAGCGTGCCGGCGAGGACCAGCGCGGCGGGCCGGGTCAGTCGCCCGGTGGCGAGCATCAGCCCGGCGCCGAGCTGCACCGCGGAGTTGATCCGGATCAGCTGCTCGGTCCCGGTGGGGAAGCTGGGGTGCACCTTCTGCAGCAGCGGCGCCACCCGTTCGGTCACCGGCGCGGCCTTCTGGGCGAGCCGCTGCGGGGAACGGAAGTTGCGGTATCCGCTGACCACGAAGATGCCGCTCAACATGGCACGGGCGAGGGAGCGTACGGGCGTCATGGATCAGTCATACCCCGTCGCGGCGTTTGCTACCCCGGCAACAGCCGGATCCGGATCGGTGGTCGTGTACCTGCGCCACGCCGATTCGAGCGACCGTCACGGATGGACCGGCCGTGGCGGGTAACGTCGCGCGGGTGACCACGCTGCGACTACGACCCGAGGACCCGGCCGACGCCGGCCCGGTACGCCGCGTGCTGGCCGCCGCTTTCGCCCGCCCGGACGTGGCGACGCCGCCAGAGGTGAGCCTGGTCGAGGAGTTGCGCGGCACCGCCGCCTGGTTGCCAGAGTTGGCCATGATCGCCGAGTACGGCGGCGAGGTGGTCGGGTACGCGCTGCTCACCCGGGTGCGGGTGCGGCCGGAGCGGGGCTCGGACGTGCCCACCCTGGCCCTCGGCCCGGTGGCGGTCGCGCCGCACCGACAGCGCGTCGGGCACGGCACGGCGGTCGTGCAGGCCGCCCTGGACGCGTCCACCGAGCTGGACGAGCGGTTGGTCGTGGTCCTCGGTGACCCGGCCTTTTACCGCCGGTTCGGCTTCGGCCCTGCGACCGAGCTGGGCCTGACCGGCCCGTGGGCCGGTCTCGGTGAGCCCTGGCAGGCGCTGGTGCTGCCGCCGTCCACCAGTGAGGAGGGTCCGCCGCCCCGCGGCGAGGTGCTCTTTCCGGCGCCCTGGTCCAAGGTCTGACTGCGCCGATAGTGCCGGTCAGGCCGGCTGGGTGCGCAGGTACCGGCCGAAGTGCGGAACTGTGAAGGCGACAGTGCCCCGCTCACCGGAGTAGATCAGCCCCTTCTTGATCAGCGCGTCCCGGGCTGGGGAGAGGCTGGCGGGTTTGCGGCCGAGGGCCCGGGCGATCTCCGCGGTGGGCACCGCGGCATCCATGTCGTCGCGGACCACCGCTCCGGACTCGCCGTCGACCACGGACATCGTGGCCATCGCCCGCATGTACTCGCGTTCGGCGGGGGTGGCTCGTTCGAACCGGGAACCGAAGAACCCGACCGCCAGTTCGGCTTCCGCCTCGGGCGCGGCAACCCGAACGTCGGCGGCAGTGATCGGCGAGCGCGGCGCGTGATCCCAGGTCGCCTTGCCGTACGCCTGGACGAAGTAGGGATAGCCGCCGGACTTCTCGTAGAGCAGGTCGAGTGCCTTCTGCTCGTACTCGACCTCTTCGCGTTCGGCGGGCGCGCAGAGTGCCTGGTCGGCGGCGATCCGGTCGAGCCGGTCGATGCGCTGGTAGCGGAACAACCGTTCGGAGTACGACTTGGCGGCGCTGAGTACCGCCGGCAGGTGCGGCAGGCCGGCGCCGACGACGATAAGCGGCGCACCGAGCTGGGACAGCTCATGGCAGGCGGCGCAGAGCGCCGACACGTCCTCCGGGCCGAGATCCTGCATCTCGTCGATGAAGATGGCAATGCCGGTGCCTACGTCGCTGGCCACGGCGGCGGCGTCGCTGAACAGCTCGACCAGGTCGATCTCGATGTCGCCGGAGTCGGCCCGGCCGCTGGCCGCCGGCACGTCGATGCCGGGCTGCCACCGGTCGCGCAGCTTTGGGGCGGCACCGGCCCGGCCGGTCGGGGTGGACCGTTGGGCGAACGCCTTGAGGACGCCGAGGAACGCGTCGATCCGATCGGGCGCGCGGTGTCGGGGAGCGAGCTCCCGGACCGCCATGTGCAGCGCGGCGGCGACCGGGCGACGCAACGACTGGTCCGGCCGTGCCTCGATCTTGCCGCTGCCCCAGAGGCGGTTGATCGCTTGCGACCGGAGAGTGTTGAGCAGGACCGTCTTGCCGACTCCGCGTAGCCCGGTGAGCATCAGGCTGCGTTCGGGTCGGCCTCGTGCGATGCGCTCGAGCACGATGTCGAAGACGTCCAGCTCCCGCCCCCGCCCGGCGAGTTCGGGCGGACGCTGGCCGGCGCCCGGCGCGTACGGGTTGCGGACCGGATCCACGCATCGCAGAGTATCGGGCCGTCTAGCTGCGAGGCTAGAGATGGGTAGATGGGGCTACTGGCGTGTCGAGGCCGTCGACAGAAAACTAGGGCTGTCTAGTGTCCACGCTAGACAGCCCTAGTTTTGGCAATCGGAGCTACCGCTTCTTCAGACAGAGCACGTAGTCGAACAGGTCGACCGAGTTGTCGTGCACGTAGTTCGCGGTTGCCTGCGGCGCGAGCGTGTCGCACCGGTCCGCGTCGGTCGTCGCCGGAATCCGCAACAGCACCTGGTAGGTGTTCGGGCCGCACGACACCTTGCGCAGCTCCGCGTCGTCCTCAGTGCCGTCGTTCACCACGCAGTCTCCCCGGGCGAACTCCTCATCCGGAGTCGGCGCGGCCGACCTCGGTGCGTCGCTGGGCAGGGCGGGCGGAACGACCGGCGCGCTCGTCGACGACGTACCCGCGGCGTCACCGCTGGCGTCGGCGACCTTCCAGACCGCCCAACCGGCCAGGCCGAGGCATGGGCAGAGCACGAGTAGCACCACCAGCGTGATGATGAGCGCGACCTTGCCGCCGGTCTTCTTCACCGGCGCGACGGGCGGCATCCCGTAGCCGCCAGGAGGCGACTGACCCCACGGCGCGGGCGGCTGACCCGACGTCGGCCCGGCTGGCGGGAACGGCCCGGCCGGCGGCATCGGCCCTGCCGGCGGGAACGGCCCGGGCGGCGGGTAACCCGGGCCCGAGGTGGGCGGCGGTGCCCACATCGGTACGGTCGGCGGCTCAGCGCCGGTCGGCGGCGGCCCCCACTGCTGGCGGGTCGGATCATCGTCGGGCGGCGGGGCACCCCACTGAGGCAGGGTCTGCTCGACCGGTGGCGGGCCGTCGGGCCCGGTGGGCGGGCGTTGGTACGGGTCGTCCGGCTGACCGGAACCCGCTGGTCCGTAGGTCGTCATGTCATCCCCAAGGGTGGGTGGTCTCAGCGCTGCTTGAGGCAGAGGACGAAGTCGAGAGTGTCCAGCTCGCTGTCGAAGGAGAACCAGTCGGTGTAACCCTCGACCTTCTCGCACTTGGCCTTGGCGTCGCGTTCGCCGCTGGTCGCGCCGTCGATCCGACTCAGCACCTCGTACGACTTCGGGGCGCAGCCGCTGATCAGCAGCTTGGGCTTGCCGCCGGGCACGCCGTCATTGCGGATGCACTGGCCGACCTTGACGAACCGGGGATCGGCCGACGACTCCGGCGCGGCGGCGCTCGGTGCCGGGGCTTCCACGTCCGCGTTCGAGTCCGCGCTGGGCTCACCAGGGACGGTCGATCCGCTCGGTGCGGCTGCCGGTGCTGAATCGTCCTGCCCGCGGAGGAGCCAGAACGCACCGCCGACAGCCACCACCAGCAGCACGACGGCCAGTACCGCGATCAGCGGTCCTCGACCGCGCCTGCGCGGTGTCGGTGCGGGCTCCCCGCCATACGGGCTGTCGTCGGGTCGGTACGGCTGCCCGCCGTACGTCGGGCTCGCCTCGGTCGGCCGGTACGAGCCTCCGTACGACGTCCCGGGAGCACCGCCGTACGGCGATCCCGGCGCGCTGCCGTACGGCGCGCCCGAACCGCCTCCGTAGGACGTCTCCGGCGCACCCCGGTACGGCGTCCCCGAACCACCGCCGTACTGCGCGGGTCTTCCCTGTGGTGCGGGCGGGTAGGACGGAACGGCCGGCGGGTAGGGCTCGGGCGCTGCCGGGTAGGGCGGCTGTACCGGCCGTCCGGGCGTCTCGTCGGGTCGTTGTCCACGCCACGGTCCCGGGTTGTCACCCCCCGGTGGTCCGTAGTTCGTCATGCCGCCCTCCTGCACAAGTGGTGAGAGGCCGGCCACCAATGCGCGACGCCGACTCCGACGTCACCGTAGCGTGGTCCACCGATGAGCTCACCTCCACCGAGCGCCGCAGCCCTCGCCGGCCGCCGCGCAGGCGCCGCACCGACCCTGATCTGGACCGCGCTGATCGTGGTCTACGTGCTCTGGGGTTCCACCTATCTGGCCATCCGGATCACCGTGGAGACGCTGCCTCCGCTGATGTCGGCCGCCCTGCGGTTTGCCGTCGCCGGCCTGATCTTGGCGGTGGTGCTGCGGCTGCGCCGAGGCCCGGGCGCACTGCGGGTGGACTGGCGGCAGCTCGGCTCCGCCGCGCTGATCGGGGTGCTCCTGCTCGCCGGCGGCAACGGCCTGGTGGTGCTCGCCGAATCCGGGCCGCCCGGAGTCGCGGTGCCGTCCGGGATCGCCGCGCTGCTGGTGGCGACCGTGCCCCTGCTCGTGGTGCTGTTGCGCTCCGCCACCGGGGACCGACCGCCGATCTGGACGTTCGCCGGGGTCACCCTGGGCTTCGTGGGTCTGGTCCTGCTGGTGCTGCCCGCCGGCAGCGCGGACGCGGTACCGCTGGTCGGGGCGTTGACCATTGTCGCGGCGGCCACCTCCTGGTCGGTCGGCTCGTTCCTGTCCGGACGGATCCGGATGCCCGCCGACCCCTTCGTGGCCACGGTGTACGAGATGCTGGCCGGCGCTCTGCTGCTGGCCGTCATCGCCGCTGGCCGGGGCGAGTTCGCCGACTTCCACCCGACTGCGGTCAGCACCCGGTCCTGGTTGGCGTTGGGCTACCTCATGGTGGCCGGCTCGCTGGTGGCGTTCACCGCGTACGTCTGGCTGCTGCACAACGCACCCATCTCGCTGGTGTCGACGTACGCCTATGTCAACCCGGCGGTCGCGGTGGCGCTCGGCGCGCTGCTGGTGGCCGAGCCGATCACCCCGCAGGTGCTCCTCGGAGGCGCGGTCATCGTCGCCGGGGTTGCTGTGGTCGTGAGCACCGAGCGTCCCCGCCGGGTGGGCGCGGGATCACGGTCGGGGGCCGCGCCGGTGGGCGACCGCCGGTAACGTCCGGCCCATGTCGGCCGCTGCGCTGGTGCCGGTGGCGCTGCTCGGCGCACTGGTCGGCCTCGTCGTACCTCGGCTGGCCCGGCGCTTCACGACCGTGTCGATCAGGCCTCGACCTCGACGCGACACCCGGGCGTGGCTCAGCCCGGTGGTGGCGGCCGTGGTGTTCGCCGGGCTCGCGGTCGCGCGGGCTGACGACCCGGCGTTACCGGTCCTCCTCGCGGTGGCAGCGGTGGGGCTGGTGCTGGCCGTGGTGGACCTGGCCTGCCTGCGACTGCCTGACCCGCTGGTCCTCGCCGCCGGGGTGCTGGCCCTCGTCGGCCTGACCGGTGCGGCGCTGCTGGCCGGCACTCCGGGCCGGTTGGTCAACGCGCTGGTCGGCGCGGCCGTCGCTGGCGCGGCGCACGTGCTGCTGGCCCTGCTGCCTCGGTCCCGGTTGGGCTTCGGGGACGTGAAGCTCGCCGCCGTCCTCGGCCTGCCGCTCGGCTGGCTGGGCAGGGACGCCCTGTTGACCGGGCTGCTCCTGCCCCACCTGCTGCACGGTGGCCTGGTGCTCGGGCTGCTCGCCGCGCGACGGGTGCGCCGGGACACCCTGCTGCCACTTGGTCCAGCCCTGCTCGCGGGCGCCTGGCTCGCCGTGCTCCTCGGGTGATCGGCCCGCCCGGCTCGGGCGGATGTCAGATGAGGCGGAGCTGGCGGTCCTTGGGGCGACGCGGCTCCGCCTCGCCGAACCTCTCGAACAGGCCCGGGTCGACGACGCCGAGGAACGGCGACGGAGCGCAGTCACGCTCCGCGCCGTGTCGGGTGCGGCGGGCGGCGTGACTGACGTACAGCCGGTCCTGGGCCCTGGTCAGGCCGACGAAGAAGAGCCGGCGCTCCTCGGCGACCGCGTCCTCGTCGGGCGTCGAGCCCGGCCAGCGCAGCGGCAGCAACCCGTCCTCGACGCCAACCAGGAACACCACCGGGAACTCCAGGCCCTTCGCGGCGTGCAGGGTGAGCAGGGTGACCGCCTCCGCGCGTGGGTCGAGCGCGTCGACCTCCGCGCCGGTGGCCAGTTGCGACAGGAACGTCTCCAGGTCGTCGCCGCAGCGTCGGGCCAGCGGGGTCAGCAGGTCCACCGCCGACCGGACGTCCTCGGGACGTACCGTGCCGCCGGCGCCATCCAGGGTGGGCATGGCGAACCGCTCCGCGACGACCTGGCCGGCCAGCCGTACCCGGGCGGCCAGCGAGCCGGCCAACCCGTCGGCGTGCCGCAGCTCGCGGGCGATGGCCGCCACCCCGGGCCGGTCCCGCAGCCGGTCGTGTGAGCGCTTCTGCACCGGGATGTTGGCCCGGGTCAGGGCGTCCACGATCGGCGCGGCCTGCGCGTCGGTGCGGTACAGCACGGCGATGTCGGAGAAGGACAGCGAGGTGGACCGGCCGTCGATCCGGCCCGAGTCCAATGACCGGTGGGACAACCCTCCAACCAGCTCGTCGACCGTACGGACCACGAAGTCGGCCTCCTCGGCGACGGACGCCGCCGGGTACCGGCCGATCAGGGGTGCCTCCGGGTCGAGTCGGGCCGGGTCCAGCCGTCGGCCGCGGACCAGCGAGGACGGTGCGATGGCCTGCACGGCGGCGGCCAGGATCGGCGCCGACGAGCGGTAGTTGCGGTTGAGCCGGACCAGCCGGGCATCGGTGAAGTCCTGGGAGAAGCGCAGGAAGTAGCCGACGTCGGCGCCCCGGAACGAGTAGATCGCCTGGTCCGGGTCACCGATCGCGCACAGGTTGCCGTCCGCCGGGCTGAGCAGCCGCAGTAGCTCGTACTGCACCGCGTCGACGTCCTGGTACTCGTCGACGAAGATCCACCGCCAGCGGTCCCGGTACCGCTCGACCAGCTCACGGTCGGCCCGCAACAACTCCACCGGCAGGCTCACCAGCTCGTCCAGGTCGACCAGGTCCTGCTTGCGCAGCAGCGCCGCATAACCGGCGCTGTCGTCGCCGGCCTCCGACCGGGCTGCCGCCCTCTCCGCGTCGTCGGCGATGCGGAAGTCAGCCGGTAGGCCCGCCGCGTCGGCGTTCTCCCGCAGGATGGTCAACCCCAGTGCGTGGAACGTGCCGACGGTGACGTCCTCGGCGACCGGGCCGAGCAGGTTGTCGAGGCGGTGCCGCAGTTCCTCGGCGGCCCGGCGGGTGAACGTGATCGCGAGGCAGCGCTCGGGAAAGACGTTCAGCTCCGCGCACAGGTACGCGATCCGGTGGGTGAGCGTCCTGGTCTTGCCGGTGCCCGGACCAGCGACGATCAGCAGCGGACCGCCGGGAGCGGAGGCGGCCACCCGCTGCATCGCGTCCAGCCGGTCCAGCAGGCCGGTGCCGACCTCCTCCATGCCGGAGAGCATCGGCTCGAACGGTTCGTGGGGAGACGGCGGCGACGCGATCGGCGGGGCGGGGGGCGGGGTCGGCTTACGCTTCGGCTCCGCCTTCGCCGCCGGACGCTTGGCCGTCGAGCGGGCCGCCGGCTCCGCGGGTCGCCGCTGCGCAGGCACCGGTACGTCGAACAGCGTCTCCTGGGCCGCGCCCGCGCTGGCACCCAGCTCAGCCGGGTCGAAGAGCGTGATCACCCCGTACTCGCCGTCGTAGCCCGGCACCCGGCGCACATCGCCGCGCCGCAACCGCTCGATACCCTCCGCGAGCAGCTCACCACCTGCCTGCGCGATGTCGGTCAGCGGTGTCGTGGTGAGGATCTCCAGCTCGGGGCCGAGCGCGGCCAGCAACTCGTTGAGACGCCCCTCGACCTTCTTCGACCGGGCGCCCACCTTGTTGATCTCGCCGAGGATCTCGGCCAACGGCACCAGGTGGGTGACGTCCCGAGCGTGCGCCGGCCGGTGCCCCTCCGGGCGGTCCGCCAGCTCCTCGACCCGACTGAGAACGCCCACGGTGAGCGGCTTGCCGCACTCGGGGCAGCGCCCGCCAGCGGCCCTGGTCCGCTCCGGAGACCAGCTGACCCCACACAGCCGGTGCCCGTCCGCGTGGTATTTGCCCTCTTCCGGGAAGAACTCGACGGTGCCGGCCAGGCCGTCGCCGGTCCGCAGCGCCTCCCGGACGGCGAAGTAGTCCCGTTCAGCGGTCAGCACGGTTGCCTCCCGGCCCAGGGCCGGCGGAGAGTGCGCGTCCGAGTTGGACACCAGTTGGTAGCCGTCCAGGCTGCCGACCCGCCAGTTCATCGCCGGATCGGAGGAGAGACCGGTCTCCACGGCGAAGATGTGCTCGGCCAGGTCGGCGTAGCAGTCCGCGATCGCGTCGAAGCCGGACTTCGAGCCCAGCGCGGAGAACCACGGCGTCCAGATGTGCGCCGGCACCAGGAAGCCGTCCGGGCTGGCCTCCAGGGTGATCTCCAGCAGGTCGCGAGAGTCCAGCCCGAGGATCGGCCGGCCGTCGGAGCCGAGGTTGCCGATCCGGCCGAGCGCGGTGTTGAACCGGGCCACCGCGTCCAGATCGGGCAGGTAGATCAGGTGGTGCACCTTGCGGGTCCGGTCGTCCCGCTTGTAGATGGTGGAGATCTCCACGCTCAGCATGAACCGGACCGGGTCCGCCTCCGCCGTGCTGGCGAGTCGGGGCGGTAGCCGGCGGGCGACGTCCCGCTCCGCCTCCGGGTCGAGCCGGTAGAGCCCCGGTTCGGCCGGACGCAGTGTCTCCCGCAGGTGGTCGTACCAGGCGGGGTGGGTGAAGTCTCCGGTGCCGAGCAGGCCGATGCCCTTACGCCGAGCCCACCACGCGAGGTTCGGTGTGGTGAGGTCACGGCTGCACGCGCGGGAGTACTTCGAGTGGATGTGCAGGTCCGCGACGAATGGCGTGGGGCCACCGGGGGGTACGGCGCTGAACGGGGGCACGCCGCATCCTGTCACGCCCGCCGCGACGGCCGCCTGCCGCCACGCGCGGACGTGACGTCCGCTATGCCGAGCGCAACTCCACCAGGGTGATCTGCGGTTTGGCCCCGACCCGCACCGGCGGACCCCAGAAGCCGGCGCCGTTGGTCACGTAGACCTTGGTGCCGTCGACCTCCCCGAGCCCGCTGACCACCGGCTGTTCGAGTCGGACGGCAAGGTTGAACGGCACCATCTGCCCGCCGTGGGTGTGCCCCGACAGTTGCAGGTCGACGCCGTACGTGGCCGCCTCCACCGCTGCCAACGGCTGGTGCGCGAGCAGGATCACCGGCCGGCTCGTGTCACGGTCGCCGAGCGCGGCGGCGAAGTCCGGCCCGGCAGCGAGGCCGGTGCCCGTGCCGGACAGGTCGTTCACGCCGGCCAGGTCGAGCACGCCGCCCCGGGCCTGGATCTCCTGCCGCTTGTTCTGCAGCACCCGCAGGCCGAGCCGGTCCACCTCCTGGACCCACTCCTCCACCCCCGAGTAGTACTCGTGGTTGCCGGTGACGAAGAAGCTGCCGTACCGGGAGCGCAGGTCACGCAGCGGCGCGGCGGCCGAGCCCAACTCGGCGACCGAGCCGTCGACCAGGTCACCGACGACCGCCACCAGGTCCGCGTCGAGCCGGTTGATCGCGGCGACGATCCGCTCGGTGTGCGCCCGGCCGCGCAGTGGGCCGAGGTGGATGTCGGAGACGGTCGCGATGCGCAGGCCGTCCATGCTGCGCGGGAGCTTCGCGAGCGGGATCCGCACCCGGTCCAGTTGGGGTGGGCCGAGCGCGGTGCGTACGCCGTACCCCGTGATGCCGGTGGCGGTGAGGCCGGCGAAGATGGCCGCCCCACGGGCCAGCAGCAGCCGGCGGGCCGGGTCGTGGTCCGGTGCCGCGACGGCGCCGACGGCCGGCGGCTCGGTCGGCCCGGCTGCGCCGACCAACACCGGCTCGGGCGCGGCGGCGGTCGGTTCCGCCGCAACCACCCGGCGGCGCAGCACCAGTCGGGTGACCAGCATCGGCACTTCCAGCACGACCAGCACGACCAGCAGGTAGAACATCAGCGCGAGCCACAGGTAGCCCGGCCAGGCGAGCCAGTAGAGCCCGGCCTGCGTCCCGGCGAGGGTGACCGGCACCAGCACTGCCAACACCGCGGCGGCGATCGCGCCGACCCGCCGCCAACGGCCCGGGGTGGTGGTGTCCCGAACGAGCCGCTTCCACAGATAGAGGTGGATGAGACCGGTGACCAGTGCCAGGACAGCCACGAACCCCAGAACCGCCAACATGTGTACGCCTCCCTCAGCCGCCCGCGAACGGGGGCAGGACATCGATCGTGGCCCCGGCCGGCAGGGGTGCCTGACGATCATGACAGGTGACGCCGTCCACCAGAAAACTCGACACCCGCAGCACGGAGGCGAGTCGATCGCCGTGTCGCTGGGTCAGCTCGGCGCTGAGGTCATCGAGCGACCGGCCTGCGGGCACGACCTCCTCGGTGCGCCCGGCGGCGGCGCGGGCGCCCGCGAAGTAGCGGACGGTCAATGGCGTCATGTCCACGCCCTCAACCTCCGATCGCGGACATCGGCCGGGTCGGCTGGAGGAAGGTGGGGTCGTCGATGCCGTGCCCGGCGCGCTTGCCCCACATCGCGGCACGCCAGCGCCGCGCCAACTCGTCGTCGTCCGCGCCGGTGCGTAGCGCGGCGCGGAGGTCGGACTCCTCGGTTGCGAAGAGGCAGGCGCGGACCTGGCCGTCTGCGGTCAGCCGGGTGCGGTCACAGTCCCCGCAGAACGGGCGGGTGACGCTGGCGATCACACCGACCCGGGCGGGGCCGCCGTCGACGAGCCAGGTCTCCGCCGGTGCCGCTCCGCGCTCGGCCGGGTCGGGGCTGAGGTCGAAGGCGGTACGCAGGGAGGTCAGGATCTCCTCGGCGGTGACCATCGTGTCGCGGTTCCAGCCGTGCTGGGCGTCCAACGGCATCTGCTCGATGATCCGCAGTTGGTAGTCGTGGTCGACGGCGAAGCGGAGCAGGGCCGGCGCCTCGTCCTCGTTGACTCCCCGCATCAACACAGAATTGATCTTCACGGGGCTCAGCCCGGCGGCGGCCGCCCCGGCAAGCCCGGCCAACACCGCGTCCAGGCGGGGACGACGGGTGAGTTGGGTGAACCGGGCCGGGTCGAGGGTGTCCAGAGAGACGTTCACCCGGTCCAGGCCGGCCGACCTCAGCGCCGGCGCCAGCCGGTCCAGCCCGATGCCGTTGGTGGTCAGCGAGACCCGGGGGCGGGGCTTCAACGCGGCGACCGCGGTCACGATGTCGACCAGCCCGGACCGGATCAGCGGCTCACCGCCGGTGAACCGCACCTCGGTCACACCGAGCCGCTCGACGGCAACCCGGACCAGCCGGACGATCTCCTCGTCGGTCAGCAACTCGGGGCCGGCCAGCCAGGGCAGCCCTTCCGCCGGCATGCAGTAGGTGCAGCGCAGGTTGCACTTGTCGGTGAGGGACACGCGCAGGTCCCGGGCGACGCGGTCGTACCGGTCGACGAGGACGCCGTCGGTCCCCGGGGCGACGCTCATCTGTCGACCGTAGCGCGCTCGGCCCGGCCCAGGACGGCACCGGCGGTCTGGACGACCGCATCTCGGTAGCTGCCGCCGAACAGCGCGGTGTGCACGAGCAGCAGATGCAGTTGATGCAGTGGCACCCGCTCGCGCCAGCCGGCCGGCAGTGGCCAACTCTCGCGATAGGCGGCCAGCGCCCGATCCAGGTGTGGGATGCCGCCGAAGAGAGCGAGCTGGGCGAGATCCGTTTCCCGGTGCCCGCCGTGCGCTGCCGGGTCGACCAGCCAGGCCCGGTCGTCGGCGCCCCACAGCACGTTGCCCGGCCACAGGTCGCCGTGGATGCGCGCGGGCGGCTCGTCGCCGCCGAGCCCGCTAACCCGACCGATCACCTGCTCGACCAGCGTGGCGTCGGCGCTGGTAAGCGCACCGCCGTCGACCGAGCGCGCCAGGTAGGGGGCGAGGCGTCGTTCCGCGAACCACGTCGACCACGGCCCGTCGGTGGGGGTGTTGTCCTGTGGGAGCGCCCCGATGAAACCGGGCCAGGTCGCACCGAAGGCGGCTGAGCCCGCCCGGTGCAGGTCGGCCAACTCCCGGCCGAAGCGTTCCGCTGCCTCAGGCGTCGGCTCGCCGGGCTCCACCCAGTCGAGCGCCAGCAGGTCTGGCAACGCCACGATCACCTCGGGTACGGCGACCGCGCCGGCCTCCCGCAGCCAGCGCAACCCGGCCGCCTCGGCGGAGAAGAAGCCCTCCGGCACCGGTCGGGTGGCCCCTTCCGGCCAGGACTTGGCGAAGACGGAGTGACCGTCGTCCAGGGTCAGCCGGGCCGCGGCGCAGATGTTCCCACCGGCGACCGGCGTCTCCCGGATCCGTTGGTGGGTCCGGAACGTCGGCAGGTGTGCCGGGTGTGCGCGCAGGTACGCCAGGTCCATCAGCGCACGGTAACCGCTCCCCACGACACATCGGTGCCACCCGAACACATCGAGCCATCCTTGATCTGCGATGACCAGGCAAAACACTCTGAGTAACTGTGGATAAGCCGCGTGTCATCCACAGGGGCGGCGGGGTCGGGCACACCCGCCGCAGGCTTCCGGCATGACCTCGACCGATCGCCCTCAGCTCGCCGTCCGCTCACCCGCCGACCTGATCGCCGCTGTGCCGTACCTGCTCGGGTTTCATCCCACCGACAGCGTGGTCGCCGTGGCGTTGCTCGGCCGGCAGATCATCTTCGCGGCCCGCGCCGACCTGCCCGACCCGTCGACTGATCCGGTCGAGCGGGCCCGGCACCTGGCCGGCGTGATCCGCCGGCAGGGTGCGGAGGCCGCCACCGTCGTGGGTTACGGGCCGCCTGACCGGGTGACTCCGAGCGTGGATGCCGTACGCGCCGCTCTGACCAGAGTCGGCCTGGAGGTGCTCGACGCGCTGCGGGTGACCGACGGCCGATGGTGGTCCTATCTCTGCACCGAGCCGGGCTGCTGCCCGCCCGAGGGGCGGCGCTACGACCCGGCGGCCAACCAGGTGACCGCCTCGGCCGTCTTCGCCGGCCAGGTGGCTCTCCCCGACCGGGCCGCCCTCGTGGCGCAGGTGGCACCGGTGGACGGGCCTGCCCGGCACGCGGTCAGTGCGGCCACGGCTCGCGCCGAGCTGAGGCTGGCCGAGCTGATCGAGCAGGCGCCCTCAGGTGACCTGCTCGGCGGTCGGGCGGTGCGCTCCGCCGGGGTGGTGGCTGTTCGCGAGGCCCAGCGTCGACAGCGGCGCGGTGATCGGCTTGACGACGACGAGGTGGCCTGGTTGAGCCTGTTGCTGACCCACCTGCCGATCCGCGATCACGCCTGGGAACGCACCGACGGTCGGGACCGGGACATCGCCCTCTGGACCGACGTGCTGCGCCGGGCCGAGCCGGAGTTGACCGCCGCGCCGGGTGCGTTGCTGGCGTTCGCGGCCTGGCGCGCGGGGCACGGGGCGCTGGCGGCGGTCGCCCTCGAACGCACGCTGAGCCTGCACCCCGACTACTCGCTCGCCGTGCTGCTGGACGACCTGCTCCGGCGCGGCGTGCCCCCGTCCGAGCTGGATGGCTGGCCGTCGGTCGGGATGCCTGGAGTGGTCCGCCCCCGCAAACGGAGCCGACGTGGCCGACGCTGACAAGCCTGTTGCCAGCCGCCGCCCGGCCGCAGCTGACTCCCCGCAGCCGTATCGCAAAGTTGCTATAGTCGCCACGGCCCCTGGCCAGGCCTCTATCACCCGGAGGCCCTGAACAGCTCCAGTCAGCGAGACTTCAAACGAGCCGTCACAGTCGCAGAGCGAAGGATCAAGGACCTGGAGGGGGAGTGATGGAAATTTCCGACCTCAAGACCTCGCAGCAGGTCGTCAGGGAGCGTGGCCGTGAGGACCCGGTGTTCCGCGCAGAGTGGGATCGGACAGCCTTCGCCCGGGAGGTCGCTCTCCGTATCGTGCAGTACCGCACCGATAACGAACTGACCCAGACCGCGCTCGCTCGCAAGGTGGGCATGACCCAGTCGGTCATCGCGCGACTGGAGTCCGGCGACCAGCCGCCGTCGATCGCGACGCTCGTCAAACTTTCCAGAGGCACCGGCATGGAGTTCGACGTCAAGATCTCTCAGGGTGCCGTCGAAATCGTAGCGGCGTGACCCGAGTCGATCGTGAAGATCGACAGGGCATGCCCTAGCCGACGGGGCCGATCTCCCTCGCAAGCCTGACGAAGCCCGCCCAGGCCGCCGGCCCGAACGTCAGTGTGCCGCCGTCCCGGTCCTTGGTGTCGCGCACGAGCACGACGCCCGGCAGGTTGTCGGCCACCTCGACGCAGGCCCCACCGTTCGAGCTGCTGCGGGTGCTCTTGCGCCAACGGGCGCCGGTCAGGTCATCCATGCTCGCGCTCTCATCAGGTCGATGGTCAGGTCTCGCGGTAGCGCCAACGACCTCACGCTATCCCAGACCGCCCACAGCGGAGCAACGTCATTACTGAGGCGTCCGGCCGCCTGGTCATCGAGGTAGCCGACGTCGCCGCCGTCGGGTGTGCTGGCGATGACGAACGGCCCGGCCTGACCGGGGTGGAAGCCAGCCGTCAGGGGGAGCACGTGAATCATCACGGCCGGCCGCTCGGCGAGCACCATCAGATGGTCGAGCTGGTCGGCCATGATGTCCGGTCTTCCTCGGCGCAGCGCGGCCTCGTCGATCACGAAGACGCTCAACGGCGGACGCGGTCGATCGAACACGGCAACCTGTCGGCGAAGGCGGGTCTCCACGTGCGCCTCCAGGTCGTCGTCGGCCCAGAGCCCGCTGCTCAACACGGCTCGGGCGTACGCCTCGGTCTGTAGGAGGCCGGGCAACACGGCGGATTCGTACCACCGCAGCCCCACCGCCTCGCGCTCGATGTCCGTCCAAGGTCGGAACCACGCCGGCTCTCGCCGCTTGAACAGGTCGGGCCAGAGGTCGCCCTCGTCGCGACGGAGAATCTCCGCGACCTTCGACCGGTGGCGAGTCTGCGGAATCCGTCCCGGGTTCGCCCACTTGGCCGCCGTCTTCGGGTCCACCCCGATCTGAGCGGCGAGGCTGTCCGCTGTCAGGCCGGATGCTGACATGGCCTCAGCGACTGCACGGTTCATCCGGAACCCCTCCGTACGTCCGAAACGTCCACAGGAGATATTGCTACGCAGTGTATTCGGCTCGCAACCCTTGGAAGTGTGCCTCTTGAGACGGCGCGGCCGGCAGGGACCACCCGAGACCCGGCGGTCGCGTTCGTGCCGGGGCCGCCCCGTGAGTGAGCGAACACTCAGGGGCGGCCCCTCCCAACGACGAGGGGACGCCATGCAGGACAAGCCGAAGCCCACGAACCCGCCACTGACAGTGCGGGCTGGCCGATGACCGACAACGCAAATCATCCCCTGCTCAAGCCGACATGGCGTTGCCGCACCTGCGGGATCGCCTGGCCCTGCTCGGTTGCGAAACTGCGCCTGCTCGGTCAGTACCGCGGTCGCCCCGTCGAGCTGGTCGAGCACCTGAAGACGCTACAAGCCGAGGCGACCGAGCACCTCACTGAGTTGTACGGCGGGACGCCGCCGGATGGCCTGACCGAGCGCTTCGTCGGCTGGGTCCAGGCTCGATAGCCGCCGAATCCGGACCCGGAGCTGATAGAGCGGTTTCCCGACGAGGGCATCCGTCGAACGATGTACGCGTTTCTCCTGTTCACGACCGACGCGTCGGAGCCGCCGTCCCCGAACAATCATCAGGTGCCCCTATCCAGTGAATGCCCCACATGAGTGTCGGACTGCTGCTGTCGCTCGCCGGCCTGGCCCTGATCGACAGCACCAGCATCGGCACCCTCTTCATCCCGGTCTGGTTGCTGCTCGCACCCGGGACGGTCAACGCCCGCCGGATCCTCGTCTACCTCGGCACCATCACCGTCTTCTACTTCGCAGTCGGGTTGCTGCTCGCCTTGGGCGGCAGCCAGCTGGCCGACGTCCTCGGCGGGGCGATGGACAACCGGCCGGTGCTCTGGGCGCAACTCGCTCTCGGGGTCGGGCTGTTCGCGCTCAGCTTCCGGTACGACGGCAAACGACGCCCGCGCGGCGGCAGTGTGCTGCGGTGGCGGGACCGGGTCACCGCCGGCGACTCCTCGACGCGATGGCTGGTGGGGCTGGCGCTACTCGCCGCGCTCGCGGAGGTGGCGACGATGCTGCCGTACCTCGGTGCGGTCGGCCTGCTGACCACCTCCGGGGTCGGTGCGGCGGAGATGGTGGGGGTGCTCGCCGGCTACTGCCTGGTCATGGTGCTGCCGGCGGTGCTGCTGCTGGGGGCGCGGGTGGCGTGGCCGAGGCTGGTCGAGCCGGTGCTGGTCCGGCTCAACGCCTGGATCGCGCGGCACTCCGGCGGCATGCTCGGCTGGATCCTCGGCATCGCCGGTTTCCTGCTGGCCCGCGACGCCGTGATTCGGCTGGGGCTGTTGGACGAGCTGGTGGTCAGACTGTGACCCGTTGGGGATGCGCGTAGACGTTCATCGTGTTGCCGCGCAGGAAGCCGACCAGCGTCATCCCCGCTTCGTCGGCCAACTCGGCGGCGAGGGTGCTCGGGGCGGACACCGCCGCGAGCAGCGGCAGGCCGGCCATCCACGCCTTCTGGGTCAGCTCGAAGCTGGCCCGGCCGGAGACCAGCAGCAGGTGCCCGGCCAGTGGCAGCCGGCGTTCCCGTACCGCCCAGCCGATCACCTTGTCCACGGCGTTGTGCCGGCCCACGTCCTCCCGGAGCACCACCAGCTCACCGTCGGAGGTGAACAGCCCCGCCGCGTGCAGTCCGCCGGTGCGATCGAAGCCGCGCTGGCCGGCGCGGAGCCGGTCGGGCAGTTCGGCGAGGAGTGCGGCCGGCACGCTGAGCGGGTCGGCCGAGACCGAAAACAGTGACCGGGTGCGGATCGCGTCGATGCTGGCCTTGCCGCAGACCCCGCAGGAACTGGTCGTGTAGAAGTTCCGGGACGGGTCGGTGGTTGGTTCCGGCACGCCAGGGGCGAGCACCACGTCCACCACGTTGTACGTGTTCGGCGTCTCCGCGCCAGCACAGAGTTGCGCGGTCAGCACATCGTCGGTCGACCGGATCAGCCCTTCCGTCAACAGGAACCCGATGGCCAGGTCCAGGTCGTCGCCGGGGGTGCGCATGGTGACGGCGAGGGGCCGTCGCCGGCCGGGGCCGGCCGCGCCAACCCGGATCTCCAGCGGCTCCTCCACGGCGAGGGTGTCCGGCCGGCGGACGGACCCACGCCCTGCGGTCGCAGCGTCCAGGTCGATCCGGAGTACGCCCCGTCGATCAGTTGCCCGTCCCATTCCGCCATCCTCCACCCCGCGCCGGCACGCCCGCACGGCCACCGGGCATCGGGCGCGCGGCAGCGAGCGCCGCCGGGGCGTTCACACGGTTACCGTGGCCGGGTGGGGACGTATGCCGCAGTGGTGCTCGCGGGTGGGGCCGCCCGACGCATGGGCGGGGTCGACAAACCCGCGCTCCCGGTCGGTGGCCGGCCGATGCGCGACCGTGTGCTGGACGCCGTCGCCGATGCCACGCCACGGGTGCTGGTCGGTCTGGCCGACGCCGTTCCGGAGGGCGTGCGGGTCACTCGGGAGGATCCGCCCGGCGGAGGGCCGGTCGCCGCGGCGGCTGCCGGGCTGGCGCTGTTGGATCTCGACACGGCCCTCGTCGCGCTGCTCGCGGCCGACCTGCCGCTGCTCACCCGTTCTGCGATCGGCGAGTTGCTGAGCGAGCTCGCACGGGCGGGGGACAGCGGCGAGCGGCGGCTCGACGGGGCTTGCTTCGTCGACGCGGACGGGCGACGGCAGTCGCTCTGCGGTGTGTGGCGGGTCGATGCGCTGCGGGCCGGGCTCGACCGGCTGGCGGTCGCGCGGGGCGGCAGCCTGGCCGGGGCTCCGGTTCGGGCGCTGCTGGCCGGCCTCGTCGTGCGGGAGTTGCCGTGGTCTGGCGAGGGCCCGCCGCCCTGGTTCGACTGCGACACTGACGAGGACGTACGCCGGGCGGAGGAGTGGGCGCGATGACGGTGATGGACGACTGGGTCACGGCGGTGTGTGCCGAGTTGGACCTCGACCCGGCCGGGGTGCCCGTGCCGACGGTGCTCGACCTGGCCCGCGACGTCGCTCACCAGGTGCTGCGGCCGGGTGCGCCGGTCACCGCGTACCTGCTCGGGCTGGCGGTGGGCCGTGGTGCCGACCCGGCGGACGCCGCGGCCCGGCTCAGTGCGCTGGCGGGCACCTGGCCGGTCGAGCTGGGCGCCGACCCCGCCGACCCAACCGTTTCCTGACCGCTGTTGTCCGATCCCGGTCCGGGCTGATTCGGCCCCCCGGGCGGCGTGGGTAGGGTGATCGTGACGGACGGAGGCGATCATGACGGCTGACCACCCCTCGGCGCCGCACGATGAGCTGCCCGGCGCTACGGCTGAGCCGGCGGAATCGATCTTGCTCGACGAGCCCAGCACCACCGACCTGCGGGCGAAGGTGACCGAGGCGTGGCAGGAGTTCGCCCGCGCGCTCGCCGTACGGCTGCGGGAGCTTCCTGTCGGCGCGCACCTCGAGGTGACCCTGGACCCCACCGCCTCCGGCACCGGGGACGCCGTCTACTCGATCAGCGTCGACGTGGACGGCGACGGCGTGTTGTCCGCCCGGGCGGTCGGCAACGCCGCCCTACCGGCGGGCTACCGGCTGGACCGCCGCGCGGTGGCGGACATGATCGCGCTTGGCTGGTCCCCGCCCGGGGTCGTCGCTGGCTCTGGCGGTTCCTTCGGGCTGGACGGTACGACGACCGAGTCGACCCGGATCGCGGCGCTGCTCTCTCGGACGCTGCGTGACGTCTACGGCGCCCCGCACCCGGCCTTCCTCGTCTACGTGGTGCACGACACCGAAGGCGAGCCGCTGGCCGTGGACCCGCTGGGCACCGCGCGTAGCGAGTTCGGTCCGGACGCCGACGTCGAGCACGACCTGGAGGAGGCGCTGGCCGAGGCGGCTGCCGCGCAGGTCGAGCGGGATGACGTGCTCGACCTGGCAGATCGGGTCCGGACGGTGGTGTCGACGATGCTGAAGTCCGACACCGACCGGTTGCAGATCGACTCGGACGGCGACATCAACATCCGCGCCGGCTCGGCGATGGTCTTCGTACGGGTACGGGACAATCCCGCCCTGGTCGATGTCCTCTCCCCGGTGCTCACCGAGGTCGAGCCCACCGAGCGGCTCTACGTCAAGCTGTCCGAGCTGACCAACCGGATGCCGATCGGCCGCCTCTACTGCGCCGACGACACGGTCTGGGCGTCCATCCCGGTCTTCGGCCGCAACTTCCAGGCCACCCACCTGATGCTGGCGGTGCAGGTGATGACCGGTCTCGCCGACGAGCTGGACGACCGGTTGCACGGCGAGTTCGGCGGCAGGCGGTTCTTCGGCGAGGGCGACAAGCCGGTTCTGCGCGACGAGTCGCAGCACCGCACCGGCATGTACCTCTAGGAGACGTCCAGCAGGGTCTTGCCGACCGTCGCGCGCGCCTCGATGGCGGCGTGCGCGTCGGCGGCGCGTTCCAGCGGGAAGCGCTGGCCGATCAGCGGTCGCAGGCGTCCGTCCGCCGCGTCCGCCAACGCGCGAACGGTGTACGCCCGCATCCGCTCGGGTGGCGCGTCCGACCGGACGAGCGTGATCTGCCGGGCCGTGGCGTCCTCCGCCGACACCGGGGACCACTCGCCGCTGGCCAACCCGAAGCTGGCCATGCGGCCACCCGGGGTCAGCAGCTCGAACGCCGTCCGGGCGATCGACCCGCCGACGCCGTCGAACACCACGTCGACTCCACCCACCGCAGCCCGGATCCGCTCGGCCCAGCCCGGCACGCGGTAGTCCACCGCCAGTTCGGTGCCGAGGTCGGGCAGCAGGCCCACCTTGCGGGGCCCGCCGGCGGCGCCGATCACCCGCGCGCCGGCCGCCGCCGCGAGCTGCACGAGCAGGCCGCCCACGCCGCCCGCCGCGGCCTCCACCAGCACCCGGTCGCCGGGGCGGACGCCGACCGCCTCGACCAGCAGGGTGGCGGTACGTCCGTCGGCCAGCAGCGCCACCGCCGCGTCGAGCGCCAGCCCGGCCGGCACCTCGAAGGGCGCTGACGCGTCCACCACAACCTGTTCGGCGTACGCGCCGGAGCCGCCGGTGGCACTGATGACCCGGCGTCCGATCAGTGCCGGGTCGACGTCCGGCCCGACGGCGGAGATCACCCCGCCGACACCGTTGCCGGGGATCAGCGGTGGGGTGACCCGGAACGGCCCGGGGCGACCGGCGCGCAGCTGGGTCTCGACGAACGTGATGTTGGCGTGCGCCACGTCGATCAGCACCTGGCCGGTGCCGGGCGTCGGGTCGGGTGCGGTGCCTGGCACCAGCACTTCGGGCCCACCGAACTCACGCAACCAGATCGCACGCATGCAGTCCCCCTCGGCCACGGCGGGCGTCGTGCCACGCCACGACCATTGCAACTGTTGAACCGGGCTTCAGGTCAAGGTCGGGTGGAGGGCCCGACGCCGGGAGACTCGACCAGCCGGGAGAGCACGATGGTGCTGCGGGTGGAGGTCACGAAGGACTCGCCACGCAGCCGCTCCAGCGCCGCCTCCAGGTGGGCGATGTCGGCGGCGCGCAGGTGCACCAGCGCGTCCGCCTCCCCGGAGACGGTGTACGCGCCGACCACCTCCGGGTGCCGGCGGGCGGCCACGCCGATCTGCGCCGGGGTGGTCCGGCCGGCGCAGAACAGCTCGACGAACGCCTCGGTGGTCCAGCCGACGGCGGCCGGATCCACCACAGCCGTGAATCCCCTGATCACGCCGGTGGCGCGCAGCCGGTCGACGCGACGCTTGACCGCCGGGGCGGAGAGTGACACCCGAGTGCCGATGTCGGCGTACGACGCACGGGCGTCGGCGACGAGTAACGCAATGATCCGCTGGTCTACCGCGTCTATCTGCAACGTTCCGCCTCTGGGAAGCAACGGTTGTGGCTGTTACCAAAGTTCAACGGTACCTACTCTTGGTGACCGTGAACCAGCAGCGACTCCCGCGAAAGCGGACATATCTCATGTGCTCGCCCGAGCACTTCGCGGTCGAGTACGCGATCAACCCGTGGATGGACGTCACCACCCCGGTCGACCGGGACCTGGCCGTCAAGCAGTGGAGCCAGCTGCGCGAGACGCTGGTCGGCCTCGGCCACGAGGTGCACCTGCTCACCCCCGAGCAGGGCCTGCCCGACATGGTCTACGCCGCCAACGGCGCCTTCATGGTCGACGGGAGCGTGTACGGCGCACGGTTCAAGCACGAGCAGCGGGCCGCTGAGGCCGCCATCCACCACGCCTTCTACGAGTCGCAGGGCTGTCGGTTCATCGCACCGAGCGAGACCAACGAGGGCGAGGGCGACTTCGCGTACGTGCCGGAGGCGCACGGCGGGCTCATCCTGGCCGGGCACGGCTTCCGCACCGAGATCCCGGCGCACGCCGAGGCGCAGGAGGCGCTGGGCCGACCGGTGGTGTCGTTACGCCTGATCGACCCCCGCTTCTACCACCTGGACGTGGCGCTGGCGGCCATCGACGACTCGAACGTCGTCTACTTCCCGGGCGCGTTCTCCGCCGCGAGCCAACGGGTGCTCACGCAACTCTTCCCGGACGCGGTGATCGCCGACGACGAGGACGCCCTGGCCTTCGGGCTCAACCTGGTCAGCGATGGCGCGAACGTGGTGCTCAACAGCGAGGCCGCCCGGCTGGCCGGCAAGCTCAAGGCCGTCGGCTACAGCCCGGTCCCCGTCGAACTGGCCGAGCTGAAGAAGGCCGGCGGCAGTGTGAAGTGCTGCATCGCCGAACTGCGGCACTGAGCCGAACTCCGCCGCGTACGCCAGGGGCCGGCCTCCCACCTGGGAGACCGGCCCCTGATCGCGCTGCGTGGGCGCTCAGCCCAGCGTGGCCAGCTCGTTGGTCAGCACGTTCGACATGACCTGACCATCGCGCTGCACCTCTCGCAGGTACCACTTCTGCTGGGGGGTACGCGGCTGGTTGAACTGCCAGATGCCCCGCGGGCTGTCGATCTGGCCGATCTTGCCGAGTGCCAGGTTGACCTGCTGCGGGGTGGGCGAGCCGCCGGTCAGCTGGATCGCCTGGTCGAGCACCTGCGCCGCGTCGTACGACGCCATCGAGTAGGTGGTGGGCGTGACCTGGTATTTCTTGCGGTAGGCCGAGGCGAAGACCCGGTTGGACGTGTTGTTCAGATCGGCCGAGTAGTTCAGCGCGGTCTGGATGCCCAGCGCGTTCTCCTTCAGGTTCTCCAGCACGCTGCCCTCGGTGAGGAAGCCGGGTGCGTAGATCGGCCCGGAGAACTCCTCGCGCAGCTGCTTGATGAACTCCACGGCAGCCGCCCCGGCGAAGAAGCAGAAGACCGCGGTGGGCCTCTTGGCCAGTGCCCTGCTGATGTCCGAGGCGTACGTGGTCTTGCCGGGGGTGTTGGTGGCGTTGGTGTAGGTCACCGGGTTGCTGATTCGCGCGTCGGCCGTGCCGAACTCCTGCCGGAAGCCTCGCACCACGTCGGTGCTGCCGACGTTCTCCGGCATGATGATCGCGACGCGGCCATTCGCCGGCAGTTTGTCACGCAGGTAGCGGCCCAGCGCCCGGCCAGCCTCGTCCAGCACGTACGACGTCCGCCAGATGTAGAAGACGCTCTGCAGGCTGCTCGGTGAGGCGTTGGAGCCGATCAGCGGGACCCGGGCCTCCTCCACGGTGTCCCGGATGCCGACCATCACTGCCGAGTTGACCACCCCGGTGAGCGCCAGCACGCCTTGCTTGAGCAGGCCATCGACGGCGGCCTTGCCCGACTGGGCGGTGTCACCCTCGTCGGCGGTCAGCAGGTTCACCGGGTGGCCGCCCAGCCGTTGGTCGTGCAGGTCGAGGAAGAGCTGGAAGCCGTTGGTGATGTCGTCGCCGATGCTCTTGAAGCCACCGCTCTTCGGCGTGATCAGCCCGATCTTGATCGGGCCGCGGTTGGCGGTCGGCTGGGCGTCGGTGTCGGAGCCACACCCGGCGACGAACCCGGTGGTACCGAGGGCGGCCAACAGTTGGAGCGCCCGTCTGCGATTCATCTGTGACACCCAGTTCCTTCCAAGGAGCGTTGCAGGGCAGAACACCGCCCCTCCGGCGTTCTACCTGGTCCGCGACGCTGCGTCAATGGCTAGTGATCATCGTGCAGGGACCGCAATACATCGAGGACCCGGGGCCAGGCGGGGGACTCCGGATCGATCAGCCCGAAATGCTCGCATCCGGGAAGTTCAACAAGGGAGATATCGGATCCTGCGGCACGAGCTTCCACGACGAAGTCCCGGCTGATCTCCGCCGGAACCTGCTGATCCTCTGCACCATGCATGACTACGGTCCGTGCCTGCATGGGCACCAATCTTCGCGGATCCGCAGCCGCGTACCGGTCCGGGACCTCTGCCGGGCCGCCGCCGAGCAACGCGGCCACCGCGCCCGAGTCCAGATTTCGTCGGTACGCCTCGCCCAGGTCGGCCACCGGGGCCAGGGCGAGCACCCCGCCCACCGTCGCCGGGGCGGTGGCCGCCACGTACAGCGCCAGGTGGCCGCCAGCGGAGTGCCCGATCAGAATCGGCGCGGCCTGGGTCACCCGGCCGGGCAGCGCCTTGGAGGCCAGCACGGGCAGTTCGGCCACCCCGGTCACTACGTCGGTCAACGTGCCCGGCCAGCCACCTCCCGGCTGCCCGGTCCGCCGATACTCCAGCTGCGCCACCGGGTAGCCGCGAGCGGCGAGCGCCGCGGCCAGCGGGTCGGTGTGCCGCCGGTCGTACTCGACCCGCCAGAACCCGCCGTGCACCACGATGACCAGCGGCCGCGCCGGACCCGTCCCCGCCGGACGCCGTAGGTCGGCGACCTGATCCGGGTGGTCGCCGTACGCCACGGTCCGGTCGGGCTCCGGTGCGGGCCGGGTCAACACGGCACGCGGGTCGACAGGCATGGCGCGACGGTAGCGCGCCCCGCCCGGGTGGTTCAGCCCCGGGAGTCGGTCCCGGGGGGCATGGGTCGCGCCCACTGGGTAAAGATGGACCCCATGACCGAAGCGCGCTCCGCTGGACAGAATGACGAGCCCGGCCCCGACGACTCCGGCCACTCCGGCACGGTGGTGGTGGTGGGCCCGGACGGCCGGCCGATCGGCACGATGCAGACCGACGAGGGCCAGGGCGAGGACCCGACCCGACTGGTCGAACAGCCGGCCAAGGTGATGCGGATCGGCAGCATGATCAAGCAGTTGCTGGAGGAGGTGAAGGCCGCACCTCTCGACGACGCCAGCCGCAGCCGGATGCGAGAGATCCACGAGCGATCGATCGTCGAGCTCAAGGAGGGCCTCGCCCCCGAGCTCCGCGACGAGCTGGAGCGCATCTCGCTGCCCTTCGCCGAGGACAAGGCCCCCAGCGAGAGCGAACTGCGGATCGCGCACGCCCAGCTCGTCGGTTGGCTGGAGGGCCTGTTCCACGGCATCCAGGCGGCCCTGGTGGCTCAGCAGATGGCCGCCCGGGTTCAGCTGGAGCAGATGCGCGGCGGCCGGCAGGCGCTGCCCAGCGGTCCCGGCGGGATCGTGCCCGGGATGCCGGGCATCGGCCAGCCGGGCGGCGGTGAGGGTCACAACACCGGCCAGTACCTCTGACCGGCCCGATCAGCCCACCCCGAAGACCTTCTCCAGGTACGCCGCCACGCCGTCCTCGGAGTTCGCCGTCGTCACCTCGTCGGCGACCGCCAGGACGGCGCGGTGCGCGTTGGCAACCGCCACGCCACGCCCGGCCCAGCTCAGCATCGGCACGTCATTGGGCATGTCGCCGAAGGCCAGCACGTCTGCCGCCTTGACCCCGAGTCGGTCGCAGTACCAGGCCAGCCCGGCCGCCTTGGTCACCCCGGCCGCGGAGATCTCCACCAGGCCGGAGGACGACGAGTGTGTCGCCTCGGCCAGCCCCGCCACCGCTGCGGCGATCAGCTCGACGAACACGTCCGGGTCCTGCTCGCCGGCCCGGGCGAGCAGTTTTACCGCCGGCACCGAGAGCAGCTCCTCCGGCGTCTCGATCGGTCGGATGCCCTCGGGGTCGACGTCCCAACGCAGCGGGTAATGCGCCTCGTGCCGCATCTCCCGGCTGTCCAGGATCTCCACGGCGAAGCTGATGCCGGGCACCTCGGCGCGCAGCCTCCGGGCCACCTCGGCCAGGTGCTGCGGCGCGAGCGGGTCGGCCCGCAGCACCTCGTCGGTGAACGGGTCGTAGACCACGGCCCCGTTGGCGCAGACAGCCGGCAGAGGCTCGGCCAGTTGGTCGTACACCATCTTGAGCCAGCGGACCGGACGGCCGGTGACCAACACGACCGGCGTGCCTTGCGCGGAGATCCGCGCGAGCACGTCGGCGGTGTGTGGGCTGACCGTGTGGTCGTCGCGGATCAGCGTGCCGTCGATGTCAGTGGCGATGAGCCGGGGTGTCTCTCCCATCACCGGGAGAGTAGTCGGTCCAGATACACCGCCACCCCGTCGTCGTCGTTGCGCAGGGTCACCTCGTCGGCGGCGGCCCGCACGTCGTGGTGCGCGTTGGCGACCGCCACCCGTGACCAGCCGGCCCACTCGAACATCGGCAGGTCGTTGGGCATGTCGCCGAAGACCAGCACCTCGGCCGGGTCGACCCCGAGGGTCTGCGCCACCACGGTCAGCCCGCTCGCCTTGTCCACGCCGGGCGGGCAGATCTCGATGAAGCCGAGCCCGGCCTGGGTGAGCGTGGCGACCTGCGGCGGGACGATCCGGCGGGCCACCGCCAGCAGTTCGTCCACGTGGTGGTCGGCGGTCCGGGCGAACGCCTTGATCACGTCGCAGGAGAGGCACTCCGCACGGCTACGCGCCTCGAACCGGTCCTGGTAGGGCCAACTCTCGTGGTAGTCGCCCCACAGCGGGGCGTCGTGCTCGTCGGACGCCTCGACCATCACGGTCAGCGGGCCGACCTCGGCCTCCAGGTCGGCGAGCAGCCGGGCCAGCACCTCGGCGGGCAGCCGCTCATCGCGGAGCACCAGCGGGCCGGTCGGGTCGCTCTGGTCGACCACCCGTCCGCCGCCGGCCATCACCAGGAAGTCGGCGGCGCGGATGTCGTTGCGGGTCAGTTCGGTCAACCGAGGGCCGCGACCAGTCGCGCCGACCACCGGAATTCCGGCGGCCCGCACCCGGTCGAGCACCCCATGGGTGTACGCGGAGACGGTCTCATCGCTGCGGACCAGTGTCCCGTCGAGGTCGGTCGCGATCAGCTTGGGAAGTCCCGGGCGGGTCATCGTTCCTCCTTCGCCCGCCGCCGTCGCAGCCTGCCGTGCGGTCGGAGAAGCCGAGACCCGGCGTGACGGCGGGCAGCAACCATACCTCGCGCAACGGGTCGCAACCATGGCTTCCAGGCGAATCGGGCACCACCAGGCTGGCGCCCCCAACCCCCACGCGATCTTGCACTTTCGATTGCCGTTACGCGCGGAATGCGGGTATTTGTCGAGGCAGGAAGTGCAAGATCGGCGCAGAGGGCGGGGGTGGGGTTCAGGTTTGGGGGTCGGCTCAGGAGGGGGGTTCGGGGCGGGCGAACGGGGCGGCCGGGGTGACAGTGAGGTCGGCCGGGGCGGACAGGCCGCCCTCCTCGACGGGGTCGCGGTCCCGGCGACGGCGCCAGGTCGGTGTCGCTGACTCGTCCCCGGGGCGGTCGTCCTCCGGTGGGCCGGCCAGCGCACCGGGCGGTGCGGCCGGGGCCAACCACAGAGCCGCTCCGAGGAGCACGCAGGCGACGAACGCCATCACCAGGCCGCGTCCGTATTCGGCCCGGAAGCCGTCCTCAGGCGCGTAGAAGAAGTTTCGCTGACTGGGATCGTTGAGGGTGGCCGTTGCGGCGACCAGCAGCGCCAACAGGGCACCGGCCAAGGTGAGACCAGCGAGCCGGGCGTTCGGCCGCACGGCAGCCGTGCCCCGCAGCGTCAGCGCCACGACGCAGACGAGGCCGAGAAGCCCGACCAGGTAACCAACCCCGAAGCCGCCGACCTCGGAGACCCCGGCGGGCACCTTGATCGTGCCGATGCCGTCGGGTCCCTCGTTGGGCAGAGTCATCACCTGCCACTCGCCTACCAGCGAGGCGACCCCGGCCACCGCGCCCAGGCCGGCGAGCAGCAGGGGCAGCCGAGGGTCCTGCGTGAAGCCGGCCAGGGACCAGCCGAAGCGGCTCCGGGGGGTCGGGTCGGCAGCACCCCACTCGATCACGGCCGGGTCCTCGGACCGGTCGCCCTGCCGTGGGATTGGAAGCTCCTCGGGCATCGGCCATCCTTCCGCCGGTCACGGACCTGGGTCGAATCATGGCACAGCCGACTGGTGGTGACAGGGATCGCAGGGCCGGCGTGCGTGCCGGTCGGTCGCTCGGCGGTCACCTTTCCGCTAGCGTTCTCCTCATGCCAATCCGTACCGCTTCAGCACAATGGCAGGGCAATCTCACCGAGGGCGCCGGCACTGTCCGCACCGGAAAGGGCGGTCTGTCGGGCAACTACTCCTTCAAGTCGCGCTTCGAGGAGGGCGAGGGCACCAACCCCGAGGAGTTGATCGCCGCCGCGCACGCCGGCTGCTTCTCGATGGCGTTCTCGAAGGCGCTTGCCGACGCTGGCTCGACGGCCACCTCGGTGGAGACCACCGCCAAGGTCCACCTGGACAAGACCGACGCCGGGATGACCGTCACCCGGATCGACCTGGAGACCGTCGGCCAGGTCCCGGGGATCGACGACGCGGAGTTCCAGAAGCTCGCCGAGGCCGCCAAGGCCAACTGCCCGATCTCCCGCCTGCTCTCGCCGGGTGCCGAGATCACCCTCAGCGCCCGCCTGGCTTCCTGAGTCGGTCGACCCACACCGCCCGTCCACGGACAGAGTTCCCGCCCGCCCTGGGCGGTCGCTCTCTCCGTGGACGCGCGAACCGGTCAGCGGTGCGTCGTGACCGTACGGGCCGCCTCCGGCATCGGGCAGAATGGCTGAGATGCCGGTGGAGATGACCCGCGAGCGCTTCGAAGAGTTGGTCGGCGAAGCCCTCGACGAGGTGCCCGAGGAACTGCTCGGCCTGATGAGCAACGTGGTGATCCTCGTCGAGGACGACTCGCCGCAGGGCGAGCCCGACCTGCTCGGCCTCTACGAAGGCCACGCCCTCACCGAACGTGGCTGGGACTACTCCGGCGTCCTGCCGGACCGGATCTTCATCTACCGACGCCCGATCCTGCGGATCTGCGACAACGACGACGATGTCGTCGATGAGGTAGCGGTGACCGTGGTGCACGAGATCGCCCACCATTTCGGCATCGACGACGAGCGGCTGCACGCGCTGGGCTGGGGCTGAGCCCCACCGGTCAGCGCCAATCAGAGCGCGCCGCGCCGCTCGGCCGATGGCCCGTGGTTGCCCTGGTCGCCTACCTTCGGTGCAGCGACCGCAACCCTTTCAGGAGGCACCCTTTCATGCGCAGCGAGCTGTTCTCCTCGGAGAATCTGGAGAAGGAGTCCGCGCAGCCCGGCATGCGGCTGCAAAGCTCCAAGATGTTGAAGATCGAGCTCAACGGCGAGGCAATGGCCCGGGTCGGGTCGATGGTCGCCTACCAGGGGAACGTGCAGTTCCAGGCGCTGGGCTCGGGCGGGCTCGGCAAGTTCCTCAAGCAGAAGCTCACCGGCGAGGGTGTCCCGCTGATGAAGGTCTCCGGCCAGGGTGACGTCTTCCTCGCCGAGCTGGCCAAGGACGTGCACATCATCGACCTGGAGCCAGGCGACGCGCTCTCCATCAACGGCTCCAGCGTGCTCGCCTTCGACTCGACCCTCCAGTACGACATCAGGATGGTCGGCGGCGCCGGCATGGCCTCCTCGTCCGGCCTGTTCAACTGCGTGTTCAGCGGCTACGGGCGGATCGCCATCACCACCAGGGGCACCCCGGTCGTGCTCAATGTGGACGCTCCGACGTACGTCGACCCGCAGGCCGCGGTCTGCTGGTCGGCCAACCTCCAGACCGGCTACCACCGTGCCGAGCAGCTCGGCCTCGGCACGCTGCTCGGCCGCCGCACCGGTGAGTCGTTCACGATGAGCTTCGCCGGCCAGGGCTTCGTGGTGGTGCAGCCGTCCGAGGAGCCGCCGATCATGGGCAGCGGTCAGCAGCAGCAGGAGGGCGGTCTGCTCGGCGGTCTGCTGAGCTGACCCCAGCGGTGCGGGCGCTCCCGGACGCCGGGAGCGCCCCGCCGCATCAGGTCAAGTCGCCGGTGCGTAGCCGGGCCAGCCAGGCCGCCGCGTCGGCGTAGTCGACGTCGGAGAGGCCCGCCGGCGCGGGCACCGGCCGCTCGCCCGCCGCCACGGACCACCGGTGCCGGGGGTACGAGCCCAGGAAGCGGACGTCGGCGCAGACCCGGCGGAGCCCCTGCAACGCCTCGCCCAGGCGTACGTCGGCCACGTGCCCGGTGCAGTCCAGGAAGAAGACGTACCGCCCCAGCGCCTCGCCGGTCGGGCGGGACTCGATCCGGGTCAGGTTGACCCCGCGCACGGCCAGCTCCATCAGCACGGACAGCAACGCGCCGACCCGGTCGTGGGCGATGTAGACCGCGAGCGAGGTGAGGTCGTCGCCGGTCGGTGGCGGGGGCGGCCCGGGGCGGGACACCAGCGCGAACCGGGTCACCGCGTCGGCGTGGTCGGCGATCTTGTCGGCGAGTGTCGCGAGCCGGTGCCGAGTCGCGCCGATCGGGGCGCAGATCGCCGCGTCGTACTCACCGGCACCGGCACCAGCGGCGGCTGCGCCGTTGGAGAGCACGTCGACCACCACGGTGTCGGGCAGGTGGTCGCGCAGCCACCCCCGGCACTGGGTGGACGCCTGCGGATGGGCCGCCACGGTGCGGATCGACGTCAGCGAGGTGCCGGGACGGGCGCCGAGCACGAACTCCACCGGCAGGATCACCTCCCGGGTGATCACCAACGGGTCGCCCTCGGCCATCTCGTCCAGAGTGACGCCCACCGCGCCGCCGATCGAGTTTTCCAACGGCACCAGCGCGGCGTCGGCGTCCCCGGTTCGGACGCTGTCGAGCGCCTCCCCGACGCTGCGCGCAGGCGTACGGCTGCCGCGCTCAGCGGCGGGGACGGAGCGCAGGGCCTGCTCGGCGAAAGTGCCCTCTGGCCCGAGGTAGACGAAGCGCGTTGGCGGTGTTCCCGGCATGTCGATCAGCCTACGCACCCGGCTGGGCGGCCGGACCGGCGTCGCAGGCGAGGGCGCGGATCCCGGCCGGGCCGGTGGCGCGTACCTCGATGGTGCAGACGTCGGTGCCGGCGGTGACCAGCGTCGGCGCGGTGGGCTGGCCCCGGGTGACCACCTGGAGTTCCTCGTGCCCGGTCACCTCCAGCACGGTGTACTGCCAGTCAGCGGCGCAGAGCGGCCCGGTGTGGACCTGGACCCGGACGTTGGCCGGAAGCACTCCTGCACGGCCGCGCAGCAGTTGCACCACCCGCTGCCCAGTCGGCCCGTTCCGGCAGGCCGTAGCGACCAGCCCGGCGTCCGGAGTGGGCGTGACCGTACCGAGTGGCGGTGCGGTGGTTGGCGGGGTGGTGGGTGCGGTGCTCGGGTTGGGTGCCGTCGGGGCTGCGGTGCGGGTCGGCACGGCAGTCGGCTCATCCAGCCCAGGTGGGGCGCCACAGCCGGCGAGAGCCGCGACGGTGAGCAACGCGAGAGCCACCGGCAGGATCCGGGCCGTAGGCCGTGCGGGGACGAGATCGCCCGCCGGGTCACGGGTCATCGGTGGGATGTGGCTCGTCGTCCGCGCTGGGGGAGACGCGGGGCGGGGCGGGGTGAACGGCACGGGCCGATCCTCGGGACATCGGAGAATTCTTCACGGCCGGGGTTGGCCGAGCCCATCGTAGGGCGAGCGGCCGGTCGGGTGAAGCTCAGCCGATGACGCGGTGCCCGGCGCGCTGCAGCGCGGCCGTGCCCTCGGTCAGCCGGACGGCCGGCACCAGCAGGTAGTCGGTGTCGAAGGTGGAGAATGTGACCACGCTGACCCGTGCCTCGGCGAGCGGGTCGACGAGCGCGGCCAGGTTGCCGGTGCTGGCCGACTCCGCCGGGGCGTTGACCCGTAGGCAGCGCCAAGCGGTCTCCACCACGGCGTGCGTCGGGGCCCGGTCGGTCGGGCAGATCACGGAGATCCCGTCGGCCGTCCAGCTCACCGTGACCACGTCAGTGCCGCGCAGCCCGCTCGACAAGGCGTACGGCAGGGTGGCGCCGGCGGTCAACCGGCACACAGCGTATTCCCCCGGCAGCAGAGCGATATCGAGCATGAGGGCACCTTACGGCCTTCGCGTGGGCCATCCCAACAACGCGGTGTGCGGCGAAGGACACACTCCGCCGCAGGTCAGACCTCGGAGAAGAAGGTGAGTGAGCCGGCGACGGCACCATCGGTGAGCACCGGCGTGGAGATCGCGTCGACGGTCGCGTCGGAGCTGTTCGCCGAGGCGGCCTGCACGCGGAGTAGCCCGCGGGCGAGTCGGCCGGAGGTGAGCGCCAGCAGGGGCGGGATCTTGTCGGCCTCGGCCTCGGTCAGCTCGCCCCGGTTGGCGGTGAAATCGAGGAGGCGCAGCCCGCCATCGAGCAGCGGTCGCCCGATAAGGCCACCCGGCTCGCCCAGGCAGAGCAGCTCGCACCCGGCAGTGGAGATCGCCACCACCCGGGTGTCGGCGTCGATCAGCAGGCAGGGCTCATCGGCCCGGGAGACCGTCGAGGACCATTGACCGACGTTGTCGGACTCCGGCTCTGTCGAGGCCCGCGCCGCCGGCACGAACGCTTCCGAGAGCGAAAGTTCGACGTGGGCCACCGCGCCTCCTATGTACACCGATCGACTGTCCACGCTAGCGGGTCGCCGACGGAATCACCGAGCGCACCGGGTCACCGGGCCGCGCGGCCTGAACCGGGGCGGCCGATGACGGCGCGGGGACCGGTGAGGTGGAGAGGGGACCGGAGCCGCGTGGCGTCGCCGGTGACGTTACCGGTGGTGGGCTTGCTTGTCAGCGGCCGTTCGGCCCTCGTCATACCACCGGTAGTCGGCGGTTGGACGGTACGTGCCGTTCAGCCAGGTGCCGGGGTGTTGCGCGACCCGGGAAAGCTTCTCGGCCGTGGCAGGGCTGATCCGGCTGCCACCGGCCACGAGGAGCCGGTCCAGCTCCCGGTGTGTGGCCATCAGACAGTCCTTTGGAAGGCCGTAGACACTGATCACGCCGGAGCCGACGAAGGTCAGCACCGGCGTCACCGGAACGGGCAGCCCCACCGCGTCGGAGAGGGCCTTACTGGCCCGCTTGGCGTCGCGGCGGGACTCGGCCACGTACGGAGGCCGCTTGCCGTTGATCTGCACGACGTCCCCGGCGACGAGCACCCTGGCCCGGCCGTGGTCGGCGATGGTCACGGCGAAGAGGCCGCTCGGCCCGATGGCGAGGAACCCGGCGCGATCGTCGTGACCGCGGTCGAGGACGTCCGTCACGTCGGTGCGCGGCCACTCGATGACGTGCCAGGCAGGCCCGAGGTGGTCGAGTTGGCCCAGCGCCCGCGCCCCGGCCGCCTCCAGGCGGCGGGCACCCCGCTCGGCCCGACGGCGGCGCGCCCATTCGAGCGGTGTCGGACGGACTGGTTCGAGAACCCCCGGCGACTCGACGCGGGGGTGTGGCACCGCGACGGGCGGCAGTGCCCGAGCGGACGGTACGGCTCGTCGTGCGGGAAAGACAGTCATCGCGACCTCCGGCAAAAGGTCCCTCGAAGTTATGTCCTCACTACCCTACGTTGCCACTACCGGTGTTCGGCAAGCCGGAACGCCGGAGTGACTGTGGATGAATGCCATATTCATCCACAGTTCTTTTCTCGGATGCCGCCAAACCCTGCCCTACGCTGCGGGAGTGACCCACTACGTCGACAGTGAAGTCGGCCGGCTCGGCACCGTACTGCTGCACCGGCCCGGCCCCGAACTGGCCCGGCTCACCCCGCGCAACAACGACTCTCTCCTGTTCGACGCGATCCCCTGGGTCGGGCGCGCCCAGGAGGAGCACGACGCGTTCGCCGCCGCCCTGCGCGAGCGCGGGGTCGAGGTGCTCTACCTGGCGACCCTGCTGACCGAGACGCTGGCCGTCGCGGACGCCCGAACCGAGCTCATCGAGCAGGTGCTGCGTTCTCGGCGGCTCGGCGACACCCTGCGGGCCCGCGTCGCCGACCACCTCTCCTATCTCGACCCGGCCGCCCTGGCCGACGTGCTCACCGCCGGGCTGGCCCACGAGGAGCTTCGGATCAGCTCGGAGCGGCCGGGTGGGTTGGTCTACACGTTGATGGATCGACACGACTTTGTTATCGATCCGTTACCCAACCTGCTGTTCACCCGCGATTCGTCGCTGTGGATCGGCGATCGGGTCGGTGTCACCAGCCTGGCCATGCCGGCCCGCCGCCGGGAGACCACCCTCACCGACGCCATCTACCGCCACCACCCACGCTTCGCCGGCACCGAGTTCGTCTACCGCCCGAACCTTGAGCACCTGGAGGGCGGGGACGTGCTGCTGCTCGCACCCGGGGTGCTGGCCGTCGGGGTGGGCGAGCGGACCACGCCAGCCGGCGCCGAGCGCCTCGGTCGGCAGGTCTTCGCCGCCGGCCTGGCCCACACCATCCTGGTGGTGCCGATCGCCCAGAAGCGCGCCACCATGCACCTCGACACCGTCTGCACGATGGTCGACGTGGACGCCGTACTGATGTATCCCAACATCGCGAGCACACTGTCCGCGTACACGGTGATCGCCGGCGCGGACGGTGAGGACCCGCGGGTGGACGGGCCCGCGCCGTTCCTGCGGGCCGCCGCCGACGCGATGGACCTCGACCTGCTCCGGGTCATCGACACCGGGCTGGACCCGGTCACCGCGGAACGCGAGCAGTGGGACGACGGCAACAACACGCTCGCTCTGGCGCCACGGCTCTGCGTTGGCTACGAGCGCAACACCGAGACCAACGCCCAGCTGGAGCGAGCCGGCATCGAGGTGATCCCGATCGCCGGCTCAGAGCTGGGCTCCGGTCGGGGCGGGCCGCGCTGCATGTCCTGCCCGATCACCCGCGAGCCCTTGCCAGGAAAGGGCCCTTCCTGACCTCAGCGGAGGGTGAGTTGGCGGCCGAGCAGCCCCTGGCGGGCCCGGCGGCCGGCAGCGTCGAGCGGGTCGGTGGCGGTGAGAGCCTCGGCGTACCGCTTGGCGAACTGCGCCACCGGCTCCTCCCACTCGGTCGCCGGAGTCTCCTCCGGTAGGTCCCAGACCGGCACCAGCCGACCGTGCGCGCGGAACATGCCGGCGAACTTGGTCTGCTCGCCGAGCGTCAACGTGCCGGCCGCGCCGAGCCGCGCCAGCGCGTCCAGGGCGGCGTCCTCGTCGTCCGGCAGCACCCAGCGCACGTGTGCCTTCTCCGGGACCTGGCACCAGTACGCGGCCTTCGCCGCGGTCAGCCGCACCGTCGGGTAGATGGCCGCGTTCGCCCGTTCCAGCGACGCCTGGACGGTCGGATCGTCGGCGGCCCCGGGGTCGAGCCAGAACTCGAAACCCTCGTGCATGCTGATCTCCAGCGGCCCGTCCACCAGGATGTCCTGCAGGCGGGGGCCGGGGCCGGGTAGCGGCGGCACGGTCACCTGAGCGCCCGGCTCGGTCCGCAGCGCGCAGAGCAACGCCTCGGCCAGGTCCCGGGAGACGTCACCGGACTGCTGGTGGCGCTGGAGACCGATGAGCACCCGACCGTCGGGCTTCGTGATCGCCGGGGCGGCCATCGGCAGCACCGTTGCCAGCGTCGCCGACCGGTCACCGAACTCCTCGACCAGGGCGGGTGCCAGCCTCAGCGGCGCGGAGGCGGCGGGCACCAACTCGCGCAGCGCGATCCACTCGGGCTCGTCGACCAGCCCGTCGAAGGGACGCGGCACGAAGACGTCCCGCACCTTGTCTCGGCGGGGGGCGGTGTCGGCGGCGGTGCGCTGGCTCTTTCGACGCTTGCTCACGGCGTCACAGCCTAGAGCCCCGACCGGCTCGCCGTGAGCGGGACCCGCCCGAGCCGCACTCAGCCCGCTGGCACCAGGTGGGGTCGGGGTGTCGGCGCCAGGTCGAACTCCGCCCAGACGCGCTGGCCCATGCCGTCCCGCTCGACGCCCCAGCGGGTGGCCAGACCGGCCACGATGTGCAGCCCCCGCCCGTCGGCCGCGTCGGGGCTGGCCGTGCGGATCCGTGGCCCGGTGCTCGCGCCGCCGTCGGTGACCCGCAGCTGAATCCGTGGGCCCTCGGCCGAGGGCCGCAGCCCCCAGGCCACCCGGACCACCCCGCCAGGCAGGGGCCGCGCGTGCCGCACCGCGTTGCCCACCAGCTCCGCGAGCACCGCGATCAGATCCGCGAGGAGCGGCGGGGGTACGACATCCGCCAGCTCACCGGCGAGCCGGTGCCGGGCCAGCCGTGCGCCGGCCGGGTGATGGGGAACCACCACGCACCACGCCCGCTCCCTCGCTGCCGCTGCCACCGTCGCCTCCACGTCGCGCCACCCTCGGTCAACCGCGCGGTAGCCGCACCTCTGCGACCGTACCGCCGCCGGTCCTTGGACGTAGGGATACCCATCCATTTTGCTGTTCAACGATTCGGCGGACGAGATAGAGGCCCAGCCCTGCCCCCGGGTAGCCGCGTCGGTCGCCGGACTCGCCCTGCCAGAACCGGTCGAACGCCCGCTCCACGTGCTCCGGTCGAATGCCGATGCCCCGATCGCTGACCCGGAACGCCACCAGTTGACCGTCGACCGAGGCGGTGATCTCGATCGGCGAATCCGGTGCCGAGTACTTGCCGGCGTTGGTCGTCAACTCGGTCAGCACGGTGGCCAGGCTGGGTCGATGGCCGAGCGCCTTGGGCAGATCGGTCGGGAGGCCGAGCACCAGCCGGCGACGCAACTCCGCCGGCAGGTCCAGGACGGCGGAGCGCAGCGCCTCGCCGAGGTCGAACGGGGTGGGTGGGTCGTCCCCCGGCCCCGCCTCGGCCGCCGAGGAGAGGAGACGGTCGACCAGCCGGGCCAACTCGTTGGCGCGCTGACCGATCACCCGGGCAGCCTGCCGTCGGTCGACCTCGGTCAGCGACTCCCAGTGGTCGGTGAGCGTGTCCGCGTACCCCTTGATCACGGTGACCGGGGTACGCAACTCGTGGCTGGTGACCGCGACGAACAGCTCCCGGTCGTGGTCGCGGCGCTGCTGATCGGTGATGTCGCGGAAGGTGACCACCCGCAACGTGCCGGGGCCGGGCAGCTCGCCGGAGGTGATCCGTAGCCAGCGGCCGTCCGGCATCCGGTGGTCCCGCACCTGGCCCGAGGGCGGCAGCGGGAACGGCAACGGGCGGCTCAGCGCCTGCTCGACCGACCGGCCGGTGACCTGGGCGGCGGCCGGGTTCCAGAGTCGGACGTGCCCGTCCCGGTCCACGACGGCCAGCCCGTCGGCGAGTGCCGCCACCACCGGGCCGTCGCCGTGCACCGGCAGGCCGCCCTGGTCGCCGTACATGTGCCCGATGCAGGACGCGAGGTAGCCGACGACCCCCTGCTGCTCGGCGCCCGGCTCGTCGTCGCCCGGGTAGAGCGCGTGCATGCTCCCGACGGTGTGGCCGCCGATCTCGGCTCGCGAGACCACCATCCGGCGCAGACCGCTGCCCGCCAGCTCACCGGCCAACTTGCCGTTGAGGTCGCCCACCCGGACCTGGCGCACCCGTGGCCCGGAGAGCAGACAGACGGTGTCCGGGTCGTCGGCCGCCAGCGGACGGCCGAGGGCCCATTCCGCCGCGCCGGTCGCGGCGATCACGCGACCGCCGGTCGGCCCGAACTCGACGAACGCCATACCGGTCGCGCCGAGTGCCGGCTGGGCCACCCGGAGCAGCTGGGTGAGGACCGGCAGGCCCGCATCCCCAGAATTGATCATCTCGATCACGACCGTGTGGCCGGCGATGAGAGCGGGGAAATCAATACGCTCCGGCATGTGCCGAGTCTGCCCCGCCGACCCCGATTTGCGCACCCCCGCCCGGTGGGCCTGCTCGGGTCCGCGCAGACCGGGCGCCGGGCCGCCGGTCAGCGGTCCAGCCGGGCCAGGGCGTACGCCGGCCGATCGGTGATGATCCCGTCCACCCCGGTGGCCAACACCAGCTCCAGGTCGGCCGGTTCGTTGACCGTCCAGACGTACACCTGGTTGCCGGCCGCGCTCAGTGCGGGCAGCAGTTGCGGGCGGCCCCGGACCAGGCCGATGCTCGGCCCGACGACGCGGGCGCCGAACGGCAGCCGGCCCAGCCGCAGCCAGCGCGGCAGCACCTCCAGCAGCAACACCGTCGGCAGCGTCGGAGCCAGCTCGCGGAGCCGCCGCAGCGCCAGCGGGGAGAACGACATGACGGTCACCTGCACCGGGTCGTCCGGCGCCGGATCAGCCAGCCCGTACCGGCGCAGCAGGCTGACCAGTCGCCGTTCCACGTTCGAGCCGTAACGGGACGGGTGCTTCGTCTCCACCAGCAACCGGACCGGCCGGCCGGCGGCGAGCACCGCGTCCAGCAGCCGCGCCAGGGTCAGCAGCCGGGTGTGCGACTCGTCGGGCGGCAGGTCACCGCTCGGCGCGCTGCCCGGATGCCACGAGCCGAAGTCGAGCGCATCCAGCTCGGCGAGCGTACGCGCGCTGACCAGACCGCGACCGTTGCTGGTCCGGTCGAGTCGTCGGTCGTGCACGCAGACGAGGTGCCCGTCCCGGGTCAGTCGGACATCGCACTCCAGGCCGTCGGCGCCCTCGTCGAGAGCGCGCAGGTACGCGGCGAGGGTGTGCTCGGGAAGGTCGTACGACGCACCGCGGTGCGCGAAGACCAGTGGCCCGCCCATTCCGGCCGCCTCAGATGACCTGGCCGGGCTGCCCGTTCGCGTCGACCACCGGTCGGCCGACCGCAGCCCACTGGCGCATCCCGCCGTCGGCGTTTCGCACCTGCTCCCAGCCGTTGTTGATGAGGTAGGCGACGACCTGGGCGGAACGCCCGCCGGAGCGGCAGACGACCGCCACGTCCCGGTCGGTGGGCACCTCCGCGAGCCGGGCCGGCAGCTCCATCATCGGCAGGTGGTGGGCGTTGGGAGCATGGCCGGCCGCCCACTCGTCGTCCTCCCGCACATCCAGCAGGTAGGTCTCGTCGGCGATCTCGGTCACGGGCACGGTGGGAACCTGGGGTCCGAACACAGGAAGCAACACTAGATCCTCAGCGGCCGGTTCGGCACCGACCCGGCCGTCAGCACGGTCACAACCGGGTCACCCAACGGGGGTTGGCCTGGGCCCACGCCGGCACCCGTGTGCCGCGAACCGCCTCGAAGAGTCCGTTGCCCCCGTTGTCCAGCACCACGTACGAGACCTCGTCGATCATCTGCGGGGAGGACGGCACCTGGACGCCGCGCATCCCGTCGGGCGGCAGCGCGCGCAGCGCGAGGAGCAGGTCCTCCAGGGGTACGCCGTTGGTGTCGACGGTCAACGAGCTGCCCACCGCCCGGAGCACCTGGTCCAGCTTGACCGGGTTGCTGCGCAGGTCGGCCTTGCCGGCGCTGTCCAGCATCGCCCGGAGCAGTTGCTGCTGGTGGCGCTGCCGGTCGTAGTCGCCGCCGGGCAGGTCGTAGCGCTGTCGTACGTAGTCCAGCGCCTTCGCCCCGTCCATCTGCTGGCATCCGGTGGGGAAGACCCGGTTGGTGTGGATCGAGCGCACCTCGGTGTCCACGCACATCTGCACCCCGCCGAGCAGGTCGATGACCTTCCGGAAGCCGGAGAAGTCGATCAGCGCGGCACCGTCGAACCGGATGCCGGTGAGCCTGTTCAGGGTGGCGGAGAGCAGTTGGGCGCCGGCCTGCCCGCCGCCGCCGTGCTCGTACGCCGCATTGATCTTGTCTTGACCGCCGCCGAAGCCGTTCGCGGGCGGAATGGCGACCAGCAGGTCACGTGGGATGGAGACCAGGTACGCCTCCCGCTGCCCGGCGGGGACGTGCACGATGAGGATGGTGTCCGAGCGTTGGTCCGGGCCGGTTTCGCCCGGGCGTCGGTCGGAGCCGACCAGGAGATAGTTGAGCGGCCCGTCCAGGTCGGTGCGGGCGGTGCGGGCGTCGGGGTCGAGCAGTTGCTCCTTGGTCACCGTGCGGTCGTACCGGTGGCTGAGCATCTTGAGCCCGGCTGCGGCGAGCCCGGACAGCAGGACGAGTGCCAGGCCGACGCCGAGCATGATCCGCGAACCACGGGCGCGACGTGACCGGGCGGACGGGACCTCTCCGGCCCGGCCCGCTGCGTTCCGTCCCCACCTGGACGTGACCGCCTCCCCGCAGCCGATACGTGAAACCTGCTCACGTCAGGCTACGGGCGGTGACGAGGCCGTCGCTGGCTTTCCTCGACTCCCGTCTCACTTACGGGTGGAGATCACCTCGGGGTGAGTGAAGACGAACTCGGCGAGCTTGTCCTGCTTGACGGCCCGGAACATGTCCATCGTCTCTTCGCTCAAGCCCTCGGTGTTGTTGCCGTTGGCGTGGAAGGTGCCGTTGTTGGTCTTGAGCATGGACAGCTCGTTGCCGGTGACCCCACGCATGGTGAAGATGAAGTCCTCGATCGGCACACCGCCGGTGTCCAGCACGAACGCCTTACCCGCCGCCTTGATCAGGTTGTTCATCTTGGCCGGGTTGGACAACATCCCGCCCTCGGTGGCCTTCTTGGCCATCGCCTTGATCAGCTGCTGCTGGTTCGCCTGCCGGTCGTAGTCGCCGTTCTTGAGGGTCTTGCGCTGCCGGGAGTAGTCGAGCGCAGCCCAACCCTCCATCTCCTGGCAGCCCTTCTTGTGCACCACCGGGGTCCGCGCCTTGCCGGTCTTCTTGGCGTCCGCGTTCCACATCGGCTTGCCGTCGACGTACGACATGTGCAGCGACTGGACCTCCTGGCTGACACAGATCCGCACCGTGCCCAGGGTGTCGATGACGTTCTTGAAGCCGCCGAAGTTGATGATCGCCGCGCCGTCGAAGCTGACCCCGGTGAGCTGCTTGATCGTCTGGGCCATCAGCTGGGCGCCACCCTCCCAGCCGCCACCGTTGGCGGCACCGGCCTGGAACGCGGCATTGATCTTCCCGGAGCCGCCGCCGTAGCCGCTCTTCTTGAACGCCGGGATCTGCGCCTCGGTGTCCCGGGGGATCGAGATCAGGTACGCCTGGTCGTGGGTGGCCGGAATGTGCAGAATGATGATGCTGTCCGAGCGGACGTCGTCGGCGGCCCAGCGCTCCCGCGCGTCCACGCCCAGCAGCAGCATGTCGATCGGGCCGTCCAGGCTCGCACCGCCCTCGGCGTCGGACTTGCCCGCATCACCCAGCAGGTTGCCCTTCGCGATGCCGCCGGTCGCCTGCCCGATCAGCGCCTTGCTGCCGACGATGGCCACGCCGCTGCTCAGCATCAACACGGCACCGAAGACCACGGTCAGCCTGGCCCAGAGCGGGTCCTTGCGCTTGGTCCGCTTCTTCGACCCACCGCCACCCGGACGGTCGCCACCGCCACCACCGCCGCTGCCGGGAGGGCGCGAGCCCGGACCACCGCCAGCGGGGCGCGCCTGCACGGGTATGGCCGCAGCGACTCGACCGCTGGGGGCGGCGGACCCGGGGGAAGAAGGGCGACGACTGGCCTGAACCGGCATGCGTGCTCCAGCTCGTGATCAGGAGGGGGCGGCACCACTGTACGGACATCAAATCGACTTGGCGAGTTCATCTCGGGTCAATCCGGACGTCGAATTTCGTCGACTCAGACGATCATCGCCGCTCGATGGCCCGAACGGCTGGTGCCCCTCGGGCCGTGGTCAGCCGCCGTCGTTGCTCTTCGGCGGATTGGCCTTGACCCAGTCGGCCATCGTGTCCGCCGACATGGCCTGGTACATCGCGAGCGCCTTCTCCCGGTCCGACACCACCACCGACTCGCCGTTGATGGTGTCGCTGCCCGAGTTCGGGCTGGTCACAAAGGTGAGGTTCTGGCCGCGCAGGTTACGGAACTGCAGCGCCATGTCTGTAACCGAGAAAGACTGGTCGACGGTTACGGCCGCGGTCACCGACTGGAGAAAATCGTTGAGCTTCTTCGGGTTCGCGAGCGTGCCGGTGCTCGCCGCCTTGTCCATCAGTGCCCGGAGGAACTCCTGCTGATGCCGCATCCGGGCGAAGTCCCCGTCCGGGAACTGCTTGCGCTGCCGGATCCAGTCCAGCGCCTCCGAACCGTCCATGTGGTTGGTGCCCTTGGTGAACGTCCGGTACGGCTTGTGGATCGAGGTGACGGTCCGCTCCACCTTCAGGTCCACCCCGCCGAGGGCGTCGGTGACCTCCTTGAAACCGCCGAAGTCGATCGCCATCACGTGGTCGATCCGAACGTCGGTGAAGCACTCCACGGTGCGCACCGCCAGCGGCAGCCCGCCGAACGCGAACGCCGCGTTGATCTTCGCGCGTTGTCCGGAACCGCAGTCCGCGCCGGCGCTCTCCGGGATCGGCACGTAGAGGTCACGCGGGATGGAGACCAGGTACGCCTTCTGGTGGTCGGCCGGAATGTGCATCACGATGATCGTGTCGGCGCGCCACTGACTCTTGGAATCGACCGGTGCGTCCGGGTCCCGCGAGTCGCTGCCGACCAACAGGATGTTCAGCGCGCCGTCGACGGTTTTGGCCGGCCGGCCACCGGTGATCTCCGCGAACGGGTCGGTGCGGGCCAGGTCACTGTTGAGGTTGCGGGCGTACAGCCAGGCGCCCACGCTGCCGAGCAGCGCCAGCACCAGCACCGCGACCCCGGCCACGAGGGCGATCCGACCCCAGCGTGGTCGGGGGCCACGCCGCCCCGGCCCGCCGGTGCCACCCGGCCCGCCGGGCCCCTTCGGCCCCGCCGGACCGCCTGGACCGGGCTGCTCCTCGTCGTACGACGGGTAGAAGCGCGCCTCGGTCGGACGGGCGCGCCCGGAGACGCCCCGATCGGGGCCGGGCACCGACGCGCGCCCGGCGCTGCGATGCAGGAACGGATGCGGGACGCCGGCAGACGAGGTCGCGGACATGTAACTCAGGGTACGTAGCGGGAGCCACTGCCGCCTTCAGGCGACACTCAGCGGCAGGCGGTGCGACGTGAACCGGTTACCCTAGTCGCGCCCGGAAGTACTCGATCGTGCGTCGCAGGCCATCTTCGGGCGCCACCGTCGGCTCGTATCCGAGCAGTTCACGGGCGAGCGTGAGATCGGGGCGGCGCATCTCCGGGTCGTCCGAGCTGCGGGTGACGTAGGTCACCTGTGAGCTGCTGTCGGAGAGCGACACGATCAACTCAGCGAGTTGCCGCATGGACAGTTCGTGCTCGGTGCCGCAGTTGATCGGGCCCGTCTCGGTCGAGTCGAGCAGCAGCAGGATGCCCCGCACCAGGTCCTCGACGAAGCAGATGGACCGGGTCTGGTTGCCGGTGCCGTGCACGGTGATCGGCTCGCCGCGCAGCGCCTGGGAGATGAACGTGGGGATGGCACGGCCATCGTCCGGGCGCATCCGCGGGCCGTACGTGTTGAAGATCCGGACGATCGCCGCGTCGAGCCCGCGGTGCCGGTGGTACGCCATCGTCGCGGCCTCGGAGAAGCGCTTCGCCTCGTCGTAGACGCTGCGGACCCCGATCGGGTTGACGTTGCCCCAGTAGGTCTCGCGCTGCGGGTGCTCCTTCGGGTCTCCGTACGCCTCGGAGGTGGAGGCCATCAGGAACCGGGCACCATCGGCGACCGCGCGGTCCAGCAGGTGCAGGGTGCCCACCGAGCCGACCCGGAGGATCTCCACCGGGAGTTGGGCGAAGTCGGTGGGGCTGGCCGGCGACGCCATGTGCAGGATCGCGTCGAACCGCTCGGCCAGCGCCGGGTGGTGGGTCGGCAGGCCGTCGGAGATGTCCGCTTCGACGAGGGTGAAGGTTGGCCGATCCAGCAGGTGGGCGACGTTTTCCTTGGAGCCGGTCACGAAGTTGTCCAGCGCCACCACCGTGCAACCCCGAGTGATCAGGACGTCTACCAGGTGCGATGGGACGAAACCAGCTCCGCCGGTGACGAGAATGCGGTGACCGGACCCGAAGCGCTCAGCAACCTTCATACCGTTCAGCCTACCGACCCGGAAATTCAAGGAAGGGACCCCGTTGAGCATGGCGTCAACAGGGCCCCTTCCTTGCAACAGGTGCCGCGGCTAGTGGGCGCCAGCGCCGGTGAGGGCGCGTACCTCTAGCTCCGCGTACTTGTCCTCGTCGTGCTCCTTGGAGATGACAGTGCCGATCCACCCGCACAGGAAACCGAACGGGATGGAGAGGATGCCCGGGTTCGACAGCGGGAACCACTGCCAGTCGTGATCCGGGAACATCGAGGTCGGCGCACCGGAGACCACCGGCGAGAAGAACACCAGCAGTACGGCCGCGAGCAGTCCGCCATAGATCGCCCACACCGCGCCGGAGGTGTTGAACCGCCGCCAGAAGAGGCTGTAGAGGATCGCCGGCAGGTTGCCCGAGGCGGCGACCGCGAAGGCCAGCGCCACCAGGAACGCCACGTTGAGGTTCTGCGCGTAGATCGACAAGGCGATCGACACCGCGCCGATCCCCAGGGCGGAGATCCGGGCGACCCGCACTTCCTGCCGCTCCGACGCTTCACCCCGCTTGATGACGTTCGCGTAGAAGTCGTGCGCCAGGCTGGACGAAGAGGCCAGCGTCAACCCGGCGACCACGGCAAGGATGGTGGCGAAGGCGACCGCCGCGATGATCGCCAGCAGAGCCGCTCCACCGAGTTCGCCGCCGAAGAAGTCGATCCCGAGCGCTTCGGCCAACTGCGGCGCGGCGGTGTTGCCGGCCTTGTCCTGCGCGGTGATCGCCTCGCTGCCCACCAGCGCCGCCGCACCGAAGCCCAGGGCCAGGGTGAGCAGGTAGAAGGTGCCGATGATGCCGATCGCCCAGAGCACGCTCTTACGGGCCGCCTTCGCGGTCGGCACGGTGTAGAAGCGGATCAGGATGTGCGGCAGACCGGCGGTGCCGAGCACCAGCGCGATACCCAGGGACAGCAGGTCGACCTTGTTGTAGAAGGTCTGTGTCGAGTTGCCGGCGACTTCGACGCCGTACCGCAGCCCGGGTTCGAGGAACGCGTTGCCCTTGCCGGAGGCCGCGGCCGCCTGGCCGAGCAGCTCCGACAGGTTGAAGTTGAACTTCGCCAGCACCAGCACGGTCATCACCAGCGCGCCGCCCATGAGCAGGAACGCCTTGACGATCTGCACGTAGGTGGTGCCCTTCATGCCGCCCACGGTGACATAGATGATCATCAGGGTGCCGACCATGATGATGGTGGCCACCTTCGCGGTGGCCGCGTCCATGCCGAGGAAGGTCGTCCCCGGCCGAATGCCGAGCAGCAGCGCGACCAGCGCGCCGGCACCCACCATCTGCGCGAGCAGGTAGAAGATCGACACCGTGATGGTGGAGACCGCCGCCGCCGTACGCACCGGACGCTGACGCATCCGGAAGGCCAGCACGTCGGCCATCGTGTACCGGCCCGAGTTCCGCAGCAGCTCCGCGACCAGCAGCAGGGCCACCAGCCACGCGACCAGGAAGCCGATCGAGTAGAGGAAGCCGTCGTAGCCGTAGAGCGCGATGATGCCGGCGATACCGAGGAACGAGGCGGCCGACATGTAGTCGCCACCGATCGCCATGCCGTTCTGGAATCCGGTGAAGGACCGGCCGCCCGCGTAGAAGTCGGTCGCCGTCTTGGTCTGCCGGCTGGCCCAGATGGTGATGGCCAGGGTCACCGCCACGAAGACGAGGAAGAGCGTGATGGTCAGGTTGCGGGCGGTGTGGTTGCCCGCCTCGGCCGCGAGGAACGTCTCAACCGCGAGGACCTTGGTCATGGGTCACCTCCCCGATCTCGGCGCGGATCCGGTCCGCGATTGGGTCGATCTTCCGGTCCGCGTACCGGGAGTAGAGCCAGGCGATCAGGAACGTGGAGACGAACTGGAGCAGGCCGAAGACCAGCGCGACGTTGATGTTGCTGTCGAACAGTCTCGTGCCCATGAAGTCCCGGGCGTACGCGGAGAGAATGACGTAGAGCGCATACCACAGGAAGAACGCGACGGTCATCGGGAAGACGAAGCCGCGCAGTGCACGCCGCAGCCCGGCGAACTCGTCCGACCGTTGTACGGCCAGGTACTTGTCCGACTGGGAAGCGGCCGGAGCGGGCGTGTCCGTGGACATCTGTGGATCACCACCTTCACAGGCGTCAGAGGAGTTTCGCGCACCGTAAAGAGCGCGCTCCCCGACGGGGAAGGGCGAGATCGACGCCGGTCGTCGAGTGCGCCGAGCGGTTGGCTGGCTGCGCCGAGTGACTCAGATCACTCCGGTGACCGGTCGGTCGACTCTGGTGGTCGCGAGGCTGCCCGTTCAGCCCGGCAGCTCGTGATAGCGACCGCGATAGTGCAGCAGCGGCGAGGCCTCCTCGGCCAGGTCGACCACCTCGATGGTGGCCTCCACCAGCAGGGCCCAGCCGTACTCCCGGGCGGTGTCCAGTCGACACCCGGCCCAGCCGCCAGCGTCCCCCGGCACCGGCCCGTACGGCGTGTCGATCCATTCGCCGGTGGCGAAGAGCCCGCCCGGGGCGGGAAAGAGACCGGCGAATCGATCGGCGAGCTGGCGGTGCGGCGGGCCGAGTGGCGCGACCGCGAACCGGCCAGCCTCCTCGACCGCCGCCCACAGGTCGGACTCCGGGTCGATCAGCCCGATCAGCCGGTCCGGTTCTCCCTCGGCCACCAGAGTGGACGAGACCGTCAGCCCGGCGGGGCCGGGCGCCGTCCAGAGGGTCACCGGTGCGGCGAGTCGACCACGCAGGCGGCGTACCGGCGATCGCTGCCCGCTCGGCACCGCGAACGGATCGGTGTGGTGGATTTCGGCTCCCGGCTCATGATTCACGTGAAACATTGTGCCGCCCCGCCCCCGCGCCCAACCCAGGAAGCGCTCGTGCAGGTCGGTGGGCCGCCCGTTGAGCCGGGCAAGCTGATCACCCGCCTCCGCCATCGCCGTGCCCAGGTAGACCAGCAGCGCCAGGCGGTCGTGTCGGTACTCGGCGAGCAGCGCCAGCCGCGCCGGCTGGCAGGGCCAGAGCGCGCCGCAGCCTCGACACCGCCAGAGCGGCCGCATCGGCAGGTGTGGCCGGCTCACCACCGCCCTCCGGTCGACCGCGTCGGCGGGCAGTCCCGATTGAAGGAATATGACTCAGAGGCATGAATATGCCTGAGAGTCATATCGCTCGTGGGGACACGACGGTCTTCGCCGCGATGCTCCCGGCCGGCGGCCGTCACCAGCGGCCGCCGTTTGCCCGCCAGGTCTGCGCCGGGGTCAGCCAGCCGGCCCGGCCCGGTCGCGGCAGGGCCACCGTCGGCCCGGTCGCCCACGCGGGTGGTTGATTCGGCAGGCCTGCCGACCGCTCCGATCCGGTCGCGCCCGGCACCGCCGCCGGTGCCGCGATCTTCCTTCTGCGGTACGACCACCGCGCCCCGTTCCTGCCACGGATGAATCCGAACATGGCTGATCTCCTCCCGGTCAATGGGGGCCGCCCCGGTCGGGGGGATGACCGGGGCGGCCCGAGCGCAGGACCGGACGGCGGGACATCGCCTCCACCGGCCGGGCCGCGTACCTCCACCCTGGACGGAGAGGCGCGGACAGGGGAGGATGCCAGGGCTTACTACGCAGCGGGGTCACGTACTTACCGGAGAGGTAAGGATGAACGTCGAGATGTGGGTACGGGCGTTGAAGGCCGCCCGGGCCGGTGCCGAGGTGTCTCAGGAGGCATTGGCGACCCTGACCAGGTGGAGTCCCTCCACGGTGGCTGCCATCGAGACCGGCCGGCGCCGGCCAACCATGGAGTTCGCGGTCGCCGCAGACGAAGCTCTCGCCACCGGCGGCCTCCTCGCCGAACTCCTCAAGGCGGCGGACCAGGAGCGCGGCCCATCCTGGTTCGTCCCGTGGCGGGGATATGAGCAACAGGCGACGCGCCTCCGAGCTTTCGAGGCATGCCTCGTGCCCGGCCTCCTGCAGACTGAGGAGTACGCCCACGCCGTTATCTCGGCGGGTGGACTGCATCCGCCGGCTGTGGTCGACGAACTTGTTGCGCTTCGTTTGGAACGCCAACTGCTGCTGTCCCGGGATATGCCGCCGTATTGCGTTTTCCTGGTGGACGAGATGGGCCTCCACCGGCCGGTGGGCGGCCCCGCCGTGCTTAATGCCCAGCTCGGCCGACTGCTTGAGGTGGCAGAGCTGCCGTTCGTCCGGTTGCACGTCATCCCACTGAGCGTCGGTGAGCATGTCGGCCTTGGCGGTGGGTTCGTGTGCGCCGAGTTGCCCGGCGGGGACGTGGTTCTCTACCTGGAGAATGCCGCTCGCGGACACGTCATGGACGACCCGGAAATGATCGGATTGATTAGTCTCAAATGGGATAGCCTGCTCGGCGAAGCGCTCTCCACAAACGCCTCAATGGATCTGATCCGGAAGCTGAAGGTGACGCCATGACGACGAATGAGCCACGCTGGCGCACGTCCACCCGGTCGACCGATTCCGGCGGCAACTGTGTCGAGGTTGCGGACAACCTGCCCGGTGTCGTCCTGGTCCGGGACAGCAAGGACCGCTCCGGCCCGACCCTCGCCTTCGCTCCGGCTGCGTGGCGTGGCTTCGTCGCCGACGCCGCCCAGACCCCCAGCCGACGCGCTGGTTAACGGCGGGGGGTGACCGTGGCCAGCAGCTCCGGCTGGCGCCGGTCCAGCACGTCGCCGGCCAGGTAAGCGCCCAGCAGCGCCGCGCCCAGCCCGTACGCCGCGCCGAGCGGAAGGGCCAGCCACAGCCAGGCGTCACCGAGCAGCGCCGCGGCCACCAGCATCGGCACCGCGGCGACTGCCGAGACGATCATGGCCAGCAGGGTGAGCAGACCCTTCGCAAGGCCCGCGCCGCTGTTCATCGCGAACGGGTTGCTCGTCTCCGGCAGCGAGTACGCCCCGAGCACCGAGACGAAACTGTTCACCGCCAGTCCGGCGCCGTAGGTGGCGGCCAGGCTGCCGGCGGTCAGCCCGATCCAGCCCGGCCGACCGAGCACCACCGCCAGCACCACCGCGACGAACGCCAGCATCGGCAGGACGTACAGCGAGAAGGCCGTCATCCGCGCGCGCAGCTCCACCCGGCCGGGCACCCCGGCCACCACGTTCGCGGCGTAGGCGCTGCCGTCGAAGCCGAACTGGTTCGCCAGCGTGACCGAGGCGAGCACGCCGACGAAGATCATGGAGAGGGTGACCAGCACCGGCGAGCTGTCGCCGGCACCCATCGTGAAGCCCTGCCCGTCCTCGACCGCGAAGCTTGAGCCACCAAGGTTGATCATCACGGGGATGAAGATGCCGACCACCGCGATCGTGATCAGGTTTGCGCGGCGGCGGGCGTCCCGCCACCAGTAGCGTGCCTCCCGGGCGACCAGCGCACCGAAGCGGTCCCGACGCGCCCAGCCGGCAACCCGGGGAAACAGCTGTGCGACCGCGCCGCCGATGACGCCGCGTTGCGCCGGGGCCTTACCGGAGCTCGCCGCACCCACCATCGCCGACTCCAACGACCGCGACCACCAGGCCAGCAGGGCGCCAATCGTCACCACCGTGATCAACAACTTGACCGGCGCGGCCCACACCCGTCCCTGCGCCAGGTCGATGCCGGCGGTCCACGGAGCGCCTAACGGCGTCCAGCCGATCACGGTCGCCACCCCGGTCAGCCGGGTCCAGTCCGTCTCCCGCAGCGCCGCGAGGCCGAAGACCTGCAACGGGCCGAGCAGCGCCGCCGTCACCGCCAACAGCACAGCAGCCAGGTCACGCACCCGGCGGGACCGCAGCATGGTCGCGAAGGCGCTGGTCACCGCCCGGCTGGCAGCCACGCAGAGCAACAGCCCACCGACTACGCCGAACAGGGCCACCAGGCCAGCGGACCATCCCCCCAACACCCAGGAGGTCAGCACCAGCCCCGACGACGCGATCAACACCGCCAGCACCGGAACGCTGACCAGCGCGGCGGCGAAGAGGCCGGTGACCAGTGTGCGACGCGGCAGCGGCAACAACGCGAACCGGGCCGGGTCCAGCGTTTCGTCCACCCCGAAGAAGACCAGCGGCAGCAGCAGCCAACCCAGCACCAGCAGCCCACCACCGGCTGCCGCGACCAGCACCGCGTACCGGCCGTTGTCCGTCAGCCCCGGCGCGGCGAACAGGAAGAAGCCGCTGGCGGCGAACCAGAGCCCGAACAGCACACCGCCGATGAACAGCGCGATCCGCCAGCCCTGGCCCCGGAAGCTGTTGCCCATGACCCGCAGCTTGAGCCGTACGAAGTGCCGAGCGGAGACAGCGCGCACAGGCGCGGCTTGTGCGGCGCCGACGCTCACCGGGACAGCCACGACAACTCGTCACCGGTCGCGGTGCGCCCGCCGACCACCTCGACGAAGACCTGCTCCAGCGAGCGCTCGCCGCGTACCTCCGCGAGCGTGCCGACCCGCTTGATGACGCCTTGGGCGAGGATCGCCACGTGTGAGCAGAGCCGCTCGACGACCTCCATCACGTGACTGGAGAAGACCACCGTGCCGCCGCCGGCCGCGTACCTGGTGAGGATGTCCCGGATCAGCGCGGCGGAGACCGGGTCGACCGCCTCGAACGGCTCATCCAACACCAGCACCCGAGGGCCGTGCAGCAGCGCGCAGGCCAGGCCGATCTTCTTCTTCATGCCCGCCGAGTAGTCCACCACCAGCGTCCGACCGGCGTCGCCGAGCGCCAGCACGTCCAGCAGTTCGGCGGCCCGCTGGTCGACCACCGCCGGGTCCATCCCCCGCAACAGACCGTTGTACGCCAGCAGCTCCGCCCCGGTCAGCCGGTCGAACAGGCGCACCCCGTCGGGCATCACCCCGAGCAGCCGCTTGGCAGTCACCGGGTCCTGCCAGACGTCGTGCCCGAGCACCCAGGCCGAGCCGGCGTCCGGCCGCAGCAGCCCGACCGCCATCGACAGGGTGGTGGTCTTGCCGGCGCCGTTCGGGCCCAACAGGCCGTAGAAGGAGCCGGCGGGCACGTCCAGGTCGACGCCGGCCACCGCGATGGTGCCGTCGAACCGCTTGGCCAGGCCACGCAGCGCGAGCGCGGGGTGCTCAACAGTCATGGGCCGACGCTATCTGCCGGTCGCCAGTTCCGCCCTCCGGCGACGGACGGACCCGCGATCATCCTGGAGGCGGAGTTCCTCAAAAGTCCCCGACTTCTGTAGTAGTGTTGAAGTCATGTCGATGCCTTCGGAGTCCGTACCGTTCTCGGAGTTGCTGCGGCAGCCCGCCGAGACAGCCGAACGGCTCTCCCGCGCTCGTACGGTGCGGCTGCGCCGCCGTGACGCCGCTGATCTCGTGCTGATGTCGGCCGACCGGGCGGCGGCAGAGGGCGAAGTGGTGGACCTGACCGCCCGGCTGCTGGCCAGCGTCGTGCGTCGGGATCCAACCCTGGTGCGTGAGGCGTTGCCCACCGTCCTGCCGTGGGTGCGGTTCCTGCCGCCGGGGGATGTCGCGCAGATGGCCAGCGAGTTTGTCGCGACGGTGGAAGCGGCCGTGGCGGTGGGCAACACCGCGGCGATATCCCAGCTGCTCACCGAATGGCGGCACAGCGCTGAGGTTCACTCGGACCCAGATCTGCATCGGATCCTGGCTGCACCAAGCTCTGGCGACTTCGGGCCGGTTGCGCCTCCGGTCGGCGAGTGAGCGCCAAGCGAGGCGACCGGGTGGCGCCACCGGCCCGCCCCGGCGACTACCTCCTGCGGTTCGCCACCAACGACGCGGCCAAGGGCTGGGAGGAACTGTGCCGTCAGGCTGCGGCCAACACCCGCGCCGCATTCGACGCCATCGAGTCCAATCCCTGCCCGGCCCCACCGACCAGCCGACAGCACCCCCTCAAGGGCTCTCTCGCCACCGCTGATCACAACGGGAAGACGCTGCCCCAGTGGCAGTACGAGGTCACGGCGGGCGGTCGCATCTGGTACCTCCCCGACCACGACACCCGCACGTGCTGGGTCAAACACGCTGGCACGGGCCACCCCAAGGTCACCGACTGACCGGAGCTGTCAGAGTCCCGTGATCACTACAACCGGAGGGCTTCGGGGGTGTGGAGGCGGAGCATGGTGGCCGCTACGTCGGCGGGGGCACGACGGCGGGTGGCGATCGACACCGCGACCATCACGGTGAAGGCCAGCGGCACCGTCCAGGCGGCCGGCTGCGTGGTGAGCGTGGCCGGCCAGCCGGACAGTGGCGGCCCGAGCACCGTGATCAGCACCGCACCGATCGCCGCCCCGCCACCGACCAGCACCCCCGCGGCGGCGCCCAGATCGGTCAGCCCGCGCCACCAGATGCCGAGCACCAGCAGCGGGCAGAAGCTCGACGCGGCGACCGCGAAGGCCAGCCCGACCACCTGCGACACGTCCAGCCCGGAGACGTGCAGCGCCAGCACCGTCGGCACAGCTCCGGCTATCACCGTCGCCAGCCGGAAACCGCGTACCGAGCCCCGGCCGAGCACGTCCGTCGAGATCACCCCGGCGACGCTGGTCAACAGGCCGGACGAGGTGGAGAGAAAGGCCGCGAACGCGCCCGCCGCCACCAGGGCGGCGAGCAGACGCCCGACCATCCCGTCGCCGAGGGCCGCACCGGGCAGGAGCACCACCACCGCGTCGGTCTGCCCGCTGATCAGCAGCTGCGGCGTGTAGATCCGGCCGAGCACCCCGTACAGGGTGGGCAGCAGATAGAAGGCGCCGACCAGGGCCAGCACGACCAGGGTGGTACGGCGTGCCGCCGCGCCATCCGGGTTCGTGTAGAAGCGGACCAGCACGTGTGGCAGGCCCATGGTGCCCAGGAAGGTGGCCAGGATCAGTGAGTACGTGGCGAACAGGCCCCGGTCGTCGTCACCCGCGGCGCTGGGCAGCAGCCAGTCGCTGGCGTCGGTGGCCACTCCGGACACCTCCGGCACCGGGTCGCCCGGGGCGAAGGTCAACTCGTCGCCGGGGCGTACCTCCCGGATCTCGCCGTCGGGCAGGGTGAGGGTCGCGCGGTGCTCGACCACGACGGTGGTCGCGGCCCGGAACGTCGGCCCGTCGGGCGGGGTCACCGGGGGCCGGCCATCAGCCTGCCACTGCAACGCCAGGAAGATCACCGGTACGGCGAGTGCGGTCAGCTTGAGCCAGTACTGGAACGCCTGGACGAAGGTGATCGCCCGCATCCCGCCCAGCGCCACGTTCGCGGTGACCACGGCGGCCACCAGCAGGGCACCGAGTGGGTACGGGGAGCCGGCCACCGTGGCCAGGGTCAGCCCGGCGCCCTGAAGCTGCGGCACCAGATACAGCCAACCGATGAAGATCACGAAAGCGGTCGCCAGGATGCGGAGCCGGCGGGAGCCCAGCCGGAGCTCGCAGAAATCGGGCAGGGTGAACGCACCGGACCGGCGCAGCGGCGCGGCCACGAAGAGCAGTAGAGCCAGGTAGCCGGCGGCGAACCCGACCGGGTACCAGAGCACGTCCACGCCGTACTTGAGAACCAGGCCGGCGATGCCGAGGAAGCTTGCCGCCGACAGGTACTCCCCGCCGATGGCCGCGGCGTTCCACGTCGGACTGATCGCGCGGGAAGCGACCAGGAAGTCGGATGTGGTGCGGGCCAGCCGCAGCCCGTAGAAGCCGATCCCGAGGGTGACCAGCGTGACCGTGACGATGGCCGGGACCACGTAGTCGTTGCCCACCTCAGTGCTCCGGCCGCTGCACCAGGTCGCTGAAGTCCTGCTCGTTGCGCTCGGCCAGCCGCACGTACGCCCAGCCCACCGCGATCAGGAACGGGAAGGAGACCACTCCGAGCAGCAGCCAGGGCAGGTTGACGCCGGCGACGGTGGTCCGGCCGAGCGACGGCGCGATGGCGAACAGCCAGGGCAGCCCACCCAGCCCGATGACGACCACCAGCGAGAGCCGCAGCGCCAGCGCGAGCTGGGCCCGGACCAGGCCACGGACCAGCGCCTCGCCGACCTGGGTCTGTTGGGCCAACTCGGCGCGGGTCCGCTCAGCACGGGTGTCCTGCCGGGTGATCTCGGCCAGCACGATCCGAGCCCGCCGGGGCGGCGGTACCGCACCGCCCGATCCCACGTCCGGGAGTTTGGCCACCCCGGCAGTCTTGCCCGCCGCGTGGGATTGTCAAGCGTTCGCGCTCACCAGCTCCGCAGACCGGGACAGCTCGTCGTGCTGCTGGTCACCTGGAGCGCGTCAAGGACCGACCGGGCCCGTTCCCGGCCGATGTTCGTCGCCCAGAAGCCGTCTCGGGGCAGCTCGAAGGCGATCTCCCGCAGCGCGCACGTCCGCATCGGCTCGGGTAGCCGGTCCAGGGCCGGTACGGCGTCGGCGGAGAGCCCGGAGACGTAGCTGACGTCCAGGCGGCCGGTCTCCAGGTAGCGGTCGACGTTCCGGTCGGCGATCAACCGGTCCGGGTTGACCAGGGCCAGCCCGAGCAGCGCCAGCACCGCCGTTCCGATCACCAGCCGGGGCAGCCAGTCCGCCCGCAGTCGCGCCACGGCCACGCCGACGAGGACGAAGAGCAGCCCGAGCCACAGCTCGACGGTCGCCACGAAGAGCCTCAGGCGGGTGGCGCCGTACGCGTCGGCGTAGACCTGCATCCGGTAGAGCGCCGAGGCGACGACGACCAGACTGAGCGCGGCGAGCGTGCCGAGCAGTGCGCGGACGAGCAGCCGGTCGGCCCGGGTGGCCTTGGGTGCTCGCCGAGCGGCGACCGCGATCACCAGCAGGGTGAGCCCGGTGACGGCGAGCAGTTGCCAGAACCCGCCGCGGGCGTACTGGGCGTAGGTGAGCCCCGCCGTGCGCAGCACGTGCCCCGCGCCGCCGAAGAACACCGTCAACTGCACCAGCACGAAGGCAGCGAAGAGGGCGTCGAGCAACGCCAGTGGCAGGGCCCATTCCAGCCGATGCACCGGGCGGGCCGGTGCCGGCCGCAGGCCGTCCAGGTCGGGTGGGCGACTCACCAGGTACGCGCCACCGAGCAGACCACCGCCGATCAGCAGCAGACGCATCAGCCAGCCGATCACCCCGGCCGGATCGATGTCAGGCAGCAGGCCCGTCACCAGGTCGGCGAAGACCGCGTCGGCGGAGGAGAAGAGCAGACCGAACAGCGTCAGCAGGCCGACCGAGATCGCCAGGCTGGTCACGATCCGGCCGATTCCGGGGCCGGCCGAGCGGGTGCGGCGCAGCCCGCGTACCGCCCAGGGGAGCGCCCGTACCGTGGCGGCCGGCGGCAGCCACGCGGCGACCAGCATCCCGAGTGGGCTCCGCCCGCCGGTCACCGCGAGTGTCCCGGTCACCGCTGCGGCGACCAGGCAGAGCGCGAAGAGCCAGCCGGCGGCCCGGACCGCGCCCACGGCGACGAGACCAACCGTCGCGGCGGCCCAGACGGCCTGCGCCACCCGCCCCGGTGCCCCCGTGGCACCGGGACGGGCGGCGACCTCCGCGGCCGACGCAGCCCGTGCTGGCCGCGCAGTGCTCGTGGCCGCCGTCGCGGTTGACGCGGCGGCGACGAGCGCGGCGGTGGCCGTCAGCGCGGCGGCCAGCCAACCGAGTCCGGGACGGACCACCGTCAGCGCCGAGGCACCGAGGACTGCCGCCGCCGCCAGCACGGCCAGGAGCAGCGGGTGGGGCGCGCGGGACGGCCCCGGCCAACGTTGTTGGATCAGCGAAGGTGGCCGTGGTGTGACCGGCTGCGCGGGCGAGGGCTGGGGCCGGCCGGCCGTCGGCGGGATCGCCGGGCCGGGACCGAGACCGGGCTGGCCGGTCCCGACGGGTGGGGAGGGCTGCGGTCCCGCCGGGCCGGTCGCCGGAACGGACGTGCTGCCGGGGCTGGTCATGCGGCCTCTTCTCGATGCGGCCCGTTGCTCGGGATGGTGACCTGGATGCGGCAGCCGGGTTGGGAACCCTTGGCGATTCCGACGGGGTCGAGGACGCCGATCCGGCCGCCGTGAAGTTCGACGACCCACCGGGCGATGGCCAGGCCGAGCCCGGTCCCACCGCCGGCCGCCCGGTCGCCGCGGGTGAACCGCTCGAACACCCGGGAACGCTCGGCCGACGGGATGCCCTGCCCCTCGTCGCTCACCTCGAAGCGGAGGTGGCCGGCGTGTTCCTCGGCGCTCACCCGCACGGTGCCGCCGGGTGGGCTGTGCCGCGCGGCGTTGTCCAGCAGGTTCGCGAACACCTGGTGCAGCCGCCACGGGTCCGCGTGCATGGTCAGCGGTACCGCCAGCTCGCGGAGCCGGAAGTGCACGTCCAGTCCCGCGCCGGCCGCGCTGGCGGTGGCGTGCTCCACCGCCTCGTCGAGGAAGTCCCCCACATCGATGCGGACCCGGCGCAGCGGCACCACCCCGGCGTCGAGGCGGGACAGGTCGAGCAGGTCGGCGACGAGGTGTCCGAGCCGCTCGGTCTGGGACAGCGCCGAGCGCAGCGCCGCAGGCTCAGGCTCGGCCACCCCGTCCACCATGTTCTCCAGAACGCCCTGCAACGCGGTGATCGGCGTACGCAGCTCGTGGGAGACGTTCGCGATCAGCTCGCGTCGGCGCTGATCCGCGGCGTGCAGGTCCTCGGCCATCTTGTTGAAGGCCTGGGCCAGCTCACCGACCTCGTCGCGGGAGGTGGCGCGTACGCGTCGGGTGTAGTCGCCACGGGCCATCGCCCCGGCGGCGGCCGTCATCTCGCGCAGCGGCGAGGTCATCCCGTGGGCGAGCACCTGCGAGGTGACAAGCGCGATGCAGATGACCGTGATCGACGTGCCCGGTGGGAGCCAGCCGATGCCGTACCAGAAGTAGCCGATGGCCACGGCCCAGGAGGCGACCAGCAGGACGCCGAGCTTCATCTTGATCGAGCGGACCGGATCCAGCGGGCGGGGCAGCACCCGATCGAGCCAGTCGTGCAGCCGGCCGATCACGCGGGCACCTCCAGGGCGTACCCGACGCCGTGAACGGTTCGGATCAGGTCGGCGCCGAGCTTCCGTCGTAGTGCCTTGACGTGGCTGTCCACGGTGCGGGTGCCGCTGCCGTCGGGCCATCCCCAGACCTCGGCGAGCAGCCGTTCCCGGGGAAGGACCGTGCGCGGTCGTCCCGCGAGATGCACCAGGAGGTCGAACTCGGTAGGCGTGAGGTGCACGTCCGCGCCGGACCGTCGTACCCGCCGCTCGGCCTCGTTGATCTCGATGTCGCCGAGGCGGATGGCCGGTGGGGTGGGGGCGGCGGCGGCCCGTTCCACCCGGCGCAGCAGCACGTGCACCCGGGCGGCCAGCTCCCGCATCGAGAACGGCTTGGTGAGGTAGTCGTCCGCGCCGATCGCGAGCCCGACCAGCAGGTCGGTCTCGTCGTCGCGGGCGGTGAGCATCAGCACCGGCACCGGCCGGACGGCCTGGATCCGTCGGCACACCTCCAGGCCGTCGAAGCCGGGCAGCATCACGTCGAGGACGACAAGGTCCGGCTGCCAGGCCCGGAACCGCTCCACCGCGCTGGGGCCGTCCGGGGCGATCTCCACCACGAAGCCCTCGGCGCGGAGTCGGGCGGCGACCGACTCCGCGATGGTGCGTTCGTCCTCGACCACCAGTACCCGGCGTTCCTTCATGGGCTCTGACTGTAGGGAGCCGCCGTGGAGATCAGTGGGTGGCATTGTGAATAACCTGTGGAGAACCGCTCATCCCTGTGGATAACCCGAGGACCACGACCGTTGGCCTCGGTGAACTCCCGAGCCTCGTTGTGGACGGACGACCGAGTTGTCAGGGTGGGCGCACCGAGCACCCGACATCTTCGGACCGGTCACCCGGAACCTTCCCTTCCTCCCAGGAGTGGGACAGGTAAAGAGGGGAGGTGACAGTGTCCGACGGTGATCTGATTTCCGATCTGTACGCCGGCAGTTTCCGGCGCCTGGTGGTGCAGCTCTACGCGGTGACCGGAGACCTGAACGAGGCGCAGGAGGCGGTCCAGGAGGCGTTCACCCGGGCCTTGGTGGCACCCGGTCGGTTCACCAGCCTCGACAATCCGGAGGCATGGCTGCGCCGGGTTGCGGTGAACGTCGCCCGCAGTCGCTACCGCCGACGGCGCGTGCTGGACGGGCTGCTGCGCCGGATCGGGCCACCCCCGGCGGTCGCCGACCGTTCACCGGAGCATCTGGCGCTGCTGGCCGCCCTGCGCGGCCTTCCCGAGGGACAGCGGCACGCGCTGGCCCTGCACTACCTGGTCGACCTGCCGATCGGTGAGGTGGCGGCGACACTCGGCGTTTCGCCGGGCACGGTGAAGTCCCGGTTGTCCCGGGGCCGGCAGGCGCTGGCGGCGCTGCTCAACGACTCAGAGATCAGCGAGAGCATGAACATCGGGAGGATCGATGTCCGAACGTGAGTTCACCGGCTTCGACGTCGACACCGTCGCCGACGCGGTCCGCCAGCCACCCCTGGACGACATGTGGACGGCAGCGCGGGCCCGCCGTCGGCGGCGTACCAGCGGGGTGGCGATTGTTCTGGTTATCGCCCTGGCCGGCGTGGCGATGCTGCCACTGTTCGGCAACACCGGCCGGGGTGAATGGACCGGTCCGGACCAGCCGCCGGTCAAGCCGGACCGCGGCGGCGAACTCTTCCTGACCGGGCCGGAGTCGGCCGTCGTTGCGGGGGTGTGGGACGCCGACGAGGGTTGCTTCTCGGTGCGGTTCCGGCACACCGACGACGGCGGGCGGAGCTGGACCGATGACGAGATGACCCGTTACCGCACCAGCCAATGCGGACAGGATGAACAGGGAAATCCGGTGAGCATGCCGGAGTTCTCGGTGCTGGGCCAGCGCTCCTACCTGGTCCGGGATGGCGACCAGCTCCGGCTCTCCACCGACTACGGCCGCACCTGGCGGGACGCCGAGCAGGCCATGGTGACGGTGCCGTCCTTTCCGGCGAGAGCGCAGCCGGTCTTCTGTCAATGGGGTCGGGGCTGCGGGGCACTCCGTGAACCGGTTGCGGTCTCGTCGACGGGGACGGTGTACCGGCTCAAAGGCAAGCCGCCGTCGCCCTATCCGCCCGCGAGCATCTATCCGAGTGCGGACGGAACTATCTGGGTGACCTATTGGCCGGGGGACATCGGCGTCATGGTGGTCGCTCGGAGCGTGGACCGGGGAGCCACCTGGACCACCTGGCAACCGGCCGAGGGGGCGAACGCGATCGCGATAGCCGGGGTCAGCGCACAGGAGGCGTACCTGTTGATCGCGCCGCCACCACCGGCCGGTGCCCAGCCGATGGAGGTCGAGGGGACGTCGCAGCTGCTGCGTACCACGGACGGAGGGCGAACCTGGGCGGACATGGGCACCGACCTGCCCAACTCATTGGAGACCCGGTTTCTCGTCGTCGGCTCGGACGGGTCCCTGCTGCTCGTCGAGGCGGGAAACATGCAGCCCTCCAGCAACAGATCCAAAGCCATGATCAGCCTGGATGCCGGGCGACACTTCAAGACGGTCCGCGAGTACGACCGACGCGACGGGGGCGTCGGTGCCGCGCCCGGATACGCCTGGCTCTACGGCCGGGACGACATGACGGTTGGCGGTGCGGACCACGTGCAGCTGACTGGCGACGGCACAGCCTGGACGCGCTTACCGCTCTCGAACTGAGCTTCGCCGGACGTGCGGCAGGGGCGGTGACGACGTGCGACGGGGCCGGTGAACTGCCACCGGCCCCGTCGACAGGGCACCGATTTCGGCGGTCACTCCAGGCCGACGCGCTCCGGACGGGCCGAGGCGGAGCCGAGCCAGGTGTGCGGGTTGCCGTACCAGCACCAGCCCAGCTTCGGTGCGCCTTGGCTGATCCAGAGCGCCGGCACCCGCTTGTCGCCGCAGCGGGAGCCGACCAGCGAGAAGCACCGGTTGCTCGCCAGTGCGGCCGGGTGCAGCGTGATGAAGGCGAGGCCCTCGTCGATGGTGAGCGGCAGCCGCCCCTGGGCGGTCATCCCTTCCATGGCCGTGGAGGGAGCGAGGTTGCGGAACTCCTCGCCCCGGTCGACGTCGAAGAGCAGGTACGCCGGCCCGGCCGGCACCTCAAGCTCCTTGATCGGGTCGAAGCGCGGCAGGTCGTCCTCGGCGTAGTGCTTGTCGAGGAAGCCGGGCTTGCGTTTGCCGGCCAGGGTGGTGAGCTCGAGCCGGGCCTCGACTGCGATCAGATCGCGGCTGATGACCAGCACGAAGGGCACCCGGGCGTCGGTGGGCGCGGGCAGGCCGTCGGCGCCCTCGACGGCCCTGGCCCGCAGCGGTGCGACCAGGTCGCGGAAGGTGGTCTCGGGCAGCCCGGCCAAAGCGGGATAGCCGAGCTGCACCAGTCGGTCGAGTTGACCGTCGAACTCGCTCTCGGCGTCGAACGGGGTCACGGTCACGGCGGCCTCCGGAAGTCGTACGAACTAGCGTACAACGTACGACGGCCGTCCTCCCATTCCCGGCTCAGCGACTCCAGTCCTGTTTTGCCGCCCTCACCAGTTTGTCCTTCAGCTCCCGGGTGTGCCGCCGGCTCACCGGCAGCTCGGTGGAGTCGACCACCACCACGTAGCCGGAGTTGACCAGTCGCAGCTCCGCGATCAACTTCAACTGCACCAGGTACGACCGGTGCACCCGCACGAAGCCGGCATCGGCCCACCGCTCCGCCAGCGTGGCCAGCGAGACCCGCACCAGGTGCGACCCCTCCGCGGTGTGCAACCGGGCGTAGTCCCCCTGCGCCTCCACCCAGCGCACCGCCGAGCGCGGCAGCATCCGGGTGGTGCCGGCCAACTCGATGGGGATGGTCGGGTCCTCCTCGGCGCGGGCCAGCGCCGCCGGGTGCGACGGCACCACCCGCGAGCCGATCACCCGTCGCAACGACTCGGCCAACCGGTCGGCGCGGACGGGTTTGCGGACGTAGTCGGTGGCACCCAGATCGAAGGCGTCCACCGCGCCGTCGTCGTAAGCGGTGACGAAGACGATCGCCGGTGGCCGGGCGAACCGGCGCAGCACCCGGGCCAGCTCCATCCCATCCAGCCCGGGCATCCGGATGTCCAGGAAGACCACGTCCACGTCACCGTCACGGAGCAGCCGCAGCGCCTCGGTCGCGTCCCCGGCGGTGTGCAGTCGGGCCACCCGGGGGTCGGCCCGCAGGTGGTACGCCAGCTCGTCGAGCGCGGGCGGCTCGTCGTCCACCGCCAGCACCCGGAGGAAACCGGATGTCGTCACTGCTCTGCCCCGGTCCGCTCGCTGCGCTCGCTCACGATCCTGCCCGTACGCCGGGGTGGAACTTCGGCACCCGCATGCTCACCTTGGTGCCCGAGCCCAGCCCGGTCTCCACGACCAGGCCGAACCGATCCCCGAAGACCGACCGCAGCCGCTCGTCGACGTTGGAGAGGCCGACGTGCTGGCCCGTGTCGTCGCCCGGGTCGCCGGTGCCGCGAGCCAGCTCGGCGATGCCGGCGGTCAGCGTGGTCGGATCCATTCCCACTCCGTCGTCCTCCACCGTGATGTGGCATTCGGCGCCCGCGTCCCGGGCCTCGATGCTCACCATGCCTGTGCCCGGCTTGCGGGACAACCCGTGGCGGACCGCGTTCTCCACCAACGGCTGCAGGCAGAGGAACGGCAGCGTCACCGGCAGCACCTCCGGGGCAATCTGCAACTGCACCTGCAACCGGTCGCCGAACCGGGCCCGCTCGATGGTCAGGTAGCGGTCGATCGACCGCAGCTCCTCGGCGAGGGTGGTGAACTCCCCGTGCGCCCGGAAGGAGTACCGGGTGAACTCCGCGAACTCCAGAATCAACTCCCGGGCCCGCTCCGGATCGGTGCGGACGAACGAGCCGATCGCGGTCAGCGCGTTGTAGATGAAGTGCGGGCTGATCTGCGCCCGCAAAGCCCGGACCTCGGCACGGGCCAACCGCTCCCGCGACGAGTCCAGCTCGGCCAGGGCGAGCTGGTTGCCGGCCCAGTGCGCGGTCTCCAGGGTGGCCTGCACCAGCCCCGGCGCGGGCGGGCTGTCGGCGATCGCCACCAGCGCGCCGACCACCCGACCATCCGCTCCCTGCAAGGGCGCGACCACCGCCCCTCGGATCGGGCAGTCGACCCGGTCGCAGTGCAGATCCTGCTCACCGAGCACCGTCGAGCGGCCGGTGTCCACCGTCCGCCGGGCCGCCGCGAGCAACTGCTCGCCGTGGTGCGTGCCGCGCCCGTCGAGGGCCAGCACCCGGTCGGCATCGGTGAGCGCCAGCCCGGCCGCGCCCACCAGGGCCCGCAGATGGCGTACGGCCTTCGCCGCGCCCGCCTCGCTCAGCCCAGCTCGCAGCGGCTCGGCGGCCAGGCCGGCGGTGTGCAGCACCTCGTAGGTGGCCCGCTGGGTGGCGGTGGCGATGCCACGGCGGGCACGCAGCCGCAGCACCGCCAACAGGGCTGCGGTCAGCGCGGTGACGAGTGATACGACGCCGACCACGGCGGAGAGGTTGGCACCCACGCAGCGATCCTTGCCCCTGCGAGCCCGCGCGCCAACCCCCTAGTACGCGCCCTTGCGGGCGAGCACCACCCCGACGGTGCGCCACAGGATGCTCAGGTCGTACGCCAACGACCAGTTGTCGACGTAGTAGAGGTCCAGTCGGACCGACTCGTCCCAGGACAGATCGGATCGGCCGGAGACCTGCCACAGGCCGGTCATGCCGGGGCGGACCAGCAGCCGGCGGCGCACGTCACCCAGGAAGTCGCCGTCGTCGGCCGGCAGCGGCCTGGGCCCGACCAGCGACATCTCACCCCAGAGCACGTTGATCAGCTGCGGCAGCTCGTCCAACGACGAGGCCCGCAGGAAGCGCCCCACCGGGTAGACCCGCGGGTCCAGCTTCATCTTGAAGAGCATGCCGTCGGTCTCGTTCCGGTCGACCAGGCTGGCCAGCCGGTCCTCGGCGTCGACGTACATGGTCCGGAACTTCCACACATGGAACGTGCGTCCCTCGTGCCCCACCCGGGGCTGACGGAAGAAGACCGGCCCACGGTCGGAGATCTGGATCGCCACGGCGATTGCCGCGAAGAGCGGGGCCAGCAGCAGCAGGCCGAGGCCGGCGGCGACCCGGTCCATCAGGTTCTTGGCCAGCAGCGCCGGCCCGGAGAGGGTCGGTTCCTCGACGTACAGCAGGGGCAGGCCCTCGATCGGCCGGATGTGCACGCGCGGCCCCGCGATGTCGGTCAGCTGGGGGGCGACCACCAGGTCGACCCCGGAGCCCTCCAGCTGCCAGGCCAGCCGGCGCAGCTCGCCCGGCTCGGCGCTGGCCGACCCGCAGACCGCGATGGTGTCGCCGCCGACCTCCCGGACCAGGGCCAGGACGTCGCGGCCGGCGTGCACCGGCACCGGGGTCGGCATCCCCCGGGCGGCCGCGTAGCCGTCGGTGATGTGGATGGCGACGGGCACCAGCCCGGCGTTCGGGCTGCGGGTGACCGCCGCGTAGACCTCCAGGCACTCCGGCAGGGTGCCGACCAGCACCATCCGGTGCGCGGCCTGCCCGGCCCGCCGACGGATGTAGTGCAGCGCCCAGCGGGCCACGAACCGGCCCCAGAGGATCAGCAGCGTCGCACCGACCAGCGCTGTGCCCACGGTGAATCGGGAGAGCTGAGTCACGGTGGAGAAGGCGAGGAAGGAGACGCTCGCGGCTACCGTCACCGAGGCTCGGATCACCCGCTTGAACTCGTCGGGCCCAAGCCCCAGGTAGCGCCGGTCGTAGGCCCGGTTGCTCCAGAGGATGATCACCCAGCCGAGCGGGAGCAGCAGGTAGGAGATGGTGTGGAACCAGGTCGGGTCCTGCTCGGTGCCAGAGAAGCCGGAGGCGGCCTGGTCGAAGAGCTGGATCGCGATCCAGCTGGCGAACGCCGCCGCGCCGAAGTCGAGCAGCAGCAGAGCCGCGATGTAGGGGCGGTGCCAGCGGGAGACACGGCGTCGCGCCCTCGTCCACGCCGACCGAGGGACGCCGTTGTGTGACGGCGGCGTCGGCGGCTGGATCTCGAAGCTGTCGACGTGCCGCACGAGTCTGCTCCGGCCTTCGTTGGTTACCGGGCGCTGGAGGCTTGCCGTCACCTCACCCATGTCCTCCCGCATGACACGGGCCGCTCACTCGGCGTGAGGGCCCGGGTCGCCCACCGTCCCAGTCTCCCACGCGGGCTCCGACCGGTCGCCGCCCCGAAAAAGATTGGCGACCGATGGCGTCGGCGGGATCTGGCCGGCTCCGCACCATTTCAAGAGAGCCGGGGACCGGGGCCACTATACCGATGGATGCGCGCGTGGCGAGAACGGTGGACCGGAGCTTCCGCTCAGTAAGGGCGATTCCGCTCCGTAGTCGTCGAGTGGAATTACTCACCGTACGAGGCGGGACAACCGTCGGTCAGCGAGCGGCTTTCCGCCGGTCTGGCACGTCGGGCAGTACTGGAGGCTGGAGTCGGCGAACGACACCTCCCGCACGGTGTCCCCGCAGACCGGGCAGGGCAGCCCGGTGCGGGCGTGCACCTTCAGCCCGGAGCGCTTCTCGCCCTTCAGTTCCGCGGCCCGTTGGCCGAGGGACCGCTCGACCGCGTCGCCGAGGATCTGCCGGGTGGCCGCGTGCAGGGTGGCGACCTGGCCGTCGGTGAGCCGATCGGTGATCGCGAACGGGGACAGCTTCGCGGCGTGCAGGATCTCGTCGGAGTACGCGTTGCCAACCCCGGACAGCACCGACTGGTCGGTCAACACTCCCTTGACCTGCCCCCGCCGGCTACGCAGCCGCTCGGCGAAGGTGGGCAGGTCGGCGGCGAGCGCGTCGGGGCCCAGTTTGGCCACCCCGGGCACCGCCGCCAGGTCGGTGACCAGGTACGCGGCCAGCTTCTTCTGCGTGCCCGCCTCGGTGAGGTCGAAGCCGGAACCGTCGTCCAGGCGTACGCGCAGCGCGATCGGGCCCTTGCCAGGACGCAGCGGGGTGGTTGCCGGGAACGCCTCGCGGTAGTGCAGCCAGCCCGCCCGGGCCAGGTGCACCACCAGGTGCAGGTTGCCCTCGAAGAGGACGTCGAGGAACTTGCCGTGCCGGCTGGCGTCGACCACCGTCAGACCGGTGACAGCGGTCGGTGCCGGTTCGTATGTCTTCAGGGCGCTGATCGCGGCGATCTCCAGCCGGTCGACACGCCGCCCCACCGCGCGCTGTCGCAGGTAACCCGCGAGCGCCTCAACCTCCGGTAGTTCGGGCACGACACAACGGTAGCCTTCTTTCCGGTGAGCGCGAGGAATGAGCTTGCGAGTTCCCACCGCGAGCGCGAGGAGTGAGCTTGCGAGCCCCGCAGTCGCGAGCAAAAGTCGGCCCAGCCGCGAACGAAAGGCGAGCTTGTTGAGAATCGTGGTGGCGCACAACCGGTACCGGGAAGCCCAGCCCTCCGGCGAGAACACGATCGTCGACTCGGAGATCGCTCAGCTGACCGAGGCTGGCGTCGAGGTGCTGCCGTTCATCCGGAGCTCGGACGAGATCCCGTCGATGTCGAAGGCGGCGAAGGCGCTGCTGCCGATCTCGCCGATCTGGGCTCCGCGCGCCCAGCACGACCTGAGCCGGCTGCTCACCGAACACCGACCGGACGTTCTGCACCTGCACAACCCGTACCCCCTGATCTCGCCGTGGGTGGTGCGGACGGCGCACCGGCACGGCGTGCCGGTGGTGCAGACGGTGCACAACTACCGGCAGGTCTGTTCCTCGGGGATCTACTTCCGGGACGGCGTGATCTGTCAGGACTGCAAGGGTCGGGCGCTGGGGGTGCCGGCGATCAAGCACCGCTGCTACCGCGACTCGGCGGCGCAGAGCGCGTTGATGGCGACCACCCTCGCGGTGCACCGGGGCACCTGGCGCTCCGTGGACCGGTACGTCGCGCTCACCTCGGCGATCGCCGATCATCTCCGGGATTACGGCATTCCGGACGAACGGATCGTGGTGAAGCCGAACTCCGTACCCGACCCGGGCCGGCCGACGCCGCTCGGTGACGGTTTCCTCTACATGGCCCGGCTCTCGCCCGAGAAGGGCGTGGACCTCCTGCTGGAGGCCTGGCGCCGGCACCCGCTGGGTGCGCTGGGCACACTGCGCGTGGCGGGCGACGGCGAGCTGCGCCCGCTGGTGGAGGCGGCTGCCGCCGAGCGACCCGACGTGGTCTACCTCGGTCAGCTCGACCGGGCCGGGGTGCGGGCGGCGGTCGAGGCGAGCGCGGTGGTGATCGTCGCCGCCTTGTGGCACGACGTGCTGCCGACCGTGATCATCGAGGCGCTGGCGAGCGGTCGGCCAGTGCTCGGCACGGCGTTGGGCGGCATCCCGTACATGGTCGGGGCGGACGCCCCGCACGAGCCCGCCGGCACCGGCCCGGCCGAGGTCGCCTCCGCGGTCGCCGGAGGTGGCCGAGTGTCGATGCCTGCGGGTGTGCGCACCGGGACCGCCGGCTGGGTGGTGTCGCCGGAGCCGGCCGCGCTGGCCGCCGCGCTGCCCGTCGCCCGGGCCGGCGCCGCCGCACTCGCCGGGCCGGCCCGGCTCCGCTACGAACAGACCTTCCATCCGGACGTGGTCACCAAGCGCCTCCTCGACATCTACGCCGGCCTGGCTCGCACCCCGAACCGCGCCTAACCCCTAACCCCCACCCACCCCCCGCCCCCCGCCCCCCGCCCCCCCGCCCCCGCCCCCCCGCCACACCCCTGAGCCGCGTCGATC
>NZ_JBEXGR010000023.1:0-113734 GCF_040607415.1 Micromonospora sp. NPDC005291
CGTTCTGCGTGGCCGGAGCGGAGCGGCAGCGGAGTGCAGGCCGCGCGCCCTGGCGGCGGCGCGTGCGGCCCGTCTCGGGCCGCCTTGAAGACGTATAGAAAGTTCTCACCGATCGGCCGGCAGTCGGCCCGCTGCCTCTCTCGCTTGATAGCGGTCGCGGACGGTAGGCCACTCCGCTTCGATGACGCTGTAGTAGATCGAGTCCCGTACGTAGCCGTCGCTAAGGATGCGGTGACTGCGGAAGATTCCTTCCTGCTTGGCACCGATGCCAAGGATCGAGTTCTGGGACCGGACGTTGCGGCTGTCGGTTTTGTAGGCGACGCGGATGGTGCCCATGGTCTCGAAAGCGTGGTGCATGAGCATGAAAACGGACTCGCGTGACGCGCCAGTCCGCCAACTACCTGGCGTCAGCCAAGCCCATCCGACCTCGACGGCTCGGTCACGCTGGCGAATGTCGATCAGACTGATGCTTCCGATGACCTCGCCCGTGCTGACGTCGATTGTGGCGAAGGGCAGTCGGGCACCGTTGGCCTGCTCGTTCTCGGCATCCCGGATCAAGGCTTCGGCGTCCTCGATCCGCTGCGGCGTGGGCTCGTCGAGATACGACCAGATCTCGTCGTACGCAGCCGCCTTGAGTAGTCCAGCCGCGTGGTGCAGTCCAAGCGGCTCAAGTCGAATGATCGACCCGGTCAGTGTTACGGGCGTGAGATCCATCAGGCTTCCACCTCATAGAGCAAGACGTGTCGGTCTCCAGGCAAAATCACCTGATACACCTCGACAGGCAGATCGTTCTGGTCAAGCGTCGTGCGCAGCAGTCGACCAACGGGCGTCGCTGGCCCCAAGTGCAGAGCCGTGGCCTCCTCGGCGGTGGGCATGCGCCAAGTGATCTCGTCCTGGTAACGAGTCGGTGTGTGACCCAGGTCTTCCAGCACCTGATCGGTTCCTTCGGCAACGTCGGCTGGATCCATGATCTTGCTGCCCTGCACGATCGTCAGTGGGTAGTAGCTGTCGCCGAGCTGCAAAGGTTCGTCGTCGGCATACTGCACGCGCCGCCGTAGGGCCACGAGGTCGCCGGGTTGCAACGCGAGGTGAGCGGCAATCTCGGCGTTCGCAGCGACCGTCTCGACGGTGCTCACCTGCTTTGGCCGCTTGCCCTGCGCCTCGATCTGCTGACCGAACGTGTCGCGCTTCCGCTCGGCCTCCAAGCGCCGCTGACGCGAGCCCGTCAGCGATGCGTAGTAACGCATCGGCGGTTCTGACCTTACGAAGCTGCCTCGCCCCTGCTGCGACGTGATCAGACCTTCGTTGCGAAGTACGTCCAAGGCAAGCCGGACAGTGTTCCGGCTGGTGTCGTAGCGCTCGGAAAGATCGGCTTCGGTGGGAACACGGTCGCCCGGAGCCAGTGCCCCGCCGTTGATCTGTTCCCTGATTAGCGCCGCGAGCTGCTGGTAGAGCGGCCGACTATCGGCCGGGTTCAACATCATGTGCCTTCCTCGGGTCCGTTGTACCAACAGGCTAACAACCTATTGACCCGAGCGGTATTGGGCTGCTAGACAGGATGTTGTTGGTACAACCCAACAAGAATGGCCCCGACGGGTTGCAGCCCGTCGAGGCCGGTGCATCGGTTCCCCTGCGAAAGGACCACACGATGCCTGTTCAGCGTACCCAAAACCCTGCGTGTCGCGTCTCGGGTCTTCAGACGGACGCTCCTTCCGTGCCCTCCACCCATGGGCACTGGTCGGTGGCGTCGACCCCTGTCGAGGCGTCGTGCGACTCGCCTGCGGGCTCTCGCTCGCACCTGTCACCCGCTGACTACGGCCCTACCGTCCACTCCCACACCCGCACCGCTACCAGTCCCTGCAACGAACGGCTCCGAGAGCTACTGCTCTCCCTCGGTGAGTCCCCTGCGGACTTCGCCGGCAAGCTCGGTGTCGATCCGAAGACCGTCGAACGGTGGATCAGCAGCCGGACCCGCACTCCGCATCCGCGTATCGCCTACCAGGCAGCGCGGCTACTCGACGTGGACGTCACCTACCTGTGGCCCACCATCCACGGCCGCCGCGCCTCCAAGATCTCCGGCACTGACGAACTCCTGGCCATGTGGCCCGGACGTGCCGCCGTCCCCGCCGACCTGTGGCCCCGGCTGTTCGCCGAAGCACAGCGGCGCATCACCATCATGGGCGACCCGGGCCTACCGGACCTCATCCCCCACCTCGCCCGACTCCTGGTCGACAAGACCAACCAGGGCGTCCAGGTCCGGATCATCCTCGCCGACCCCGACGCCACCCCCAACCCTCTCGACAAGGCCCGTGCCATCGCCGCACAGGCCACCTACCAACCCCTCACCGCACACGGCGTCACCGTCTGCCACTACCCGGGCAGCCTCGCCACGACCATCCTGCGCATCGACGACGACCTGATCGTGCGCACCGGCATCGACGGCTGCCCTGCCGCGTTCGCCCCCGTCATCCACCTCAGGGCACTCACCGACGGCCCGCTGTCCCGGTCCTACCTGACCAGCCTCGACAGCATCACCGAAACCGCCATCCCGCTGACCACCGGCCTGCGTGCGGTGGCCTGATGACCACCACCCCAACCCCCACCGGCTACCGATGGCGTCAACCCCGCCTTGTCCGAGGCTGGGAACCCGTCCAACTCATCGGCCGCTTGAAGATCCTCGCCGCTCGTGACGGTGTGGAACTGCCGAAGACCTACCAACTCATCCGCGACATCTACCTGTGGGAGCACCACCGGGCCGACCTGCCCGCACCCGTGGCTTCCCTGCTCGGCCGGATTTTCGACGGACCCAACCCGTTCGCCAGCGGCCCCGTTCAGCACCTCCCGATGAAGGCGGCCCGCACCCGTGGCCGCTGATGTGATGACCGTTGTCCCGGACCAGTGCAGCACTGCTGGTCCGGGGCTCCGGCCCGCCTCGTTGACCGGCTTCGTTGGTCGGGATGAGTCCGCGTTTCACCGGGCCACCGACCCGAACGTCTTCGACTGGCTCGATCACGTCAAGGCAGCCGCGGGCTGCTCACACCCGATCCGACTCTCGGGCGAGGTCGCCACCGTCGACCGGGCCACCGGCCAACTCCTGTCCGCCGCTCGGACCGAGGACATGCCGGACGGGGAGATCTACAAGCCGTGTGGCAACCGCCGTCACGCCGTCTGCCCCTCCTGTGCCCGGACCTACCAACGCGACGCCTACCAGCTCCTGCGCGCCGGTCTCGCCGGCGGCAAGGGCATCCCCGCCTCGGTTGCCGGGCATCCAGCGGTGTTCGTCACCTTCACCGCCCCGTCGTTCGGCACCGTGCACACCCGCATCGTGAAGCGGCACACCTGCGGTAACCGTCGCCGCTGCGACTGCCGGGCTGAACCCTGCCACCCCCGCCGGGCCACCGACCCCACCGCCCGTCCCTGTGAACACGGGCAGCCGTCGGTCTGCTGGGCACGTCACGAGGAGACTGATCCTCGGCCGGGTCAACCGTTGTGTCTGGACTGCTACGACTACGACGCCCAGGTCGTGTGGAACCACTCCGCGCCGGAGTTGTGGCGCCGCACCACCATCGCCATCACCCGACACCTACGCACCCGCGCCCGGCACCTCGGCCTGCCCTGGGTGGAGCAGGTCACCACCTCCGGCCGTCTGCGTCGAGTGCCACCGGCCAAGCCGTCGTTCGGCAAGGTCGCCGAGATGCAACGTCGCGCCGTCGTGCACTACCACGCCATCATCCGCCTCGACGGCATCCACCCCTACGACCCCGAGGCCGTCATCCCACCCCCGGCAGCCTTCGGCGTTGACGACCTGGTCGCCGCCGTCGAACACGCCGCCACCACGGTCGCCTTCACCACCCGCCCTCACCCGGCAGCCTCGGCAGGCTGGCATATCGCTTGGGGCGAGCAGGTCGACGTGCGCCCCATCGCCGCTGACGGGGAGATCACCGACGGCAAAGTCGCCGGGTATCTCGCGAAGTACGCCACCAAGAGCACCGAGGCCACCGGGCACGTGTCCCGACGCCTCGACGGCGAGGTCATCGACCTCTACGCCAACCACCAAGGCAGCCACCCAGAACGGCTCATCGACGCCTGCTGGACCCTCGGCAGCAACCGCGACTGGCAGCACCTCCGACGCTGGGCACACATGCTCGGCTTCGGCGGCCACTTCCTCACCAAAAGCCGCCGCTACTCCACCACCTTCCGCATCCTGCGCAACGCCCGCGTCATCTGGCGACGCACCGAAACCGGCCACGAATACGCCGACCACACCGAGGAAGAGACGACGCTCATCGTCGGACTCCTCACCTACGCCGGGTCCGGTTGGCGCACCACCGGAGACGCACTGCTCGCCAACACGGCCGCCGCCATGGCCCGCGAAAGACGCGAGGTCGCACGAGAGGAGATGGCCGCTGCTGCCTGACCTGCAAGACCCCGTTCGCAATCACGAGAGGATCACCGCCCTGAACGAACCCTGCGACGTCGACATGCTCACCGTCGAGCAAGCCGCGCAACGCCTCGGTACCGGAGTCCGCTTCGTGCGCCGCATCGTCGCTGAGCGCCGTATCCGCTTCTACAAGGTCGGCAAGTACGTCCGGTTCCACCCCGACGACATTGCCGAGTACATCCGTCAAGGCTGCATTGACGCTATCCGGCCTGTCCTGCACTACCGGAAGGGAGAACACGTCTATGGCTAGCAAGCGCCGTTTCGGCCGTGTTCGCAAGTTGCCTTCCGGCCGGTACCAGGCTCGTTACCAAGGCTCGGACGGCATCGACCGGCCCGCACCCCGCACCTTCGCCTCCGAGACCGACGCTAACCGCTGGCTCACCGCGATCGAGGCAGACATGATCCGGGGCACCTGGCGCAACCCGGACCTTGGCCGTATTGCCCTCAGCGACTACTTGACCGAGTGGATCGACCACCGCCCGGGTCTGCGTCCTCGGACCCTCGACCTCTACCGGTGGCTGCACCGGAAATACATCGCGCCGAGCCTCGGCGACGACCTTCTCACCGACCTGACGCCCGGTGCCATCCGGGCCTGGCGTGCTGACCTCCTCGCCGACGGAGTGAGCGCCACCATGACGGCCAAGGCGTACCGCCTTCTTCGCGCCGCACTGAACACCGCCGTTGACGACGAACTCATCCGGCGTAACCCCTGCCGCATCCAGGGCGCGGGCATCGAACGGCCTACCGAGCGACCTACCGCCACCGTCGCCCAGGTCTTCCAGCTCGCCGACATCGTGCCCCGACGCCTTCGCGTCCTCATCTTGCTGGCCGCCTTCGCCAGCCTCCGCTACGGAGAGCTTGCGGCCCTGCGTCGTCGCGACTTCGACCCGCGCTGTCGGACCCTGACGGTCCGCGCGACTTTGGTCGAGCGCCAGGACGGCACCCTGACTTTTGGCCCGCCCAAGACCGATGCCGGCATGCGCACTGTCACCATCCCTGCAGCGATCCGTCGCGATGTGCTCGCCCACCTGGACGCCTTCGTGAACGACGACCAGGACGCGCTCGTCTTCACTGGCGCAACCGGAGCGACCCTGCGTCGCTCCAACTTCCAGCGCACCTGCAATTGGCGGGCGTCCGTCGCGGCGGCTGGCCTGCCTGGCTTCCACTTCCACGACCTGCGGCACACCGGTAACACCCTCGCCTCCCGGACCGGCGCGAGTCTCGCCGACCTGATGGCGCGGATGGGTCACGCCTCTACTCGTGCCGCGATGATCTACCAGCACACCGCCCGCGAGCAGGACGAGCAGATCGCCGACGCGCTCAGCTCGCAGATCAAGAAGAGTCAGGATCGGGCACGTAGCGGGCACGGTAAGCGTAAGAAGTGACGGCAACGAATGAGGCCCCAGCCAGGAAACATGTCCTGAGCTGGGGCCTCACGTTGGAGCGGGTGACGGGAATCGAACCCGCACTGTCAGCTTGGGAAGCTGATGTTCTGCCATTGAACTACACCCGCAAGCGGCACCACTGTACCCGAGTCACCGAGCCCGTGCACCCAGGCACCCCCGCGCGACGGCCGCCCTGCCGGCCCAACCTTGTCCCGGGGAAAGAAGTTTCCCGACGGCAACTCATAGCCGTTCTCAAATACATCGATGAGTTGTAACGTCTGCCTCACGTTTCCAGCCACGGCGTGACACACCCCCTGCCACGCCGCCAGAAAGAGGTGGGCCCATGGGACTCCGTCCCAACCTGCTGACCCGGCGTGCTGCCGGTGTCGCGTCGACGACCCTCGCGCTGCTGCTCAGCACCGCTGCGGTGGGCGTCGTTCCGGCTGCTTCGGCCTTCTCGGCGGCGCCCGGCGGCGCCTGCGTGGAGCCGGCCGACAGCCACGCCAACGCCCGGGCGAAGCCCGGTGCCGCGGCCAAGCACGACCCGAACGAGCTGACCGCCACACAGGTCCGCCAGCGGGAAGCCGACCTGGCGGCGGCGCTGCGCGAGCGCGCCACCTTCCGCACGGGTGCCGGCGCGACGGCGCTGGCCACCGTCACCATCCCGGTCGTGGTGCACGTGATCCAGGAGAACAGCACCCGGGCCGGCGGCAACATCCCGGACTCGCTGATCACCTCACAGATCAGTGTGCTCAACCAGGCGTACGCAGGTGCCACCGGCGGCGCGGTCACCGCGTTCGCCTTCCGGCTCGACAAGATCAACCGGGTGACGAACCCGTCGTGGTACCCGATCGTGCAGGGCTCGTCGGCGGAGCGGTCGATGAAGTCCTCGCTGCGGGTGGGCGGCAAGAACACCCTCAACATCTACCTCGGTGAGCTGAGCAACGACCTGCTGGGCTGGGCAACCTTCCCGCAGCGGAACCTGAGCAGCATGGACGGCGTGGTCGCGCTGAGCGAGTCCCTGCCGGGCGGCACCGCGACCAACTACAACCAGGGCGACACCGGCACCCACGAGGTGGGGCACTGGCTGAACCTGTACCACACCTTCCAGGGTGGCTGCGGTGGCTCGGGTGACAGCGTCAGTGACACCCCGGCCGAGGCGTCGCCCGCGTACCAGTGCCCGACGGGGCGCAACACCTGCTCGGCGGCGGGGCTGGACCCGATCACCAACTTCATGGACTACACCTACGACTCGTGCATGTACCAGTTCACCCCGGGGCAGGCGACCCGCATGCTGACCGCGTGGAACGCGTACCGCGCGGCGTGAATCTTCCGCGTACACCCGGTGCCGGCTCCGTCGTGACGGAGCCGGCACCGTCGTCTCTGCCTCCGGACCCGGCCGTGGTCAGGCGGCCGTGTACTGGACGTCGCGGTTGAGACGGGTCGGGCGCGCCTGCGGTACGACGAGCGGCGCGGCCGCCGCCGACGGGGCGTGCGGGTCGAGCCAGACCCGAACGGCCGGCCGACCCGGCGCGAGACCCGGAATGCCCGCGGTGTGCTGCTCGCGGCGGGTCAGCATCGCCACGTCGACGGTGAACTCGAACAGCCGCCAGTCGACCTGCGGCTCCGCACGGGCGCCCTGCGCCAGCCGGGCCACCCGTGTCGGATCGGTCACCGGATGGGCCCGCCCCGCCACGTACGCCTCGTCGTCGCTCTCCTCCGGGGGGAACGAGTGCAGCGCGTAACGGCCGTCCCGTTCGAGGTCACGGCGCTTCGGAGAGTCGATGATGAAGCAGAAGAGGCCCTCGTCGGTGATGACCGGGGAGACCGGGTGGACCCGGGGTCCGCCGTCGGCGCGGACCGTGGCCAGATAGCCGAAGCCCGGCCCGTACTGCTGAAGGAGAACGCGGATCCCGTCGGCGAGTCGGGGCTCGTCGGCGGCGAATTCGGACCAGGAAGCCATGCGGACATTCTATCGAACAAATGTACGAAGAGCGACCTCGACACGCTGGTCACCGCCTACCTCGCTATGGTGGTCCGATGCTGCTCTCTGACCGCGACCTGGTCTCCGAGATCAAGGCCGGCACGCTGGGCCTGGAGCCGTTCGAGCCCACCCTGGTCCAACCGTCCAGCATCGACGTGAGACTCGACCGGCTGTTCCGGGTCTTCAACAACCACCTTTACACCCACATCGATCCGGCGATGCAGCAGGACGACCTGACATCGGCGGTCGAGGTGCCCGACGGCGAGCCGTTCGTGCTGCACCCGGGGGAGTTCGTGCTCGCCTCGACGCTGGAGGTCATCTCGCTGGGCGACCAGCTCGCCGGCCGGCTGGAAGGGAAGAGCTCACTGGGCCGGCTCGGGCTGCTCACGCACTCCACCGCCGGCTTCATCGACCCGGGTTTCTCCGGTCACGTGACGCTGGAGCTCTCCAATGTGGCGAACCTGCCGATCACCCTCTGGCCGGGCATGAAGATCGGCCAGCTCTGCATCTTCCGGCTCTCCTCGCCGGCCGAGCACCCGTACGGCTCGGCGGTCTACGGTTCGCGCTACCAGGGCCAACGTGGGCCGACGCCGAGCCGCGCCTGGCAGAGCTGGCGCGCCTGGCCCACCCGCTGATCCCTGTACGCACGACGAGGGCCCGCCGCGAACGGATCGCGACGGGCCCTCATTCGTGAGGAGTGGGTCAGCCTGGGCGGCCGTAGCTGTGGATCGGGCCGTCGTCGACCTTCTTCATCTTGACCGGTTGACCAGCCTGCGAGGCGTGCACCACCCAGCCACCGCCGACGTACATGCCCACGTGGTGGATGTCGCTGTAGTAGAAGACCAGGTCGCCGGGGCGCAGGTTGGCCTTGCTGACGTCCTTGGTGACGCGGCTCTGCGCGGCGGCGTTGTGCGGCAGCGACACGCCAGCCTTGGCCCAGGCGGCCAGCATCAGCCCGGAGCAGTCGTACGAGTTCGGGCCCTCGGCACCCCAGACGTAGGGCTTGCCGATCTGGGCGCAGGCGAACTTGACGGCCGTGCCCGCGGCGCCGCCGGGGTAGCTGCCAGGGCAGGGCGCCGGGCGCAGCGAACCGCCGCCACCGTTGCCATACACCTTGAGGCGCAGCTTCTGCAGCCGGTCGATCTCCTCGTTGATCTGCTTCTTCTTCGCCGCCAACTGCGCTTCGGTGCGGGTCAGCTGGGCCACCATCTCGTCCAGCGGCGCCTTCTGCTGGGCCAGCTCGTCGCGCAGGTCCGCGACCTGCCGCACGTCCTGCTGCTGGTTGTGCGCGAACCGGTCGAGCATCTCCAACTGGCCGACCACCTCGGTGGGTGACCGGCTGCCCAACATCGCGTTGACGGTGGAGACGTTCTCGCCCTTGTAGGCACGGACGGCGAGGGCGCTGACCTTGTCCATCGCCGCGTCGACCTCCCGCTCCAGCGGGGCGATCCGGGCGGCCAGCGCGTCGGCCTGCTTGCGCTTGGCAGCCAGGTCGGTTCGGGTGGCGTTGTGGCGTTCGATGATCGGTTCGAGCTTGTTCCAGTCGGCGTCGATCTGGCGCTCAATCTCGGCGACGGACGGGTCCGCGTGGGCCGCCGTGGCGCTGCCGGTCAGGACGACGGCGACGCCGGCCAGTGCGGCGAGGGCCGTGGTGAAGCGGGACCAGCGTGGGCGCGGCACGATCGACGTCGGGCCGGCTGACGCCGACCGCTCGGACGACGGCCGCGGGGCATGGAGTGCCACCGGGTTCCGTACTCCTTCTTCCTGACCGCCTACCGGGTTAGCTGACGGGTTCGGGCGGGAAGTTGGCGCCCTACCGCAATGGCTGCGGATTCACCCCGGGAAAACCTGGGTCCCCGGTTCGCTCGGAAGCGACTCGGCGGTGTCGGTCCGTTACCGCCCGGGCTGGGCGGACCTGCTATCGGGCCGACAAATGACCAGAGTAGAGACGGCTGTTACCGATCCGCAACCCGTGCGGCCGTGACACTCCGTACCGATCCGAAAGGTTCACCGACCGTGTGTGAAGATTTTTTTCCTAACACCTCGATACATGGAAAGGTATTGACGCAGACTCCCGGGCGGCGCGAAGGTGACCTCACCTTCACCCGCAACATCTAGGGGGTTCGATGCGCCATTCAACCCTGTCGACCGGCCGGCGCGCACTGCTCGCCGCCGCCGTGGTCGCAGCCGCGACCGCGGTTCCGCTACCCTCCGGCCCGGCCGCCGCCGCGCCCACCGCCGACCGCCAGCAGCAGTACGCCGCGGCGGCGACCGAGTACGGTGTGCCGACCGTCGTGCTGCTCGCCGTCTCCTATCTGGAGTCCCGCTGGGACAGCAACGCCGGCACACCGAGCACCAGCGGCGGCTACGGCCCGATGCACCTCACCGACGCCCGGCACGTGGCCGCCCTACCCGGGCGCGGCCACCACGACGCCGGCACCGAGGACCCACGCGGCGACGACTCCCGCTCCGCGAGACTGCTCGCCCCCCGACCGGCCGAGGATCCCGCGCCGCCCGCCGCCGCGTTGCAGACCATGGACGCCGCCGCCGCGCTGACCGGCGCCGCCCCCGAGGCACTGCGCACCGATGCGGGCGTCAACATCCGGGGCGGCGCCGCGCTGCTCGGGGCGTACCAGAGGGAGTTGGGCGCGCCGGTCGGTGCCGACACCGACCCGGCGGCCTGGTACGGCGCGGTGGCCCGCTACGCCGGCGCGGACAGCGCTGACGCCGCGGCGGCCTTCGCCGACGAGGTCTTCACCACCATTGGTGCCGGCGAAACCCGGGTGACCGACGACGGCCAGCGGATCACACTGCCGGCCCGCGCGGTGCAACCGCAGCGTTCCTGGTTGGACCGGCTGGGCCTGCGCCGCCTGGCTCGCCCGGACGGGCTGGAATGCCCCCGCACCATCTCCTGCGAGTGGATCCCGGCACCCTACGAGGCGTTCGGCGACGGCGACTACGGCAACCACGACCTCTCCGACCGGCCCGCGCGGCAGAAGATCGAGTACATCGTCATCCACGACACCGAGGCGAGCTGGGCGACCACCCTGCAGCTCGTCCAGGACCCGACGTACGTGAGCTGGCACTACTCGCTGCGCTCGGTCGACGGGCACGTCGCCCAGCACGTGAAGACCAAGGACGTCGGCTGGCATGCCGGCAACTGGTACGTGAACGCCAAGTCGATCGGCCTGGAACACGAGGGCTTCGCCGCGCAGGGCACCTGGTACACCGAGGCGATGTACCGGACCTCGGCGAAGCTGGTCCGGCACCTGGCACTGCGGCTGGGCATCCCACTGGACCGCCAGCACATCATCGGCCACGACAACGTGCCCGGCACCGTCGCCTCGACCGTGCGCGGGATGCACTGGGACCCGGGCCCGTACTGGGACTGGACGCACTACTTCAACCTGCTGCACGCCCCTCGGCTGGACACCGGCACCCCGGCCACCGGGCTGGTCCGGATCGACCCGGACTACGCCACCAACCAGCCGGCGTTCATCGGCTGCGTCACCGTCGGCGTGCCGTGCGCGCCACGCGGCTCCTCGGCCGTGGTGCTGCGCAGCGCGCCGTCCGCGGACGCCCCGCTGGTCAACGACATCGCGCTCCGCCCGGGCGGCACCCCGAACACGATGGAGGTGTCCGATCACGGCGCCCGGGCATCCGCCGGTCAGACGTACGCGCTCGCCGGCCGGCAGGGCGACTGGACGGCAATCTGGTATCTCGGTCAACGGGCCTGGTTTCACAACCCGGCGTCCGCGCCGACTGCCAGCTGGACCGTCGGCGTGGTGGCGACCCCGAAGCCCGGACGGGCCACCATCCCGGTGTACGGGCGGGCGTACCCGGAGCAGGCCGCCTACCCGGCCGGGGTGCCCTACCAGGCGATCTCACCACTCCAGTACACCCTGTCCGCCGGGCAGCGGTACGCCGTCGGCGCGGTCCTGGCCGGCGAGTACTACCGGGCCAGCACGTTCGACGGCTCCTCGCCGGGTGACTGGACGGTGATCCGCGGCCAGAACCGTTACGCGCAGATCCAGTTCGGCCACCGCATCATGTACGTCGACCTCGCAGACGTGCAGCTGCTGCCGTCACCGGTGGGCGCGCCCCGCTGAGACGCCACGCGCTCCACTGAGAACCACGACGGCCCCCGGTCGGTGACCGGGGGCCGTCGTCGTGCCTGTGGGGATCAGCCGGGTCTGCGGAACCCGGCGACCGGCATCGTGTTGATGCTGGACACCTGCACCGGTTTACCGGCCCGGGGGGCGTGCACCATCTGGCTGTTGCCCAGATACAGCCCGACATGACTCAGGCCGGCGAAGAAGAAGACCAGGTCACCGGGGCGGGCGTCGGCTCGCGAGATGGCCTTGCCCTCGTTCCACTGGTCACCGGTGTGGTGGGTGAGGCTGATCCCGGCGGCCTTGTAGGCGTACTGGGTCAGCCCCGAGCAGTCGAACGAGTTCGGGCCGGTGGCGCCCCAGACGTACGGCTTGCCGACCTTCCCGCAGGCGGTCCTGATCGCGGTACGGGCAGCCGCACTGACCACTCCGTTGATGGTCGGGCAGGCCGCGGTCACGACCGTGGTCTTGGGCATCGACGCCTCGAGCTGCTTGATCTCGGCGTCGATCTGCTTCTTCTTGGCCGCCAGGTCGTTCTGCTGCTTGGTCTGGGTGACGATCAGCGCGTCCAGCTTCTGCTTCTCGCCGTCGTACTTGGCCCGCACGGCCAGCACGCTCTCGACCTCTTTGCGCTCCTGCGAGGCCAGCCGGTCGAGGACGGTGAGCTGCTCGGTCAGCGTGTCTGGCTTGGCGCTGACCAGCAGTGCGCCGATGTCGTGCGACGGGCCCGAGATGTAGTAGCGGGAGGCGAGGTCGCCGACCCGGTTGAGCGCCAACTCGCTCTGCAGCGCAAGCGGCTCGATCTTCTTCTGCAGCTCCGTCGACTTCTTCCGGTTGACCTTCAGCTGCGCCCGAACCTTGTTGTACTGCTCGATGGTGGGCTCCAACTGCTCCCACTTCTTGTCGATCTGCGCTTCGATCTCGTCGACCGTGGGCTCGGCGTGTGCCGGCGCGGCCAGCAGACCGGCCCCGACCGCCGCAGCGGCGACCAGAACGAGCAGACGGTGGGCGGCGCGACGCAGGCCACCCGACCGAGCAGACGCTTTCAGGTCGTGACGATGAGGGGGCATGGTTGCCACCGGCATCGACTCCTTTGCAACCGACCGCCGGGCGCCTCGCGTGAGGGAAGGCCGAGGCAGACGACCCACAGCGGTCGGTGCCTCACATTAGGGAAGGTCGGGGCGGTAATCAAGGCGAGCGGCGACACCATCACTGTCGTGCAACCGCTTGCATACCAAGGGTATTGGCACATCACCCAACGATTGCAGTCAATACGTCATCGAGTGTGACCACGCCGAGAGGGCGCCGACCGTCGCTGACCAGCACCATGTGCCGCCGCTCGCGGCGCATGGCCAGCAGCAGGTCGGCCAACGTACGCTCCGGCGGCACCACCGCCAGCGGCCGGTAGACCTGGGCCGGCACCGGTGACCGGCGACCCTGCCCGGCGTACCCGAGCACGTCCTTGACATGCACGAAGCCGAGCACCCGACGGGTTGACCTCTGCACCACCGGGAACCGGGACCGGCCGGTCCGGGTGGCCAACACCTCCAGCGACGCCGGCGAGACGTCCTCGGCCACCGTCACCACCGTCGACCACGGCTGCAGGGCATCCGCCGCCGTGCGGGTGTGCAGGGCCAGCGCACCGGTGATCCGTACGTGCTGCTCCTCATCCAGCAGACCCTCGGTACGCGCCTGGGAGACGAGCCCGGCCAACTCCTCGGCGGTGAACACCGTCTTCACCGCCTCGGACGCCTCGATCCGCCAGAACGCGAGCACCCGGCGGGCCGCCCATTTCATCGCCAGCAGCAGCGGCTTGGTGGCCACACAGAACGCCAGCATCGCCGGGCCGAGCCAGAGTGCGGAGACCTCCGGACCGGCCAGCGTGATGTTCTTCGGCACCATCTCACCGACGACCGTGTGCAGAAAGACGACCACGCCCAACGCCAGCACGAACGCCACCGGGTGCACCGCCCGCTCGGGCAGACCGGCCGCGTGGAACGGTGGCTCCAGCAGGTGAGCCAGCGCCGGCTCGGCGATCGCGCCCAGGCCCAACGAGCAGACCGTGATGCCGAGCTGCGCGCCAGCGATCATCAACGGGATCTGGTTCATCGCCGACAGCGCCCACCGGGCACGCTTCGATCCGGCGGCCAGCGGCTCGATCACCGTCCGGCGGGACGCGATGAGCGCGAACTCGCTGCCCACGAAGAACCCGTTGCCGAGCAGCAGCACCACGGTCACCAGCAGCTCAGTCATCGTCGTCCGGCTCCGCCGGGCGCAACACCCGGACCTGCTCGATCCGGTGCCGCTCCACCTCCACCACGGTGAATTCCCAACCGCCCGCCTCGACCGTCTCGCCGGCCAGCGGGATGTGCCCGAGCCGGGCCATCAGGAACCCTGCCAACGTCTCGTACGGGCCCTCGGGCAGCCGGAAGCCGGTCTGCTCGGCCAACTCGTCGGAGCGCAGCACCCCGTCGACCAGCACGGTGTGCTCACCGCCGGGCACGGTCAGCTCGGCCGGACGGTTGTCGTCCACGCTGGCCGGGTCGAACTCGTCGGCGATCTCCCCGACCAACTCCTCGACCAGGTCCTCCACGGTCACCACACCGTCCGTGCCGCCGTACTCGTCGACCACGATGGCCAGGTCGGCCCCGGCCGCCTTCAACGCGGCCAGCACACCGTTCAGGTTCAGGCTCTCCGGTACGTACACCGGCTCGCGGGCCACCGCGCCGACCATGGTCGACGTCCGGTCGGCCAGCGGCACGCCCAGGGCGTCGGGCACACCGGCCACTCCGGTGACCAGGTCCAGGGTCTCCTCGTACACCGGGAAGCGGGTCCGCCCGGTCCGCCGGGACTCCTCGAGCAGCTCGGCCACGGTGGCCGTGACGCGCAGCGCGACCACGTCCACCCGGGGCGTCATCGCCTCCGCGGCCCGCTTGTCGCCGAACCGGATGGTGCGGCGCAGCAGCATCGCGGTGTCCGTGGGCAGCGCGCCGGCCCGGGCCGAGATGGCCGCCAGCAGGCCCAACTCCTCCGGCGAGCGGGCACTGGCCAGCTCCTCCTGCGGCTCCACGCCGAGCGCACGGACCAGCCGGTTCGCCGAGCCGTTCAATCCCCGGATCACCCAGCCGAACGTCCGCGAGAAGGTGTGCATCGGGCCGGCCGTGGCCAACGCCGCCGGCATGGGCCGGGCCAGCGCCGCGTTCTTCGGCACCAACTCACCGAAGAGCATGGATATCAGCGTGGCCAGGGCCAGGGCGAGGAACGGGGTGAACCGCTCGGTGCTGTCCCCGACCAGCGGACGCAACAGCGGGGCGAAGAGCCGGGCCAGTGCCGGCTCGGCCAGGTAGCCCGTGAGCAGCGCCGTGATGGTGATGCCGAGCTGCGCCCCGGAGAGTTGGAAGGACAGTTCGCGCAGCGCTGTGCGTACCGTCAGGGCGGCCTGGTCGCCCGCGGCGGCCCGCCGGTCGATCTCCGCGCGATCGACCGTGACCAGGGCGAACTCGGCCGCGACGAAGAACGCGTTGCCCACGGTCAGCGCGACGAAGCCGACCAGGGGCAGCAGCGTCGTCAAGAGTAAGCCGTCGATGTCGCCTCACCTCGGCGAGATTCTTACACGACGACGGCGGCCCGCAGGGGCCGCCGTCGTCGATGTTCAGATCCAGGTGTACGCGTCTCAGCCGGCGATCGGCGCGGTCTCCTTGCCACCCTGCGGCTGCTCCGGCTTGACCGAACGGAGCAGCACGCTCGCCACGTCGATCACCTCGACCTGCTCGCCGGCACCCTTGCCGTTGACCCCGTCATTGAGCATCGTCGAGCAGAACGGGCAGCCGACGGCGACCGTCTTCGCCCCGGTGGCCATGGCCTCCTCGACCCGGTCCACGTTGATCCGCTTGCCGATCTTCTCTTCCATCCACATCCGGGCACCGCCGGCGCCGCAGCAGAAGGAGCGCTCGCTGTTGCGCGGCATCTCGGTGAGCTCGCCTTCGATGGCGTCCCCCAGCACCTCACGGGGGGCCGCGAAGATCCGGTTGTGCCGGCCCAGGTAGCACGGGTCGTGGTAGGTGACCCCACCGTCGACCGGCTGCACCGGGGTGAGCTTGCCGGTGGCGACCAGGTGGGCCAGCAGCTGGGTGTGATGGACCACCTCGAACTCGCCGCCGAGCTGGCCGTACTCGTTGCCCAGGGTGTTGAAGCAGTGCGGGCAGGTCGCGACGATCTTGCGCTTGGCCTTCTCCCGGCCCTCGAACGCCTCGTTCAGCGTCTCCACGTTCTGCTGGGCGAGCATCTGGAAGACGAACTCGTTGCCGATCCGCCGCGCCGGGTCACCGGAGCAGGTCTCGCCCTCACCCAGGATCGCGAACTTCACGCCCGCCTCGTTGAGCAGGGTGGCCACCGCGCGAGTGGTCTTCTTGGCCCGGTCCTCGAACGCACCGGCACAGCCGACCCAGAACAGATACTCGAAGTCGTCCACCTCGCCGACCCGGGGCACCTCGAAGTCCAGACCCTTGGTCCAGTCCTCCCGGGTGTTCTGCGGGGCGCCCCACGGGTTGCCCTTGTTCTCCAGGTTGCGCAGCATCACGCCGGCCTCGGAGGGGAAGCTCGACTCGATCAGCACCTGGTAGCGGCGCATGTCGACGATGTGGTCAACGTGCTCGATATCCACCGGGCACTGCTCGACACAGGCGCCGCAGGTGGTGCACGACCAGAGCACGTCCGGATCGATGACACCGCCCTCCTCGGCGGTGCCGATCAACGGCTTGTCCGCCTCGGCGAGGGCCAGGACGTCCAGGTGTGCGAGCTGCGCCTGGGTGGCCTTCTCCTCACCGGTCAGGTCCTTGCCGCCACCAGCCAGCAGGTAGGGCGCCTTGGCGTACGCGTGGTCGCGCAGGCTCAGCACGAGCAGCTTCGGCGAGAGCGGCTTACCGGTGTTCCAGGCCGGGCACTGCGACTGGCAGCGACCGCACTCGGTGCAGGTGCTGAAGTCCAGTAGGCCCTTCCAGCTGAACTGCTCGACGTGGGCGACGCCGAACTGGTCCTTCTCCGGGTCGGCCTCCTCGAAGTCGAGCGGCTTGCCCTGACTCGTCATCGGACGCAGCGCGCCGAGGCCGGAGCCGGCCGGTCGGGCCGGTTCGCGCTTGAAGAAGATGTTGGGGAACGCCAGGAAGCGGTGCCAGGCGACACCCATGGTGACGTTCAGCGAGATCACGATGAGCCAGGTCATCGAGATGACGATCTTGATGAGTGCGGCGACGCTCGCCCCGTCCGACCAGTCGGGCAGCACCGCGCCGACCGCGTGGCTGAGCGGGGTGGCCCAGAACGGGTACTCGAAGTGGTCGGTGGCGACCTTGAAGCCGCGGATCACCAACCCGAAGATCAGGACCAGCAGCACGATCCACTCGACGAAGTAGCCCTGCCACATGGTCGAGCCGGTGAACCGGGACCGCCCACCCAGCCGGGTCGGCCGGTTGCGCAGCCGGATCGCCATCAGCACCAGGATGCCGACCAGGCCCAGCACGGTGATGACCTCGGTGGCCAACCCGAAGATCGTCCAGTGCCCGATGATCGGCAGCCCGCCGGTCGGGGTGACCACCTCGAAGTACGCCTCGAGCACCAGCAGCGACAGCACGACGAAGCCGACCATCACGAACCAGTGCGCGGCACCCACCACGCCCCACTTGAGCATCCGGGTGTGGCCGGCGGTCTCCACCAGCATGGTCCTGGCGCGGGCGACCTTGTCGGTGAACCGCTCCGGCGCGGGCTGCCCGAGCCGGATGACTGCCACCATCTTCAGGACCGCACGCACCGCAAGCCACACCGCCACGGCGGTGATGGCGGCCGCGAGGATCGTGGTGACGATCTGGACGCTGCCCATCGAGTTGGCCTCCCCGGTCTGCTGCCTGATGACCTCGCTCCGCTCGGTCATGCGTTGCAGCCTACGCGAAGGTTACCCAGCAGTAACGTGAGTCATCTCGCAAGTAGGCCACGCCGCCTGCGGACACCATAGGGGGCCCCACCCGATCGTGCCGGGCAGGGGCTCGGTGGGGTGACGCTGAACCGCCGACGCGCTGGCGCCGAGCCAGCTCAGCGCCAGCGGGAAAGCAGCGCCAGCGAGGCGACCATCGCGCCGAAGCCGACCGCGAGGTTCCAGTAACCCCACGCCATGACCGGATACTGCTGCTCGGACAGGTAGTAGAGCACCAGCCAACCGATGCCAGCGACGATCAAGGCGACCGCGGTGATCGGCAACCACACCGGGCTAGGCTTGCGCGTCGACGCCGCCGTCGTCGGACGAACGTCCGTCGGCGGGGTGTACACCTTCTTCTTGCGGACCTGAGACTTGGGCACGACGCTCTCCAGAGGGGTGACGACCTCGTCCGGCCTGACAACCGGGCGCGGGGGCGACGGTCCATGGCCAATAATGTTCGACAGCTAGCGTAGTCCCGATTACCCGCCCGGACCACGAATGGGGTCAGGCCGGTGCACGGAGTGACCGAAAAAGGCGGGACTGTTCGCATCACCGGCCCAGCCGGGGCGGACCGATCCTCGACACACGGAAGGAACGCTCGGTGGAGTACACATCCGGCGCAACCTCCTGGCAGAAGGTCCTCCGACGGGCCGCCGCCGGGCTGCTGCCCCGGCGACCGCGTCAACGCCGACCAGGCTGGTCGATCGGGGTGCCCCTGATCGCCGCCGCGGCGGGGCTGCTCTTCACCACCAGCGCGACCACCGCCGACGGCACCGCTCTGCGCGAGGACCGGCGGCCCCAGCTCAACCAGTTCATCGAGGACCGGCGCGAACAGGTCGCGGCGAGCGAACGCCGTGCCGCCACGCTGCGCGGCGAGGTCGAGCAACGGACCAACACGCTGGCCGGCTCGGACGCCCCGATCAAGGCGCAGCAGGATCGCGCCCAGGGCAGCCTCCAGGCCGCCGGGTTCACCGCCCTCAGCGGGTCCGGGGTCACGGTCGAGCTGAACGACGCGCCACAACTCGACCAGTCCCAGTCGGACGCCAGCAATGACGACCTCGTGGTGCATCAGGGGGACGTACAGGCGGTGGTCAACGCGCTCTGGACCGGCGGAGCCGAGGCCATGTCAATCATGAACGTCCGCGTGCTCGCAACCAGCGCGGTACGCTGCGTCGGTAACACCCTGCTGCTTCATGGTCGGGTGTACTCCCCACCGTTCAAGATCGTAGCAATCGGCGATCCCGCTGCCCTCCAGCAGGCCCTCGCCAGCTCTGAGGGAGTCCGGTTGTTCAAGGACGCGGTCGACGACTATCAGCTCGGCTACAAGGAGACGGCCTCCACGGTGCGAGTTCCGGCATTCGAGGATTCCACCGCCCTGCGCTCGGCGACGGTGCCCAAGTGAGCGGGCCCGACGAGCGTCGCGACGGACGACACCGGGACCAGGCCGACGAGCCCACCGCCTTCCTGCCCAAGGTCGACCGGCCCGAGCCGGCGCCTGGCCGGACGGCCCCGGCCGGCAACTGGCCCGAGCCGGTGCTGCCCGCCCGACCCGAGCACCCGGCGCGGGCCGAGCACCCGGCGCGGCCGAACTCCGGCCGACCCGACCCGAGCGGCACCCCGGCCCGGCCGGGTGTCGAAGCCCCGCCGCCCTGGCCGGGCAGCGCAGCGCCCGGGCTCGGCCCACAAGGAGGGTCCGGCCTTCCCCCCGCAGCCACCCCCGGCCGGCCGGCCGCACCCACCCAGGGCCCGGTTCGGCCCCCTGCCCCCGGCAACGCCCCGACCCGACCCCCCGCGCCCGGTGCCGCGTCCAGCCGACCGCCGTCACCCGGGAGCGCGCCGGGTGCCACCCCGACCCGCCCGGGTACGCCCGGCGGGGTGCCGACCCGGCCGACGACCTCCGGCACGCCGAGCCGGCCTGCCCAGTCCGGCCCCTCAACCCCGTCGGTTGCCGACTCGCCGACCGCGTTCATTCCGCAGGTTGCCGCCAGGCCCGCGCACCCGACCGGCTCCCCGGCCGCCCCGGTCTCCCCGGCCGCCCCGGGCCGTGTACCTACCGCTGGGCCGGGCCGTGTCCCGCCCGCCGGCCCCGGCCGTGTTCCTCCCGCTGGGCCGGATCGCGTCGCCGACCCGGCCGCCACCGCGTTGATTCCGGCAGTGTCCGCACCCACCACCCGGCCGCCGACCATGGACTCCACGGCGCTGATGGGTGCCGTCCCCCGCACGTCGGTCCCCGACGAGCCGACCGGTGGCGACAACTCCGCCGAGCCCCCCCAGCCCCGACGCGGCGAGCGGGTGGTTCAACTCCGACCCCACCAGACCGGCGAGGGCTACAAGAGCGTCTACTCCGAGCTCACCCGCCCGTCGTTCGGCTCCCGGCTGCGCACCGGCGTCCGCGTCACCGGCGAGGTCCTGATCACCTTCGGCCTGGTGGTGCTGCTCTTCGCCGGCTACGAGGTCTGGGGCAAGTCGGCCATCGTCGACGCCCACCAGAACGACCTCAACAACGAGTTGGCTCAGGCATGGGGCCCGACCGACGACCCGACGGTCGCCCCGTCAGCGGCCGGGCCGAGCGTCAAGCCCGCACCGCCGGTACGTGGCAAGCCGCTCGCGGGCCTCTACATCCCCAAGCTCGACAAGAACTGGGTCGTCGTCGAGGGCGTCACCCAGCAGGACATCCGCTACGCACCGGGCCACTACCCGGCCAGCGCTCTGCCCGGCCAGGTGGGCAACTTCTCCGTCGCCGGCCACCGCAATCGGGCCACCTTCTGGCGGCTGGACGAGCTCAGCGACGGCGACGCGATCGTGGTCGAGAGCAAGACCGACTGGTACGTCTACCGGGTTTCGCAGTCACGGATCGTCAGGCCGACCCAGGTCGAAGTGGTGGCGCCGGTGCCAGGCGAGCCGGACAAGAAGCCGACCAAGCGGATGCTCACCCTGACCACCTGCAACCCGAAGTTCGACAACTACCAGCGCCTGATCATCCACGCCGAGCTGGACCGCACTCAGCCCAAGTCGGCGGGCCGCCCGGCGGAGCTGGGAGGCTGACCCGATGTACGCGTTCATCTGGCGCAAGCTGCCATTCGGCCTGGTCGGAAAGCTGGCCGGCTCGGTGCTGCTCGTGGCCGCCACGGTGGCCCTGCTCTGGTATGTCGCCTTCCCGTGGGCCGAGCCCCTGCTGCCCTTCGACGACGTGCAGGTCGAATCCGGCGTCCCCGCAGAATCGGGCGACGGCAGCCCGGTGACCGGGGACACCCCGGCCGGCGACGAGCACGAACTGCCGTACGACACCGACCAGAACAACCCCGCGCCGTCCTCCCCGAGCAGGTGACCATGCGCGTCCTGGTGATCGACAACTACGACTCGTTCGTCTTCAACCTGGTGCAGTATCTCGGCCAGCTCGGCGTGGACTGCGAGGTCCGGCGCAACGACGAGATCGACGTCGCCGAGGTGGGCAAGGTCGACGCCGCCGGCATCCTGCTCTCACCCGGGCCGGGTAGCCCCGACCGCGCCGGCATCTGCCTGGACGTCATCCGGGAGTACGCGGGCGAGCTGCCGATCTTCGGCGTCTGCCTCGGTCACCAAGCGATCGGCGAGGCGTTCGGAGCGACCGTGACCCGTGCCCCGGAGCTGCTGCACGGCAAGACCTCCGAGGTACGGCACCACTCTGTTGGCGTACTCGCCGGCCTCCCCGACCCGTTCACCGCCACCCGGTACCACTCGCTGGCCGTGCTGCCCGAGACGCTCCCCGACGAGCTGGAGGTCACCGGCTGGACCGGCTCCGGCGTGGTGATGGCGATGCGGCACCGGACGCTGCCCATCGAGGGCGTGCAGTTCCACCCCGAGTCGGTGCTCACCGAGGGCGGTCACCTGATGCTGGCCAACTGGCTGGCCGACTGCGGCCATCGGGAGGCGCTGGAGCGCGCCCCGGAGCTGGCCGCCGAGGTCGACGCCCGTCGCCGAACCGCCTTCGCCACCACCTGAGGCCGACCCGTCAGGGCCCGGCACCCGGTCACCGGACCCGGAACACCGGCTGCCCGGGTCAGCCCCGCAGCGCGTTCTCAATCGCCGGATCCGCGGGCGAGCGGACCGCTGGCGCACGGCCCCGGACCGCATCCCATGCCGCCTTGCCACTGGCGAAGTAGTCCCTGACCGACTTCTCGGCGAGCAGGACGTGTCCGCAGCCGTCGCAGCGGGCGGTCACTCCGTCGACGTCGAGGCCGAGATGGCGGCACAGCGTCACCGCCCGGGACAGATGGTAGGACTGGGTGACGATCAGAGCCCGCTCGACGCCGTACACCTCGCGCGCCCGGGCGCAGCTGTCGTAGGTGTCCAGGCCGAACGGGTCAGCCACCACGCGACGCGGGTCGACACCGAGCTCACTGAGGTACGACGTCATCACCGCCGGCTCGTCACCCGACGTGCCACCGCCGTCGCCCGACACCAGGACGACCCTGGCCCGCCCGCTGGTCACCAACTCGGCGGCGGTCTCCAGGCGCCCGGCGAGCCGGTCCCCCGGCCGCTGCCGATCAGTGGCCACGGCGGTGCCGAGGACGATCACCACGTCGGCGGCCGGCGCATCGGCCTCGGCGTACAGGTGGCCGCGTGCGGCGAGCGTCGTCCACAGCCACGGAAGACTGGCGAGCAGCAGCACGACACTGCCCAGAATGGCCACGCGTCGGAGGCATCGGGGCCGTCGAGGCCATCGCCTCAACGGCCCGACACGGGAGGCTTCCGCGTCGGTCACACCGATGCCCGGGTGTGGCCTAATCCTGGGGAAGCCGAGTCGGCGAGGGCGGGAACGGCAGACCGATGCCGCCCCCGCCGCCGGGAGTGGTCGGCGTGGTCGTCGGCGTGCCCGTCGGCGTGGCCGTCGGCGTGGCCGTCGGCTCGACGACCTTCTCCGGGATGCCGATCTCGATGGTCACCGTCCTGTCCCTGGCCAGTTCGGTGCCCGGCTCCGGGCTCTGCTTCTGGACCCGCCCGGCCCGGTCGGCCGGCACCTCATCACCGTCGCGGAAAGAAACCTTGTAACCCGCCTCGCGAAGTTCCTGGGCTGCCTCGTCCTTCGTGGAGTTGAGCACGTTGGGCACCTTGTTGACGTTGCCCCGGGAGACCTCAAGGGTCACCTTGCTGCCCTGTGCAACGGTGGTCCCCGACGGAGGGTTGACCTTGACCACGATGCCCTTCTGGGCCGGGTTGTCCACAAGCTTTTCGTCGACCACCAACCCCTGAGCCTCAAGTTGGGGCTTGACGTTGTCGACCTGGGAGTTGACCAGGCCAGGGGGGATCTTCACGTCGGGCTTGCCGTCGCAGATCTGGACGGTCACCGTGCTGGCCTGCTCCAACCGTGTGCCCTGCAGTGGATCCTGCTTCGCGACGGCGCCCTTCGTGCAATCGTTGTCCAGCACCGGGTCCCCCACCTGCGCTCGGAAACCAGCGTTGGTGATCTCGGTGACCGCGGCGACCTGACTCTTGCCGGTGAGGTCGGGCACTGCCTTCAGGTCCTTGTCCTGCTGCTGGCTCCAGAGCAGCGCGGCGACCAGGGCGATCACCGCCAGCACGCCGACCGCGCTGAACATCGCGATCAGCCAGGAGGACGCCTTGCGCTGGCGCGGGTCACCCACCCGGGCCGGGATCTGCCGGGTCTGCGACCCACCGGCGGAAGCCGGATAGCCGCCCCCGCCGGCCGGGGCCATCGCCACCGTCTCCGCCTCGCGCAGCACCGGGGTGGCCAACACGGGCCGGCCGGCGGCGGCGCGGAGCAGGTCGGCCCGCATCTCGCCGGCGCTCTGGTAGCGGTTGAGCGGGTTCTTCGACAACGCCTTCAACACGATCGCGTCGATGGCCGGGGTGACATCCGGGTTGATGTCGCTCGGCGTCGGAGGCGTCTCCCGTACGTGCTGGTACGCGACGCTGACCGGGCTGTCCCCGACGAACGGCGGGTGCCCACAGACCAACTCGAAGAGCACGCAACCGGCCGCGTACACGTCGGAGCGAGCGTCGACGGCCTCACCGCGCGCCTGCTCCGGGGAGAGGTACTGCGCCGTGCCGATCACCGCGCTGGTCTGCGTCATGGTGGTCGCGCCGCTGGCCAGGGCGCGGGCGATGCCGAAGTCCATCACCTTGACCTGGCCGGTCTGGGTGAGCATCACGTTGCCGGGCTTGATGTCCCGGTGGATGATGCCGTGCCGGTGACTGAACTCCAGTGCCGCAGCCATGTCGGCGCAGATCTCCAGCGCCCGGCGCGGCTGCAACCGACCCTCCGCGCCGAGAACCTCCTTCAAGGTCCGCCCGTTGACGAACTCCATCACGATGAACGGCAGCGTCTCGCCGGTCGGCGCGGTTTCCTCGCCGGTGTCGTAGACCGCCACGATCGCCGGGTGGTTGAGCGAGGCGGCGTTCTGCGCCTCCCGACGAAATCGCATCTGGAACGTCGCGTCTCGGGCCAGGTCGGTACGGAGCATCTTGATCGCGACGTCCCGACCGAGCCGGAGATCGCGACCGCGGTGCACCTCGGCCATGCCGCCATAGCCGAGCAGCTCGCCGACCTGGTACCTGCCACCGAGCAGGCGGGCCTGCGCTGTCATCGCGTCTGTCGTCCTTCGCTCGTCGTCGTCCCGCCGTCGCCCGGCTGGAGTCGTATCTCCCGACGGTACGACGTCCGGGTCGGATCGTCGCGCCCGTCGAGTCGCAGCGCGCCGGACGTCACGGTGCGCGGAGCCAGCCCGCCGGGTTCACCGGCCTGCGACTGCTTCCGCAGGTTGTAGGAAATCACGCCGGAGCAGAGCAGGACCAGCATGGCCAGCAGGATGGCGAGAAGCACCATTCCGGGCCGGGACCGGTGGGGCTCGGGTGACGGCACCGCCGGGCCGGCCTGCCGGGCGTACGCCGGCGGGTGGTCCTGCCGAGGCGGCGCCGACGGCACCGCGGCGGCACCTCGCGGGTACCCGGTCGGTGCGACCGGCGGGCGACCGGGCGGGACGGCCGGCGCGATCGCGGTGGGGCGCGGCTGCTGGGCCGGCACCATCGCGGTCGGCCTCGGCCCGACGGCCTGCGGGCGGGCAGTTGGCGGGCGCATCTGGTGCGCCTGCGGGACCTGGGCCCGGCCGGGCGCGGCGGGTGAGGCCGGGGCCGCGGAGACCGGCCTGGAGTTGCCACCGGCCCTGGCCTGCTGGGAGAGCGCGGCCTTGAGCTGACGGGCGACCCCGGCGAGGGCGGCGGCGCTCGGCCAGCGGGCGGCGGGGTCCTTGGCCAAGGCCCGTTCCACCAGCGCGCGCACCTGCGGGGGAATGTCGGCAGGCAGTGGCCGGGGCGTCTCCCGGACGTGTCGCATCGCGATGTCGAGGGGGTTGTCGCCCTCGAACGGTCGCCGCCCGGCCAGGCACTGGTAGGCGACCACGCCGAGCGCGTACACGTCGGATGCCGGGGTGGCGACGCCGCCGGTGGCCTGCTCCGGCGAGATGTACGAGGCGGTGCCGAGCACCGAACCGGCGGCGGTGAGCTGGCCGACCATGTCGGAGCGGGCGATGCCGAAGTCGGTCAGCACCAGCGTGCCGTTCGGTCGGACCAGCAGGTTGCCCGGCTTCACGTCGCGGTGCACGATGCCCTTTTCGTGGGCGGCGTGCAACGCGTCCGCGGCCTGCGCGACAAGTGCCATCGTCCGGGCCGGGGTGAGCCGGCCGACCCTGCTCAGCGTGGACGACAGGGCGTCACCCTCGACGTACTCCATGACCAGGAACGCGATCTGCTGGTCGTTGCCGAAGTCGTAGACGTCCACCACGCCGGGGTGGTTGATGGTGGCCATGGTCCGCGCCTCGCCGCGGAACCGCTCGCCGAAGTCCGGGTCGTCGAGCAGCGCGGGGAGCAGGCTCTTCACCGCGACCGTCCGGCCGAGCACCTGGTCGGTGCCGCGCCAGACGTCGCCCATGCCGCCGCTGGCGATCCGCTCGTCGAGACGGTAGCGGTTGCCGAGCTGGACGCCGGGGCTGAGCATGTCAGCGACCTCCGGGGTCGGCGATGGCGGCCCGCATGATCTGGCCGCCGATCCGGGCGGCCTCGGCGCTGCCACCGCTGCCCGCCTGCTCCAGCACCACGCAGACCGCGGAGACCGGCGTGCCGTTCTTGTCCAGCGCGAAGCCAATGAACCAGCCGTGGTCGGGCCGGTCCGGGGCGGACTGGGCGGTGCCGGTCTTGCCGCCGACCGTGTAGCCGCTGATCGCGGCCTTCCGCCCGGTGCCGTTCTGGACCACGCTGACCATCATCTCGCGCAGGTCGGTGGCGACCTGCGGGCTGACCGGCTGGCGCAGCTCCCGGGGCTTGGCGGTGTAGTAGCTGGTGGTCCGGTCCGGGGCGAGCAACTGCCGGACCAGGTATGGCCGCATCTGGCTGCCATTGTTCGCGACGGAACCGGCGATCATGGCCCCTTCGAGGGGGGTCATCCGGACGTTGTTCTGGCCGATAGAGGACTGGGCCAGCGCGGCCGGGTCGGTGCTGCCATCCGGATTCTGCATGTCCCCGGTCCGGCTGGCCTCCGTGCGCAGGCCGCCCTCACCGAGCTGGCCGACGGTGAGGTCCTCCTGCTCGAAGCCGAACTGCCGCGCCTTTTCCTTGATGGTGTCGGCGCCGAGCCGCACCCCGAGCTGGGCGAAGCCGGTGTTGCAGGATTCGGTGACCGCCTCCAACAGGGTGACCTGCGGCTCGGGGCAGATCGACGGAGCGGCGTTGCGGATCGGGGTGCCCGAGGTGGGCGGGGTGTAGCTCGACCCGGCCGGGATCTCGGTCGACTTGGTGATGCCGTTCTCCAGCGCCGCCGCAGCCACCACGACCTTGAAGGTGGAACCCGGCGGCAGCGTCTCGGCGAGCGCGCGGTTGTTCAGGGGGCGTTCCGGGTCCTGTTCCAGCTTGTTGAACGCCGCCGCCGCTTCGTTGCCGTTGTGGCTGACCAGCGGGTTCGGGTCGAAGCTGGGCATGGAGACCAACGCCTGCACCGCACCGGTGCGTGGGTCGACGGCGATCGCCGCGCCCCTCTTCGCCCCCACCTGGTTGTTGCGCAGTTGGTCGTACGCCACGTCCTGGGCCCGCTTGGAGAGTGTGAGCAGCACGTTGCCGCCACCGGTCTCGTCGCCGGTGAACATGTCCTTGAACCGGTCACCGATCAACTGGTCGCTCGTGCCGGCCAGGAAGTCGTTCTCCACCTGCTCGATGCCCCTGTCGGCCAGGTTGACCGGCTTGTAGCCGAGCACGTGGGCGTACTTGGCGCCGCCCGGATAGCTGCGCTGGAACTTCAGCTTGCCCGTGGTTTCCTTGCTGGTGGCCAGCGCGGTGCCGCCGGCCTCGATGTTGCCGCGCTTGCGCTTGTAGTCGGCAACCTGGACCCGACCGTTGTAATCGCTGGTGCGGTACTCGTCGGCCTTGTACGCCTGGATCCAGTTGAGGTTCGCGAAGAGCAGACCGAACAGGACAATGACGACGACGCCGACACGGCGCAGGGGTGCGTTCACGGCTTGATCACCTCCGTGGGGGCACCGTGCAGCTGCTCAGGTGGGCCACCGGCGGGCCGGGCAGCCTTGCCACCGCTCCCGGTGACCGGCCGGCGGGCTCCATCGGAGACCCGCAGCAGCACCGCGATGAGCAGCCAGTTGGCCATCAGCGATGAACCACCGGCGGACAGGAACGGGGTGGTCTGACCGGTGAGCGGGATGAGCTTGCTGATGCCGCCCACGATCACGAAGACCTGCAGGCCCAGGGTGAAGGCGAGACCACCGGCGAGGAGCTTGCCGAACGAGTCGCGCACCGCGAGCGCGGCACGCAGGCCCCGCTCCACGATCAGCAGGTAGACCACCAGCAGCGCGGAGAGGCCGAAGAGGCCGATCTCCTCACCGATGCCGGCGAAGATGAAGTCGTTCTGCACCTCGGGAAGGATGTCCGGTTGACCGCCGCCCGGCCCGGCGCCGAAGAGCCCACCCGTGCCCAGGGCGAGCAGGCCCTGGACGAGCTGGTAGCCCTTGTCGGTCGGGTCGGCGAACGGATCCAGCCAGATCTCGGCACGTACGTAGAAGTTGGCGAAGGGCCCGCCGACCATCTCGCCGAGGACGTAGGCGAGGTACGCGCCACCGAAGAAGAGGACCAGGCCGATCAGTAGCCAGCTGACCCGTTCGGTGGCGATGTACAGCGTCACCACGAACATGCCGAAGTAGAGCAGCGACGTGCCCAGGTCCTTTTCGAAGATGAGCACCAGGAGGCTGATCAGCCAGACCACGACCACCGGGCCGAGGTCGCGACCGCGCGGGAAGTCGATGCCGAGGAAACGCCGGCTGGCCAGCGACAGCACCTCGCGCTTGCGCACCAGGTAGTAGGCGAAGAAGACCAGCAGCGCCAGCTTGGCGAACTCACCCGGCTGGATGGAGAAACCACCGACCCGGATCCACAGCTTCGCACCGTTGATCTCGGAGATGCTCGACGGCAGTACCGCCGGGAGCATCACCAGCACGATGCCGGCCAACCCCAGGGTGTACGCGTACCGGGAGACCGAACGGTGGTCGCGCATGATGGCGAGCAGGCCGGCGGCGAGGATCACCGAGGCGAGCGTCCAGGCCAACTGCCGCCCGCCGATGCCGGCGAAGATCGCCAGAGTCTCCCGGTCGACCGGGGCGGCCTCGCCCAGGTCGATCCGGCGCAGGAAGCCCACGCCGAGGCCGTTGAGCAGGGCCACCGCCGGCAGCAGCGCCGGGTCGGCGAACGGGGCGAGGAACCGGATGACCAGGTGCAGGCCGAGGAAGACCGCGCCGAGCGCGGCGGCGGGCATCCAGAAGTCCGGGGTGACCGTGTCCAGCAGGTTCGCCTCGACGGTCGCCCCGTACGCGGCCACCAACACCATCGCGAGCAGCAGTAGGGACAGCTCGGCGTTACGGCGCGACCGCGCCAGGCGTACGCCGGACTGCTCGCCCGCGGTCGCGGGCGAGGTTGCCGGTGTGGCCGCTACGGTCACGGGTGGAGTCCTCGGGATCTCAGCCGACGCTCACTCAGGAGACCGGCAACCGGCCGGGTCGAGCGCCGGCGTGGCCGAGTCGGAGGGCGTGACGTCGGGGGTGGTGGTCGGGCCGGTCACACCGACAGCGGCGGTGGCACGGACGGTCGGGCTTGCGCTGACAACCCCGTTGGGGGTCGCCAGGGCGTTGGCGCTCGGGCTGCCGTTGGGTGTCGGCGTCGTACCGATCGGCGTGGGCGTGGGCGTGCCGCCCACCGCGCCGGTCGGGTCGGACGGGCAGAGCGGCTTCAGGTTGGGGTTGCTCGGGGTGTCGCTGGTCAGCTCGGTGAGCTGGCGCTCGGCGTCCGGCTCGCTCTTGGCCCGGATGCCCACCTTGACGGTGTCCTGCGCAGCGACCGTGAGGTCGTCCAGTCGGGTGCCGCTGCGACGGTGCACAGTGGAGAGGTCCATCCCGGCGATCTGACCCTGGACGCCACGGAAGACGGCGACCTGCCCCTCCTCGGTGGCTCCCACGTAGTACTGCCGCTGGGTGTACGTCCAGCCGGCGAAGCTCCCACCGCCGATGATCACCAGCAGGGCCAGCGCCATGGCGGCGGCCCTGACGGGGCGACGCTTCGGCCGGTCCGGTTCGTCGTCCGAGGCCGCCGGTTCCTCGGGCACGGCCGGGCGCGGCGCGGAGAGCGCCGAGGCCCGGGCGGCCGGGGTCGACTTGTCGGCGGAGGTCGCCATTCCCCGGTCCCGCGCGGCGGCGCCGCCCACGATCGGGGTCGCCTCGACGATGTCCTGATCCGTGGCATCGGCGATGATCACCGTGATGTTGTCCGGTCCACCGCCGCGCAGCGCGAGCTGCACCAGCCGCTCGACGCACTGCTGCGGGTCGGCGTACTCCCGCATGGACTCACCGATGGTCTCGGCGCTGACCACACCCGAGAGGCCGTCGCTGCAGATCAGGTACCGGTCGCCGGGCAGAACCTGGCGCACCGAGTACTCCGGGTCGATGTCCCGACCGTCGAGGGCCCGGGTGAGCAGTGACCGCTGCGGGTGGCTGCTCGCCTCCTCGGCGCTGATCCGGCCCTCGTCGACGAGCATCTGGACGTACGTGTCGTCCTTGGTGATCTGCGCGAACTCACCGTTGCGCAGCAGATAGGCCCGCGAGTCGCCGATGTGGACCATCCCCAGCTTGCTGCCGGTGAAGAGGGTCGCCGTCAGCGTGGTGCCCATCCCCTCCAGCTGTGGGTTGGCGTCCACCGTGTCGCGGAGATGTTGGTTGGCGGTGCCCACGGCCGAACGCAACGCATCGACGAGGGCGTCCCCTGGGACGTCCTCGTCGAGCGGCGCCATGGCACCGATGACGATGTTGCTGGCGACGTCACCGGCGGCCATACCGCCCATGCCGTCGGCAACGGCGAGTAGCCGCGGGCCGGCGTAGACGGAGTCTTGATTGCCGTCTCGGATCAGACCGCGGTCGCTGTGGGCCGCATAGCGCAGGGTCAGAGTCATGGCCGTAATTCGAGGGAAGTGCGGCCGATCCGGATCGGCACGCCGAGGGGGACGGGGGTTGGTCCGGTGACCTTAGCGCGATCGAGGTATGTGCCGTTAGTCGAGCCGAGATCCTCGACGTACCACTGCCCGTCGCGCGGCACGAGCCGGGCGTGCCGCGCGGAGGCGTAGTCGTCGGTGATGACCAGGGTGGAGTCCTCAGCCCTACCAATGGTGATCTGCGCTTCACCGAGAGTGATCCTGGTGCCGGCCAGCTGACCGGCTGTCACCACCATCTGGTGTGCCGCCCTGCCTCGCTTCACCTTCGCCGGCTTCGCCGCCTGCCCCGTCGAGGCGCCCACCGCGCGCGGCGCCGCCACCAGGCGACCGGACCGGGCACCCGCGAAGAGGTCCCGGCGAATCACGCCGACCACCGTGAACACGAAGATCCACAGCAGGATCAGGAACCCGAACCGGGCAACAGTGATGACCAGTTCCGGCAAGGCGGGTCAGCCGTCCACGCGGAAGGTCAGCGTCGTGGTGCCGAGCTGGACCATGTCACCGGGGTTGAGTGCGACGGCGGAGACCCGCTGCCCGTTGACCATGGTGCCGTTGGTCGACCCCAGATCGGTCAGCACGACCTGACCGCCATCGAAATCCAGCCGGGCGTGTCGCCGGGAGATGCCGACGTCGGGCAGGCGCAGATTGGCCTGGTCGCCGCGACCGATCACCGTCGACCCCATCTGGAGGGGGTAGGTGCGACCGTCACCGGAGACCAGCCGCACGTTGCGACCCCCGCCCTGCCCGGGCGGCGGACCGTAGCCACCGCCCTGGTCGTACGCGGGGTAGGCGGGCGGACCGGCGTCGTAGCCGGGTGCCGACACCGGGGCGACCTCGCCGCCGGTGTAGACCTCGGCCGTGACGCGGAACATGCCCGTGTCCAGGCCCTCGCCTCGCTCGATCTCCACGATCACATCGCCGTAGACCGTCCAGGCCTGCTCGCCGATGAACTCCGCCTGCGACTGGGCCAACTCCTGGGCCAGCGCGGCGGCGTACGGCGCCAGCCGACTATGGTCGAACGGCGAGAGATCGATCACGTAGCGGTTGGGCACCAACGTGCGCCCACCGGCCAGGATCGCCTTGTGCGCCTCGGCCTCCCGCTGCATGGCGTTGAGGATCTCCACGGGGTGGACCACCCCTTTGAAGACCTTGGCGAAAGCCCCTTCGACCAGGCCTTCCAGACGCTTCTCGAAGCGTTGCAGCACGCTCACCGGCTCCTCCTCGGGTCCCGAGGACATGATGGTATCCGGCCGGCGCGCGCGCAGCTCACACGCCGCTCGGCCGCCTGCTCCTGACCCGTTCGGATGGGCCGGGACTGCCGTGCTAATCTTTCGTCCGCCACGAACGGTAATCGCTCGTGGCGAGCGCCTGGGACAGCGTAGTATTCCCGAGGCCCGTTGGAGACAGCGGGACCGGGACGGCTACTGTGTTCCGGGTCGTGCCACGGGGATGTGGCGGAATGGCAGACGCGCACGGTTCAGGTCCGTGTGCCCGAAAGGGCGTGGGGGTTCAACTCCCCCCATCCCCACCACCGACGAGGGCTCCGCATAACGCGGGGCCCTTCCGTCATATCGGGGCACGCCGAACGTCACGCTATGCTCCGAAGGATTCTGCCCTCGATGGACCAGGAGTGGCGTGTGAGTGTCGCGTTGGTGACAGGCTCGGGTGGCTTGATCGGCTCCGAGGCGGTCCGGCACTTCGCCGGCCTCGGTCTGGATGTCGTCGGCATCGACAACGACATGCGCCGGTACTTCTTCGGCGAGGACGGCTCCACATCATGGAGCCTTGAGCGGCTCGGCCGTGACCTGGGTAACGCGTACACCCACTTTGCCGTGGACATCCGGGACCGGGACGGCCTGGAGCAGGTGTTCAAGAAGTACGGCTCGGACATCGCCGTGGTGATCCACAGCGCCGCGCAGCCGAGCCACGACTGGGCGGCCAAGGAGCCGTACACGGACTTCGACGTGAACGCCGGCGGCACGCTCAACATCCTGGAGAACACCCGCAAGCACGCGATCGACGCACCGTTCATCCACTGCTCGACCAACAAGGTCTACGGCGACCGGCCCAACAGCCTGCCGCTGATCGAGCTGGAGACACGGTACGAGCTGCCCGAAGACCACCGCTGGTACCAGGGCATCACCGAAGAGATGTCGATCGACCACTCCCTGCACTCGGTCTTCGGCGCCTCGAAGGTCGCGGCGGACGTGATGGTGCAGGAGTACGGGCGCTACTTCGACCTGAAGACCGCCTGCTTCCGAGGTGGCACGCTGACCGGCCCGGCGCACTCCGCGGCCGAGCTGCACGGGTTCCTGGCCTACCTGATGCGCTGTGTGATGGAGGGCCGGACATACAACCTGTTCGGCTACAAGGGCAAGATGGTCCGGGACGCGATCCACTCGCGCGACGTGCTGACCGCGTTCGAGGCGTTCTTCCGGGCCCCGCGATCCGCGGAGGTCTACAACCTCGGCGGCGGCCGGCACTCCAACACCTCCCACATCGAGGCGTTCCGGATCGCCGAGGAGATCACCGGCCGCGAGGCGCAGATCAACTACGTCGAGCAGAACCGCACAGGCGACCACCAGTGGTACGTCAGCAGCATGGCCCGGTTCGAGGAGCAGTACCCGGACTGGAAGATCACTTACGACGTGCCGATGATCCTGCGGGAAATTTACGAGGCCAACGTGGACAAATGGGTGGCCCACTCATGACCACGTGGACCAAGCGCAACGTGCTCGGGGTCCTGGTCGACGCCACCGACTACGCCAGGGCGACCGACGCGGTGGTGACCGCGGCACACGAGCGGCGCCCTCTCGCGCTGACCGCGTTGGCCGTGCACGGCGTGATGACCGGAGTGCTGGACCCGGCGCACAACGCGCGACTCAACTCCTTCGACGTGGTCACACCGGACGGGCAGCCGGTGCGCTGGGCACTCAACCTGCTGCACCACGCCGGGCTGACCGACCGGGTCTACGGGCCGACGTTGACGCTGCACGTGCTGTCGCGCTTCGCCGACGAAGGGCTGCCGGTCTACCTGTACGGCTCGACCGAGGAGACCCTCGCCAGGTTGATCCCCGCCCTGGAGCGGATGTTCCCCGCGCTGAAGATCGCCGGGGTGGAGCCGTCCAAGTTCCGTGCCGTCCAGCCCGGTGAGGATGCCGAGATCGCCGACCGGATCCGGTCCAGCGGTGCCCGGCTGGTCCTGGTCGGGCTCGGCTGCCCGCGCCAGGAGGTCTTCACGTACGCCATGCGACCGCTGCTCGACATGCCGCTGATGGCGGTCGGCGCGGCCTTCGACTACCACGCCGGGCTGCTGCGCCAACCCCCGCCGTGGATGCAGCGCGTCGGCCTGGAGTGGTTCTGGCGTCTCGGTCTGGAGCCGAAGAGGCTCTGGCGCCGCTACGTCATCCTCAACCCGGCCTACCTGACCCGGCTCGCCGCGCAGAAGATCGGCCTGTGGAAGGCCCGCCCGCCGGCACCGGCCACCGAGCGGCCGGCCACCTTCTCGGTCTGAGCCCGATCCACACGACACGAGGCCCCACCCGGCGTGCCCGGGGTGGGGCCTCGGTCGTGGGAGACCGGTCAGACCGTCAGGGTCCAGGTGTTGATGTAACCGGTGTCGGCCGAGTAGACGTCGCGCACCTGGAGCCGCCAGGTGCCATCGGCGGCCTCACCGGACACGTTGGCCGTGTACGTGGCGATCACGTTGTCGGCGCTGTCCGAGCCGCTGTTCTTCAACCGGTACGCACTGCCGTCCGGAGCGAGCAGGTCGATGACCAGGTCACCGCGGTAGGTGTGCACGATGTTCACCGCGACCGTGGAGGCAGACGAGGCGTTGCGACCGCAGCCGGCGATGGTGATGGAGCTGGTCACCGCCGCACCAGCGTCCGGGATCGCCACGTCGGTGCCGTTGGTGCCGGTGCAGCCGGTGGGCGGCGGCGGGGTGGTGCCGGTGCCCACGTAGAGCAGCCGGTTCGGCGAGCCCGTGCCAGGGCTGGTCACCACGTTGGGGGTGGCGTTTGCGACCAGTTGGTCGCGGACCTGCTGCGGCGTCCAGCCCGGGTTGGCGCTCGCCACCAGGGCTGCCGCGCCTACCACGTGCGGCGTGGCCATCGAGGTGCCGCTGATCGTGTTGGTCGCGGTGTTGCTGCTGTACCAGGCGGAGGTGATCGACGAGCCGGGGGCGAAGATGTCCAGGCAGGTGCCGATGTTGGAGAACGACGAGCGGGCGTCCGTGTTGGTCGTCGAGCCCACCGTGATGGCCTCCGCGGTGCGCGCGGGCGAGGTGTTGCAGGCGTTGGCGCCACTGTCGTTGCCGGCCGCCAGGCCATACGTCACGCCGGACGCGATCGAGTTACGGACGGCGGTGTCCAGCGAGCTGTTCGCGCCGCCGCCGAGGCTCATGTTCGCCACCGCCGGCTTGATCGCGTTCTGGGTGACCCAGTCGACGCCGGCAATCACGCCTGCGTTGGTGCCGCTGCCGGAGCAGTTCAGCACCCGTACGCCGACCAGCTGGACGGCCTTGGCCACCCCGTACGCCGACCCGCCGACCGTGCCGGCCACGTGCGTGCCGTGCCCGTTGCAGTCGTCGGCCGACCCGCCGTCCACGGCGTCGTAGCCGGAGGTTGCCCGACCACCGAAGTCGTTGTGGGTGAAGCGGATGCCGGTGTCGATGATGTAGGCGTGCACGTTGCTCGCCGTGTTCGGGTAGGTGTAGGAGCTGTCCAGCGGCAGGTTGCGCTGATCGATCCGGTCCAGGCCCCAGGAGGGCGGGTTGGCCTGCGTTCCGGAGATCGAGACCGTGTGGTTCTGCTCGACGTACGCCACTGCGGGGTCGGCCGCGATTCGCGCCGCCGCGCTCGCGCTCACCGTGACCTCGAAGCCGCGCAGCGCCGTGCCGTAGGTGCGGGCCACCGTGCCGCCGTGACGGCCGGAGAGCCGCTTCGCGGCGTCGCCGACCCGGTCCCGGGCCACCGCGCTGTCCTTGAGAACGACGATGTAGCTATCCGGCACGGCGGTCGCTCCGCCGGCGGCCCGAACCACGCCGACGGGTTCGGCGGCGGCCAGGGCCGGGGTGCCGACGGCCAGCACGGTCGCCGTGGCCACCCCGACCAGTACGGACCTGCGTGGAAGACCCATTTCCTACCTCCCTCTGACCGGCGGTGGAAGGCGACCACCGGTCGCAACATCAATCGACATGTGCCGATCTAGCTGAGGGTAGGTCAGCTGCCGGGCAGTTGAACATGTCGAAATATCCATAACCTTCGGAGGATGGCCCCCTACGGGCCCGGCGTCCGGGGCGAACGGGGGACCGGCCCGGATTCGCCCCGCCGCGATTCGGGAAAGACTCTCGAACATGGAGAGTCAGCTCACCATCCTGCTTCCGGTCGCCGCCGTCTGGCTGGCCGCCGGCGTCGTTGCCGACGGGCTGCCCCGGCTGCGCAACACCCGCATGCTGCGCCGGCGTACCGGATGGTTGCTGGTGCTGGCCCTCACCGGCATGGCGCTCACCGCGGCCGTGCTCGGCGGCGGACTACTCAGTGCCGGTGCCACGCCGGTCGACCGGGCCGCCGCCGGGCTCACCCTGGCCGCCGGCCCGGCGCTCGTGGCGGCGGTCTGCTCCCTACGGCGGATCCGCCGGCTGCGGGCCGGGGCGGGCGCCTTCGTCAGTGCCCCCGCCACACCCGCGCCGCACGGTCTGCGTGCCTCCGCGGCCCACCCGCTCGTCGGGCTGCCACTGCAGGCGACGGCCCTGGCCACGCTGCCGGCGGTGATCGCGGCGGCCGGTACCGACCTCGGAGCTGACCCCGGTGTCACCGGCCCGGCAATCACCGTGGGCGCGCTCGCGGTGGCCGCCATCGGTGTCCGGCACGCACTACGGCACAGCCGGTTCGCCGAGCGGGCCCAGCCGGAGGCACCACGGTCAGCGGGGACGGCCGGAGCCCTGCACGTATAGCAACTCCAGGATCGCCCTGGTCGCCTCGAACCAGCGGTCCAGCCAGCCCGGCGGTGGCACGCTGCCCTTCGGCGGCAACTCCATCAGCAGGCCACGCAGCAGCGGGTGGTCGGCCAGCGACCCGGCGGGCTCCATCGGCCAGCCGGTCGGCGGGAACGACGGCTCGACCAGCGGGTTCGGGTCCAGCGAGGGCAGCGAGAGCGGAGGGTCGGCCGAATCGGAGGCAGACGCCTCCCGTCCGCCCAGCTCCTGGTCGGTCGACACCACCTCGGTCAGTACGGTGTCTCGACGCGCTCCGCGGTACTTGCCACCGAACCGCTCCGGTTTGCCCGGACCGTTGGTGAGATTGTCTGAGCCGATCGTCGTCATCCGTCTCGCCTACCTCGCTCGGTTGCGGATCGGTGCGGCAGGTCGTCGACCTGCGTCGTACCGACCGGTTCAACGAGACGGGCCCGCTGTGGCGACGGGAATCCCGGCGGAACCTCGCCGACCGCCGTCGTGACACGACCAGCCGCCGGGCCCTCCCCTGGCCACGGCAAGGTCCCCGTCCGGGCGAACCGGACGGGGACCTCAGCTGACCACTCGGTCAGATATCGCCGAACGCACCGCCTCGGGTACCGGCGACGAAGGCGTGCCAGTCACCCGGTGCGAAGACCAGGGCTGGGCCCGCCTTGTCCTTCGAGTCCCGCACTCCGACCGCCCCCGTCACGTACGCCACCTCCACGCAGTTGTCACAGTTCGGCCCGCTCTTCGAGCTCTTGAACCATGCTGCCTGCGTCAGGTCCACGGGGAACCCCTTGGTCGCCATTTCCACAACGGCTCCTCTGCCAGTTTTGCGATGTGTGCGACGGACTCCTCTGGGCGTATGGCCGCAGCGCGGATGTGATCGAAGATGAAGCTGTACTTCTGTAGTTCGTCGCTCTTCTCGAGGAAAAGCCCACCCGTGGCGTTCTCCGCGTACACAACATCCGGATCACCGGGCTCAGGGAAGCTGAGGATCGTGAAAGTGCCGTCCATGCCGGCGTGCGCACCCACCTCGAACGGCAGGATCTGCAGCGTCACGTTCGGCAACTCGGCCACCTCGACCAACCGCTTGAGTTGGCCGCGCATCACCTCGTCCCCGCCCACCGGCCGACTCACCACCGCCTCATCGAGCACCACCCACAGATCGACCGGATCGTCCTGGGTCAATAACGACTGACGGCCCAGACGGACACGCACCCTCTGGTGTACCTGGTCGGCGGTGAAATCCGGCCGGGCCGCGCGGATCATGGCCCCGGCGTACTCCTCGGTCTCCAGAAGGCCCGGCACGACCTGCTGTTCATATGCCCGGATCGAGCTCGCCGCCGCCTCCAACCCGACGTATGCGCCGACGAGCACCGTGCTGTACGGGTGCCACCAGCCCTTCTGTCGGGCCTCCCGTGCGATCTGCACCAGTTCGTCGCTCTCGGCACCGACCACGCCGTAGATCCGCAGCATGTCCCGCACGTCGCGAGGGGTTGCCGTGGTGTGCCCGGTCTCGATCCGGGAGACCTTCGACGCCGAGCACTCCAACTGCTCGGCGACCACCTCGATGGTTATTCCGGCGGACTCCCTCTGCCGGCGCAGCTCGGCACCGAGCCGCCGCCGTCTGATGGTGGGACTGCGCCGCTCACTCATCGCGCAACCCGTGAGCCACTGGTCCCCGCCGCTGGCTGCTCGACCCCACTCGGGCTACCTCCGGTTGACGCGCCACTGGGTGACACCCGCCGGGGGCGCGACCGTCGACCGGCGGGCGTTCGCGACGAGGGGATGGTGCCGGTCCTCGGCCGGCCGCGACGGGCGAAACCGCTCTCAGTGTGCCGTCCGGACGCGGATGGCTTCAATAGCCCTTTCGCGGGACACGCTCACGTATCGGCAAAAGTCGACGTGCAACTTGCATGGAGCACGTCCCTGATGCACTCTGTCCGTATGGCACGGATCACTCAGCGTCTCCGTCCGCTCCCCCGGAGTGGTGACCTCACCAATCCAGGGAAGCCGGACACGCGGGCCCGGCCGGCGACACCGAGACCTGCTCCGGGGTAAAGACCCCGCCGCTGCAAGCCGGCAAGCTGCGGCGGCGGGCGCGGTTCCCGGAAGCAGCCGGGTGATGGTCGGGTGGCGGCACGCCACCAGCGGAGTACGGCCCGACCACCACCATCCGCACCACCGGTTCACGAGGCACGACCCCGTCGCCGGCCGAGACGTCCCCCGTTCAGGCACCGCCGGCACAAACGCCGGCCGATCCTCTCCAGGAGCCCATGTGCTTCCCCGCACCGGTGACGTTCTGCACGTGACTCGCGCGGCGAGTGTCCAGTTCCTCAGGCCCATCAAGTTCCGGGTGATCCGAGTCCTCGACTGGCCCACCTACGACGGTTGGCTCTGGCTCGACGGCTACGAGTTGAACGTCGCGGGCGACGCGGTCAACCGACGGTCGATCTTCGTCCAGCGGGCGGGGCTGCAGCAACTGCAGGCCGCGCCCGAGCCCCGCCCGCACACCGTACGGGCCCGGCGGCCGATTGCCCGTACCCCGGTCCGGGTGAGCTGACCGACCCGATCCGCCGCCAGTGGGCGTGCCGTCGCCATAGAATCGGTACGCCCACCCCGGCACCGTTCCACCCGCGCGTCCAGGACCCTGACCCTGGGATGGTCATGGTCAATCAGCCCGCCCTGCGGCGGCACCACCGCTCCCGTATCGCCTATGCATTTGGACTGCTCGCCCTGTTCGGCGCGATGGCCACACTCGTGGTCCTCGCCCACGACCCGGCGATGTCGTCCACCCGGCTGACCGCACCGGTGCCCGCACCGGAGATCACCGTGGTCGACGCCGACCCGCCGATGGACGACGGCCCATCGACGCACGGGGAAGCCGGCTGGATCGGCGCCGACGCCCCAGGCAGCCACGCCGGAGTTGCCGACCCGACCGGGCCGGTGACCGGCCTCGGCGGCGGCCAGTCCAACGGCCGTCAGGAACTCACCGAAGCAGCTCCGACCGGGCACACCGCGACGGACATCCGCCGCTCCCTGTTCTGGTCAGGGATCTTCGGCCTCGCCATCTCGCTGGCCGGCCTCGGCCTCGTCGGCACCCGTCGTCGGATGTGGTGACCACCGGTCACGGCGTGCTCGTCACCGTCGGGCTCGGCGTGGTCGGGGTCGACCCGGTCGAGGGCGGCTCCTGGGAGATGACCAACAACACCTCGTCGTCGGTCGACACTGGCGTGCCTGCCCCCGGCTCAGTGCCCACCACAGTCCCGGGCGGCAGCTCGGACGGGCGGTACACCACCCGGTAGGCCAGGCCCAGCCGGTCCAGCAACCCCTCGGCGGTGGCCTGCGGTAGGCCGGCGAGCGGTGGCACCGGCACCTCGGCCGGTGCGGTGGTGGCGGCCGGGCTGCTCGGCGTCTCGCTGGTCGGTGCCGCCGAGGTGGGGGATGCGCTGGTCGGTGCGGCGCTGGTGGCGCTGGCCGGCGGAAGGGACGGGGTGGAACCCGGTTCGTCCCGGTCGTCCTCCTGGTTGGCGAGCCCCCACCAGATCGCACCGCCGAGCAGGCCGGCGAGCAGCAACGCGAGCACACCCCAGAGGATCGGCAGCCACCAACGCCGGCCACCCTGCTCCTCGACGTACCACTCCCCGGTGGGTTCGGCCGGCCGGGGCGGCCGAACCTCCGCCCGCCCGGACCACGACGGTGGGGTCGACCGCTCGGCGGGCATCCGCTCCGTCCGGTCGACCGGCGTGCCCGGCTGCGTGCCGGCGGGACGATCAATCGGCACGGTCTGGTCGGGAGGCACGGCGGGACGAGCCGGGACAGGTCGGTCGAACGGCGCCGTCTCATCCGGCTCGGTGGCGGGTCGGGCCGCTTTCGGTGGCTCCGGCCGGTCGGCGGGTGGCAGAGGGCGGGTCCGGTCGTCGTCGTGCTCGCTGGCGGGAGGCTCCTGGCGGTCGTCGCTCATCGCACGTCCTTTCCCGAACCGGACGGGCGTTATGGCCCTCGACCGCCAACCTAGTCGCCCACGCCGTCATCGGTGGGGATCAGCGTGCCGAGTCGCGCCGGCCACCGGCAAGGGGTGGCGCACCGACCGTGGACCGCTCGTCGCCGAGGGCTTCAGATCAGGAAGTGGGTTTCGTCGTTGGCGGCTGGAGGCCGCCCGTCCCACACCAGATGCTGACCTCGTCGTTCCAACGGGCAGAACCGTCCTCGGCTGGATCCTGCCGGCTGACCTTTCCGCTGCGTCCACTGACGTAACGCGGGTAGAGACCCTCGTCGATCAGCTCGTCGACCGCCCTGGCGCAGTCCTTGCCGACCACGTCCGGCACCTCGGCGGCGGGCGCTGACCCGGCCACCTGCAGTTGCACGGTCGTACCCCGGGCAACCTCGGTGCCCACGGCCGGTGAGGCGCTCTCGACCGAACGCCCGGCGCCACTGCCGAAGATCAGCCGCCAGCCCAGTCGCTGCTTGCGCAACATGTCCCGGGCCTCCACGAAGTCGGTGCCGACCACCGGTGGCACGGTCAGGCCGGCCCCCTTGGTTGCGGTGGCTGAGGTCCGGACGGCCGACGGCGTGGTCCGGCCGGTGCTCGGGCGGGGCGCGGTGGTCCGGCTGGTCGGCGGACCGGTCGCGGTCGCGACGGCCAGCGGATCCCCCGAGGGTGTGTCGTCGTCGCCGGCCAGGAGCCAGCCACCGGTCGCGCCGACCGCGGCGAGCAGCACGGCGACCAACCCACCACCCAGCAGTACGCTGGCCCGACCCGCACCGCCGCCGTCCCGGCCACCGGTGGAATCCCGCTGGCCCGTGTTCGCGTCCGTCATACCGCCCACCGCCTCATCACCGGCGACCGTACCGGTCGCCGCCCAACACGCTCCGTCTGCGGTCCATACCGGCGGGTCGTTGCGACTCGCCGCGCCGACGACGGGACGTTACGCTGCCCCGCATGGCCAGACAGGGCTGGGGAGTGTCGATCGCTACGGCGATCGGGGTCGCTGCCGGCGCAGGCGCCGCGCAACTGGGCTTCGGCTACGGGCTCGGCGTCATCACCTGGACGCCCACCGATGCCGGAGCCACCGAAACAGCCTGGGCGGACGGCCTCGCCTGGGCCACCTGGCTCGCCGCCAGCTCGACGGTGCTGGGCGCGGTCTGCGCGCAGCGGCTACACCAACGGAACGCACCGGCGGCGGCCAAGCCTCAGGTGACCGACCCGGAGACGACGGACGGCTCTGACCCCGCGATCGCGCCGGAGCAGGCGACACACGGTGGCGGGCGCCCATCGGCCGGCGACGCCACCGGCCCGGAGGCGACGGACACGCAGTCGGCGCAGGTGGCCGAGGCCCCGCCCAACGACCGTGGTGGCCTGTTGCGGCGGGTGGCCCTGGCGCTCGGCGCCGGGATCGGCGGGCTGGTCACCGTGCTGCTGATCGCCGTACCCGCGCGGGTCGCGATCGGCGCCGACACCGGCGCACCGCAACGCACGGCCGCCGTACAGGCGGTGCTGGGCATCCTGATCGGCGTGCTCGTCGCGATCTGGGCGCTTCGCTCCCGGGCCGCCGCGATCAACGTGACCGCGACGGCCGCCTGGCTCTGGCTGCTCGCGGTGGTCTCGGTGATCGACGGGGTACGCGTCGGACGAGGGCTGACCGGCGCTCAACTCGGCACCTGGCAGCTCGACCCGGACCACCCGCGGTACTGGATCTCCGACCAGCTCTACTGGCCCGGTGCGCTGCTGGCACTCGTGCCCGCGCTTCTGATCGGAGTGCTGGCCGCCCGGCGGGCCGCCCGGTCGGCCGAGCACCGCGTCGGCGCGGCGGCTTCCGGCGCGGCCGGCCCGGTGCTCGTCGCGCTCGCCTACCTGACCACCCTGCCGCAGTGGTCGACGCTGGGCCCCGCGCAACTGTCCACCCAACTGATCGCCCCGTACGCGGTGATCATCGGCCTCGGCGGCTCGGTGCTGGCCGCCGTCCTCGGCGAGCGTGCCGACCGGAACCGCGCGGCAACCCGGAGTGCGGCTGCCTTGGGCACCAAGACCGAGCCGGCTCAGGCCGACTCGACCCCGGCCACCGCGAGCGGGCGGACCCCGACCGCGCGGGCCAACCCGACTCCGGTCACCGACTCCGAGCCGTCGGCTTCCGGCTCGTCGATCAGTGCCGCAGCTCGGCGCGGCAGGGCCGACGCCGCACCGCAGACAGCCAGGACGGGCTCCCGGCCGGGCGAGGCTGCCGCCGTCCCCCGGGTGCCGGCGCCGCGTACGAAGCCGGGCCTCTCCGACCCTGCCGAATCCGGTCCGGCCGGGCCAGCGGGCGCCGGAACGGCGGAGGACCCGACAGCGAGCAACCGGCGTGGCCGGTCAACCCGACGACCAGCCCGCCCCACCACCGACTGACCCCGGCTGCGCGGGTCAGTCGACCGGCCAGGTGTGAACGGGTTCGTTGGCGCGCTGAAGTTCCGCGTACCGCTGGACCATGTGGTGCAGCGCCCCGGCCCGGTCCAGGCCCCTGCGCCGCTCCGCCGCCCAGACCGCCTCGGTCTGCCAGACGGCACCGTTGCGGCCGGTTCGGCAGCGCTGCTCGATGATGCCGAGCAGCCGGTCCCTCTGCTCCGGGGCGACACCGAACCCGTCCAGGCCGGCGGCGGCGGTGGGCAGCAACTGCTCCAGCACCAGCTTGGTGACCGGCACGTCGCCGAGCCCGGGCCAGTGCAGCACGGCGTCGAGGCCACGTCGGGCGGCGGCGTGGAAGTTCTCCTCGGCGGAGCTGAAGGTGAGTTGGCTCCAGATCGGACGCTCCGCCTCGGCCAGCCCGCGTGCCAGGCCGAAGTAGAAGGCCGCGTTGGCGAGCATGTCCACCACCGTCGGGCCGGCCGGCAGGACCCGGTTCTCCACCCGCAGGTGTGGGCGGCCGTTCATGATGTCGTAGACCGGGCGGTTCCACCGGTAGACCGTGCCGTTGTGCAGCCTCAACTCCCCGAGCTTCGGCACACCGCCGGCGTGCAGCACCTCCACCGGGTCCTCGTCCTCGCAGATCGGCAGCAGTGGCGGGAAGTACCGGACGTTCTCCTCGAACAGGTCGAAGATCGAGGTGATCCACCGCTCGCCGAACCACACCCGGGGCCGAACGCCCTGGGCCTTGAGCTCGTCCGGGCGGGTGTCGGTGGCCTGCTGGAACAGGGCGATCCGGGTCTCGGCCCACAGTTGGCGGCCGTACAGGAAGGGGCTGTTCGCCCCGATCGCCACCTGCACGCCGGCAATGGCCTGGGACGCGTTCCAGTAGTCGGCGAAGCTGTCCGGTGCGACCTGGAGGTGGAACTGGAGGCTGGTACAGGCGGCCTCGGGCGCGATCGAGTCGGTGTGCGTCCGCAACTGCTCGACACCACGGATGTCGAGCTCGATGTCCTCGCCCCGGGCGCCGACGATCTGGTCGTTGAGCACCCGGTAGCGCTCGTTGGTGGAGAGATTGTCCTCGACCAGGTGTCCCTCGGTGAGGGTGGGCAGGATGCCGACCAGGACGATCTTCGCGTCGGACTTGGCCGCGCGCTCGTCGGCCCGGGAGAGGCTGCCGCGCAGGTCATGCTCGTAGTCGGCGAAGCCGGTGCCCTCGATCAGTCGAGGTTCGGCGTTGAGTTCCAGGTTGAACTGCCCCAGCTCGGTCTGGAAGAGGGGGTCGGCGATGTCGGCGAGGATCTCCTCGTTGCGCATCGCCGGCTCGGCCGCGGAGTCGACGAGGTTGAGCTCGATCTCCAGGCCGGTCATCGGCCGGTCGGCGTCGAACCCGAAGTCGTCCAGCATCAGGGCGAAGACGTCGAGGCACCGTCGCACCTTCTGCCGGTAGCGGACGCGATCCTCCCGGGTGAAGGCGCCCTGCGAGACGTCCCTGCCCATGTGTCCTCCCCGGCGGCCGGCGCGGTCGGGATCCAGCCGTCCCGGAAAGCGCATTGTGAACCATCCACGTTAAGAGCGCCCACCTGACCGGGGCCAGAGGCCGACGGCGGTGATCCGACGTCAACCGGAGGGGACGCACCCGTGGCGCCATCTGTACCCCGTCGTCGACCGACTGGACCCGATGGCGGTGCGAACAACTCGTGACAATTAACACGAGGTCGACGTCGGGTACGGAGACGACGGAGGGCCCGCGCCGACGTACGGCGCGGGCCCTGCGTGAAAGTGATCCGGGGAGGGATCAGGCCTGGCGGACGGCCTCGCCCTCGATCTCGATCTTGATCTTGCGGCTGACCAGCACGCCCCCGGTCTCCAGGGCGACGTTCCAGGTCAGACCGAACTCCTCGCGGTCGATCTCGGTGCTCGCGGAGAAACCGAAGATGTCCTGGCCGAACGGGCTGCGGCCGACACCCTCGAACTCCACCTCCAGCTCGACCGGCCGGGTGACGTCCTTGATGCTCAGCTCACCGGTGAGCACGAACTCGTTGCCACGGCGGGACTTGACCCCGGTGCTGCGGAACTCGAGCGTCGGGAACTTCTCGGAGTCCAGGAACTCGGGGCTGCGCAGGTGCGCGTCCCGGTCGGCCTGGGTGGTGTCGATGCTGGCGGCCTGGATGGTCGCGACAACCGACGACTGCAGCGGGTCCTCGGCGACGGTGATGGTGGCGGTCGCCTCGTTGAACTCACCGCGGACCTTGCTCACCATCATGTGCCGGGCAACGAAGCCAACCCGCTTGTGGGCCACGTCGAGCACGTAGGTGCCGGCCGCCGGGATGGTGAGGCCGTCCCAGTCGCGGGTAACCGCATCGGTGCTGCTGGTCATGCTGCTGTCCTCCAGGAGAATTGTTTAGTAGCCCAACGACTGCTTCAGCAACTATAACCGCAACAACATTCCCCGTGTCAAGTACTGGTAGAGTGAACGAGTGACCAACGTCTTCGACGATCCCCGGATCACCGCCGTCGGCCTGCTCTTCGAGGCACACGCCGGGCTGTCAACCCGGTTCAACGCCCAATTCGAGGAGCACGGCCTCTCCGCGGTCGAGTTCGAGGTCATCACCCGACTGGCCCGCTCGCCGGGCAATCAGCTGCGCATGACCGACCTGGCCGCCCAGACCTCCCTGTCGACCAGCGGGGTGACCCGTGTGGTGGACCGGATGGAACGTGACGGGCTGCTCACCCGGCAGGCCTGCCCGAGCGACCGGCGCAGCTCGTACGCGGTGGTCACTGCCGCCGGGATTGAGCGACTGAACGAGACGCTACCCGGGCACCTGCAGATGATCGAGCAGTGGTTCACCGGGCAGCTCGACCCCGATGCACTGGCGGCTCTGCTCGACGGGCTACGCCGGGTCCGCGACGCCGCGCATCCCTGTGCCACCGCCGGCAGCGACGATGTCAGCCCTGACCAGCAGATCGTCTCCAGCGATGGCGCCACCCGACTCTGAGCACCCGTGCTCTGACGCGGTGGCAGCACCGGCAGAAAGACCGGCAGAACTGACCCAGCCAGCCGGACATGCCGCCCGAAACAGGCTTTCCACCTCGATCGCGGTGGCAGGCTTTTGTCAACCGGGGATCACCGGGGGGTGACGGCGCGGGCGAACAGCGAGGGGTAGCACCAAAGGGGGCTTTTCGCCCGCGCCACTCCCCAGCCGGCAACCCGCACACGACTATCGCGCGGGCGGCCCGCCCCGGCCAGCGGCCAGCGCGTAGAGCAGTTCCGACTCCTGCGGCAGCAGGCGGACGCCCCTTTCCTGGCAGACCCGGTCGAGCTGGTCGAGGATCGCCGGGTCGGCAGTGCTGGCGGCCAGCCCGACCAGCGCCTCCACCGCGTCCCGCCGATCCTGACCGGCCTCGGCGGCGGCGGCGAACCACTCGGCCGCCAACTCCCGGTCACCCCGGTGCAGCGCCACGTACCCCTCGATCAACGCGCAGATCGCCGTCTTCGGGCCGCCCCCGGCCGGCACCACACCGTCCAGACGCGGTTGCGGCGGCCCGGCTCGCTCCGCTGGCGGCCGCGACCGTCCGGCGACCGCCAGTTCGGCGGCGTCGGCGCGCAACTCGATGAGCACCTCGGACGCCTCGTCACCGCGACCGTCCTGGGCGAGCGCCAACCCGATCGTGCCGAGCACCCGTCGGCGATGCCGCGGATCACCCAGCTCGGACAACGCCGCCACCGCCCGTCGGCCCTGGTCCACCGCGTCCGCGTACCGGCCCTCCAGGCGGACGACCTCGGCCCGGTTGGCCCAGGAGAGCGCCCGCAGCCGCTGCTCACCGCACTCGGCGGTGAGCCGGTCCACCGCGGCCAGCCGGCGGTGCGCCGCGGCCAGGTCGGCGACCCGGATCTCGTGCCAGGCGAGGCTGTTCTGGGCCACCGCCATGTCCCGGACCCGGTTGTTGCGGGCGGCCAGCCGGAGCACCGTCTCGGCCTGCTCGCGGGCCTCCTCGCGCCGGCCAACACCGATCAGCAGGGCGCCCAGCACGATCCGCGCCTCCAACTCTCCGCTGATGTCGCCGGCCTGCCCGAACGCGTCCAACGCGGCCCGCGCCGTCGGCAACTCGTCGGCGCCCGCGCCGTGCTCGGCGGCGAGCCGGGCCACCCCGAGTGCGCCCCAGCCCCGCAGCACGGGGTCGGCATCGGCGGTCCGCGGATCGGCCAACAACCGGCGCAGCCACTGCCGGCCGGCGACGTCGCGGCCACGGAACCGCCACCAGCGGGTCAGGGACGCCGCCAGACGGAGAGCGGTCACCGGATCGTCGGTTGCGGCGTGGGCCAGCGCCGAACTGATGTCGCTGCTCACCTCGTCCAGCCGGTGCAACGCCTCGGGCAGCAGGGGACCGACCAGATCGACGGCGGTCCGTGCGACCAGTCGGGCGATCACCACCGCATGCCGACGCCGGATGCAGGTCAGCTCGCCACCGCCGGCCGCCTGCTCGGTGGCGAAGTCGCGTACCGCGTCGAGTAGCCGGAACCGGAACGGCCCGGTGCCGCGCACGCTCAGCAGGCCGAGTTCGACGAGCCGATCCAGCAGGGGAACGGGATCGATCGCCACCGCGTCGTCCCGATCGACCTCGTCGACGAGCATTTCCTCGGCCAGTTCCACCGACCACCGGTTACCGAACACGGCGAGCCTGCGCAGCGCGGCCCGCTCGTTCGACGCGAGCAGCCGGTAGCTGGTCTCCACCGCGTCCCGCAGGGTCACTGCCACCACTGCCCCGGTGTCGTCCGCGCCGACCGAGCGGCGTGCCCGCTCCGGCCCGTCCCAGCCGGGGTGGACCGCCGGATCGGCGGGGGTGGCCAGGTCGAGCACGCGGTCGCCGTACCTGTCGAGCAGCTCGGTGAGGTCGAGGATCCGGCCGCGGGCGGCCATCAGCTCGATGGCCAGCGGCAGCCCGCCCAGCCGGCGGACCAGTGCGGCCAGGGCAGGCAGCTCGTCCGCGGCGGGAGGCTCCCGACGCACCTGGCCCAGACGGGCGGTGAACAGCGCGACCGCCGGCCAGGACCCGAGCGTGGTCGGCCCACGCCGCTCGGCACCCGGCGGCGGTACGTCCAGTGGCGCGACCGGCCAGACACGCTCCCCGGGCAGCCCGACCGGATGCCGGCCGGTCACCAGCACCCGCAGCGAGGGCAGGGCACCGATCAACCGGTGCAGCGTCGCGGCCACCGGGCCCGGCGCGTGCTCTATCGCGTCCACGACCAGCAGCGCGGGCCGGCCGGCGAGCCGGGCGACGAGTTCCGGCAGCCGGGCCGCACCGAGCACGGCCATCGAGGCGGCGAGCACGTCCGGCCCGTCCGAACCCTCGCCGACCAGCACCCCCGCCACGCCGCCCGGGTGGGCACCGGCTGCCGCGTGCGCGACGGAGAGCGCGAGCGCGGTCTTGCCGACCCCGGCCAGCCCGACCAGGCTCACCAGTCGGGGGCCACGCTCCGCGGTCAGCATCCCGGCCAGCTCCGTGACATCGCTGTCGCGGCCGATCAGCGCGACCGGCGGTGGAAGAGCGACCTGCGGGTCGGATCCGGTGGGCTCGGCTGTCGACGCGGTGCTGCCGGTGACCGGGAGCGCCGCCGGGGTGCCATCCGCCTGGGGTGGCTCACCGCCACCGGTGCTGCGGGCCGCGGCCAGGAACGCCGCCCGGCTGGTGCCGGTCAGCGCCAACGCCGCAGCGAGCAGCTCGACTGTGGTGCGCTGTGGCCGGAGCGACCGGCCCCGCTCCAGGTCACGTACCGTTCGCACACCCACCCCGGCCCGGGACGCCAGCTCGGCCTGGGTCAGGCCGGCGGCGCGTCGATGCCCGCAGAGCAGCTCCGACAGGACGGCACGGCCAGTCGAGCTCCGCGACCGATCATGCTCCGGAGTCATGGGCACGAAGAGTACGGATCCGCTCCGGCCGATGGCAGCCGAACGTCGGGCTACCGACGCGCGCTCGCCGATATCCGACAGCCCACCCGGAACGGATGGTCGGCCAGCTCGGCCGGACCTTTCAGAGCCCCAGATCGCGCGCGATGATCATGCGCTGCACCTCACTGGTGCCCTCACCGATCTCCAGGATCTTGGAGTCCCGCCAGAACCGCGCCACCGGGTACTCGTTCATGAAGCCGTACCCGCCGTGGATCTGGGTGGCTTCCCGGGCGTTGTCCACCGCGATCGTGCTGGCGTGCAGTTTGGCGATGGCGGCCTGCCGCTTGAACGGCTCACCGGCCAGCATCCGGGCTGCGGCGTCGTAGTAGGCCAGCCGGGCGGTGTGCGCCTTGAGCTCCATGTCCGCGATCTTGAACTGGATGGCCTGGTTCGCGCCGATCGGCCGGCCGAAGGCGTGCCGCTCCTTGGCGTATTTGATCGACTCGTCGACGCAGCCCTGGGCGAGGCCGACGGCCAGCGCGGCGATGGCGATCCGGCCCTCGTCGAGGATCCGCAGGAACTGGGCGAAGCCCCGGCCCCGCTCGCCGAGCAGGTTGGCCGCCGGCACCCGGCAGTCGTCGAAGGTCAACTCGTGGGTGTCCGAGGCGTTCCACCCCACCTTGGAGTAGCCCGGCGCCACGGTGAACCCGGGCGTGCCGGTCGGCACGATGATGGTCGACAACTCCTTGGAGCCGTCCGGGTTCGTGCCGGTCACCGCGGTGACGGTGACCATGGCCGTGATGTCGGTCCCCGAGTTGGTGATGAACGCCTTCGACCCGTTGATCACCCACTCGTCACCGTCCAGCACCGCCCGTGTCTGGGTGCCGGCGGCGTCCGAGCCGGTGCCCGGCTCGGTGAGACCGAAACCGGCCAGCGCCTCGCCGCTGAGCAGCCTGGGCAACCAGGTCGCCTTCTGCTCCTCGGTGCCGAAGCGGTAGATCGGCATCGCGCCCAGTGAGACCGCCGCCTCCAGCGTGATAGCCACGCTGGAGTCGACCCGGGCCAACTCCTCCAGGGCCAGGCAGAGCGCGAAGTAGTCGCCGCCCATGCCGCCGTGCTCCTCGCCGAAGGGCAGGCCGAACAGGCCCATCTTGCCCATCTGCCGGATCACCTCGTACGGAAAGGTGTGCTGCTCGTAGTGCTCGGCAATGACCGGGGCGACCACCTCGCGCGCGAATTCCCGCACGCTTTCCCGCAGCGCCGCTTGTTCGTCGGTGAGCCGGAAGTCCATCTCATCCTCCTGTGGGGACGGTCCGCCAGGCGCTCGTGACGCCGGACGGGTCGCTGTGGGGCCTCAGTCGAAGATCAGACCGGGGTGACGCCGTGCCGACGGCGGGAGAAGTGCCGATCCTTCGTACGCGCGGCAGCGAACCGACGGACCAGCTCGGTGCGCAGGTCGTGCGGCTCGACGATGGCGTCCACCACCAGCTCGCTGGCGAGCCGGACGACGTCGATGTCCTGCTCGTACTCGGCGCGCTTCGCGGCGACGAAGGCGGCCCGCTCATCGGCGTCCGGGATGGCGGCGATCTTGTTGGCGTAGACCGCGTTCACGGCGGCCTCGGCCCCCATCACCGCGATCTTCGCGCTGGGCAACGCGATGGTGGCGTCCGGCTCGAACCCGGGGCCGGCCATCGCGTAGAGGCCGGCGCCGTACGCCTTGCGGACGACAACGCAGATCTTCGGCACGGTCGCCTCGGAGATCGCAGTGATCATCTTGGCGCCGTGCCGGATGATGCCCTGCTTCTCCACGACGCTGCCGACCATGAAGCCGGGCACGTCGCTGAGGAAGAGCAGCGGCACGTTGAACGCGTCGCAGAGCTGCACGAACCGGGTCGCCTTGTCGGCCGAGTCGACGAAGAGCACGCCACCCTTGAACATCGAGTTGTTGCCGATGACGCCGACGACCTCGCCGTTCAGCCGGCCGAAGCCGATGGTCAGCTCCTTGGCCCAGAGCGCCTGGATCTCGAAGAAGGAACCCTCGTCGAGCAGGCCCTTGACGTACCGCCGCATGTCGAACGCCTGCCGCTCGCTGGCCGGCACCAGCGCGGCCAGGTCGGCCTTCGCGGGCGCGGCGACCGCCTCGGCGGCTGGCGGCGACTGGGTCCAGTTGGCTGGCAGGTACGACAGGTAGCGGCGCACCACGTCGAGCGCGTCGGCCTCGGTCTGGCAGAGGAAGTGCCCGACGCCGGATTCGGCGGTGTGCACCTTGGCCCCACCCATCGCCTCCAGCGTGGTCTTCTCGCCGGTGACCATCTCGACCATCCGGTCGGAGCCGAGATACATGCTGGCGTTGCCGTCGACCATGGCCACCACGTCGCAGAACGCCGGAATGTACGCCCCACCGGCGGCGCTCGGGCCGAACAACGCGCACACCTGCGGGATCGCGCCCGAGGCGCGCACCTGGTTCCAGAAGATCTTGCCGGCGCCACGCCGGCCGGGGAAGAGGTCGACCTGGTCGGTGATCCGGGCGCCGGCCGAGTCGACCAGGTAGACCATCGGCACGCTGGTGCCGTACGCCCGCTCGATGATCCGGATGATCTTCTCGACGGTGCGGGCGCCCCAGCTGCCGGCCTTGACGGTGGAGTCGTTGGCCATCAGGCAGACCTGCCGGCCGTCGATCGTGGCGGTGCCGGTGACCACCCCGTCGGCGGGCAGGCCCTCGGCCAGCGTGTTGGCGTAGAGGCCGTCCTCGACGAACGAGCCCTCGTCGACCAGGAGCGCGACCCGCTCACGGGCGAAGAGCTTGCCCTTGGCCGCGTTGGCCGCGTGGTACTTGTCCGCGCCGCCGGACCGGGCCCGCTTGCGCAGCTGCTCCAGTGCCTCACCGTCGAGCGTCACGCAGACTCCCTCGCCATACTGACCTGAACGATCGTTAGGCTAGCGCACTCGTGCCGCCGGCGGCGACCCGTGGGCGAATCCGGAGGGTGAAGCTCAGAGATAAACATTGAAAAACATGAATCTATGTCGCTAGGCTCCTGACACCCCCTCCTCCCGGATTGGAGTCAGCGATGACCTCACGACTCAATCGGCTCGCGGTCGCGTTGCTCGCGACCGCCCTTGCCACCCTCGGCGTCACGGTCGCCAACCCCTCGCCCGCGTCCGCCGCCATGACCATCTGCTACAACACCAGCCAGGCGGGAAGCTACGCCAGCACCGCCAACCAGGCCGCCTCGATCTGGAACAACGCCACCGTGAACCTGACGCTCTCGGCGAACTGCGGCTCCAACCTCCGGATCTACCGGATCACCGGCGGCGGCTCGTACGCCGTCCGGACCAGCCTCGGCAACGGCCGGGTCTACATCGACACCCAGCAGGCGGCGCAGTACAGCCCGCTGCGGATCATGACCCACGAGATCGGGCACATCCTCGGTCTGCCGGACAACTACAACGGCAACTGCTCGCTCCTGATGTCCGGCGGCAGCGCCGGCACCAGCTGCACCAACGCGTACCCGAGCACCGCCGAGGCGAACCGGGTGAGCAGCCTCTTCGCCGGCACCTTCGCCGCCACCGAGCGCGGCACGGACCGCGCCGGGGCGGACATCTTCCGCGACAGCTGGCCGAGCATGCTCACCTCCGTGAGCTGATCGACCGGTACGACGGAGGGGCCGGCATCGTGCCGGCCCCTCCCCGCGCTCCCGAGCGATCAGCTCGGCATCGGCGTCAGTCGGGTACGAGGGCCGGCCCGCAGCACGCCGGACGGCAACTTCTTGCCGAGCAGGTGCTCGGCCAACTCGGCCGCCTCGATGAGGGCCGCCAGGTCGATGCCGGTGTCGATGCCCATGTCGTGCAGCATGTGCACGGCCTCCTCGGTGGCCAGGTTGCCGCTCGCCCCCGGGGCGTACGGGCAGCCGCCCAGACCACCGACGCTGGCGTCGAACTCGGTCACCCCCAGCTCCAGCGCGGTCAACAGGTTGGCCAGCGCCGTACCCCGGGTGTTGTGGAAGTGCAGCAGCACCGGGACGTGCGCGTTGCGGTCGCGTACCGCGGTCAGCAGCTCGCGGACCCGACGCGGAGTGCCCATGCCGGTGGTGTCGCCGAACGCGACCCGGTCCGCGCCGTCGCGAACCACCCGATCGACGATGCCGGCCACCCGCGCCGGGTCGATGTCCCCCTCGTACGGGCAGCCGAAGCTGGTCGCCACGATCACCTCGACCCGCGCGGAGGCACCGTGCAGCAGGTCGATCAGCTCGGCGATGTCGTCCAGCGACTCGCCGGTGGATCGGTTGACGTTGCGCCGGTTGTGCGTGTCGCTGGCCGAGACCACCACCTCGATCTCGGTGAACCCGGCGGCGAGGGCCCGCTGGGCACCCCGGGTGTTCGGCACCAGCGCCGAATAACGCACCCCGTCGGCCTTCACGGCCCGCTGCCACACCTCGTCGGCGTCGGCCATCTGCGGGATCGCCTTCGGGTGCACGAACGACACCGCCTCGATCCGGCGTACGCCGGTGCCGGAGAGCGCGTCGAGCAGGCGCACCTTGGCCTCGGTCGGGATCGGGTCCTCGTTCTGCAACCCGTCCCGAGGCCCAACCTCGCGAATCAGAACGGAATCCGGCAGGTCCGCCATAAGGGGTCACCTCACTGTGACGTAAAGCTGTGCTGGAGTTCCCCCAGCATGCCACTCCTGCCACGACTGACGTTGATCAAGAGGTTTGCGTCATCCGTGGCAGGAATTCTGACGCAAACCTCTTGATCAACAAGGGTGGGAGTGCGGTCAGCGCATGCGGGACACGATGCCGGTGTCGTAGGCGCCGGAGAGGAACTCCTCGTTTTCCAGGAGCTCGGCGAAGAAGGGGACGTTGTTCTTCGGGCCCTCGATCTGGAAGGCGGCGACTGCGGCCTTCGCGCGGGCGAGCACCTCGTCGCGGGTGTCGCCGCTGATGATCAGCTTGGCCATCAGGCTGTCGTAGAACGGGGTGACCGTGTTGCCCTCGGTGTAGCCGGAGTCCACCCGGACACCCTCACCCGTCGGCTCCACCCAGGTCCTGACCACGCCGGGGCCGGGTAGGAAGCGCTTCGGGTCCTCGGCGTTGATCCGCATCTCGATGGCGTGCCCCCGCGGGGTCAGCGCGTCCGGGTCGAACGTCGGCGCCAACCCCGATGCCACCCGCAGTTGCTCCTCGACCAGGTCGACGCCGTAGACGTACTCGGTCACCGGGTGCTCCACCTGAAGCCGCGTGTTCATCTCCAGGAAGAAAAACTCCTCGGACCCGGGACCAGTGCCGGCAGCGGCCCGCTCACCCGGGACGAACAGGCACTCCACCGTGCCCGCGTTGCGATAGCCGACCGCCTCACCGGCCCGTACCGCCGCCGCCAGGAGACGAGACCGCAGCTCTGGCGAAACCGCCGGCGACGGAGACTCCTCAACCAACTTCTGGTTGCGACGCTGCACCGAGCACTCCCGCTCGCCGAGCGCCACCACCCGGCCGTCGGCCAGGCCGAGGATCTGCACCTCGACGTGACGCACCCGGGGGAAGTACCGCTCGATCAACACCGAGCCGTCGCCGAACATCCGCTCGGCGAACGCGCGCACCTTGTCGTACTCGGTGCGCAGCGCGGCCTCGTCCACGGCGACGCCCATGCCCATGCCGCCGCCACCGGCCGCGGCCTTGACCATCACCGGGTAACCGATCTCGGCAGCGGCCGTCACCGCCGCGTCCAGGTCGGCGGCCGGGTCGGTGGTGCCGGGCGCGACCGGAACGCCGGCCGCCGCCATCAGATTCCGAGCGTTGATCTTGTCGCCCATCGCGGTGATCGCGTCCGCGCCAGGCCCGACCCAGATCAGGCCGCTCGACTCGACGGTACGGGCGAACTCGGCGTTCTCCGACAGGAAGCCGTACCCGGGGTGGATGGCCTGGGCGCCGGTTGCCTTCGCGGCGGCGAGGATCGCCTCGGTGTTGCGGTAGCTCTGCGCCGGGTTCGGCGGGCCGATGAGGACCGCCTCGTCCGCCTCGACGACGAACGGCAGGTCGGCGTCGGCCTCGGAGTACACCGCGATCGCGCGAATGCCGAGCCGCTTGGCGGTCCGGATGATCCGGCGGGCGATCTCGCCCCGATTGGCGACCAGCAGTGACTCGATCATGTTTCCTCCCGGCGTCCGGATGGTGGGACGGTTGTCAGGGAATCATGACCGGCACACTTCTGACGAGTCGGGTTCAGGCGAGCAGCGCGGCCAGGGCGGCGTCGCGCAGCAGCTCGGCGCGGCGTCGTCGGTCCACCTCACCGCCGAGGAACGGGGTCGAGTTCATCAGGCCGAACGCGGCGTGCGCGAGCACCCGCGCCTCGCCGTCGGGCATGCCCGGGTGCAGCGCGGTGAGCACGGTCACCCACTCCTCGACGTAGAGCCGCTGCAGACGGCGGATCCGCCGACGCGGCTCCTCCGGCAGGCGGTCCAACTCGTGCAGGTGCAACGCGATCACCGCCGGGTTGGCCAGGGCGAACTCGACATGGAAGTCGATCAGCGACTCCAGTACACCGCGCGGGTCGTCCGGGTGCCCGACGGCACGCTCACGCCCGCCGGCCAGCAACCCCTCACTGACCGGGATCAGCGCGGCGGCCAGCATGGCCTCCTTGCCGGCGAAGTGGTGGTAGAGCGCCGGACCGGTGACCCCGGCTGCCGCGCCGATGTCGTCCATCGACACACCGTGGTAGCCACGGGTGGCGAACAGGCCGACCGCGATCTCCAGGATCTCGTCCTTGCGGGACCTGCGCCGGCCCGCACCCGCCGCACCCCGTGCCTGCTGCTCCACCGTCACCGGGCAAGCGTAGACCGCGAGTTGCCTGCGGTGGAGCGGCGGTTACGACGATGGCGGCTTGACCCTCGACCCGGTTGAACCCGCACGGTCACCGGCATGACCACCTCCGCTCTCGGCCGGGACTTCCGGCTGCTCTGGTCCGCCGCCGTCTCGTCGCGGTTCGGGGACGCGCTGCGTACGCCGGCATTGGCCCTGCTGGCCGCGACGGTGACCCGCGATCCCCGGATCATCGCGGCGGTCACCGTGGCCGGTCAGCTGCCACCGCTGCTCTTCGGCCTGCTCGGCGGCGTGTACGCGGACCGCTGGGACCGTCGTCGGACGATGGCCCTGGTCGACGGGGTGCGCGCCGCCGTGGTGGCGGCCCTGGCCGTGGCGGTCGCTCTCGGCCAGGTAAACGTTCCGGTGCTGCTGGTGGCGGCGTTTCTGCTCGCCGCACTGGGCACCCTCTTCGACTCCGCCTCCTTCGCGCTGCTTCCCGCGGTGGTGCCGCCGGACGCGCTGCCTCGGGCGAACGGTCGACTTCAGGCGGGATCTGCGGTGGCCGGCGGTTTCCTCGGCGCGCCCGCCGCCGGTGTCCTCTTCGCCGTCGCCCCCGCCCTCCCGTTCGCTTTCGACGCCGTCACCTTCGCCGCGGCCGCCCTGCTCGTGCTGGCCCTCAGCCCGAGCGCGGGGCTGCCCCCCAGCGGGCATTCTGTGCCGCGGCGCGGGTCGGTGTGGGGCGAGATCATCGAGGGGGTGCGGTGGCTGCGCGGGCACCGGACACTGTGGCGGGTCACCCTGCTCGCCGCCGCGTGCAACCTGGCGATCAGCGGGATCATTGCGGTGCAGGTGCTCTACGCGCTGGACGTGCTGCGGGTGCCGCCAGCCGGGTACGGGCTGTTCGCCGCCGCTGCCATCGTCGGCGGTGTGGCGGGGGCGCTCGGGGCGGGTCGGCTCGCCGCCCGGCTCGGCACGGTGCCCGCACTGTGCGCGGTGCTCGCCGTGCAGACCGTGGCGCTGACCGGGTTCGCGCTGGCCCGGCATCCGGTGCCGGGCGGGCTGGCGCTGGCCGTCTTCGCCGCCGGAACCGTGATCTGGAACAGCCTGTGCGCGTCGTACGGGCAGCGGCACGTGCCGGCCCGACTGCTCGGCCGGGTGGGTGCGGCCCAGCGGATGGTCGGTCTGTTCACCGCGCCGGTCGGGGCCGTGCTCGCCGGGCTGGTCGCCGCCGCGTACGGGACGGTGCCGGTGGCGGGTGCGGCGGCTGGCACGTTCGCACTGGTCACGCTGGCGGCGTGGTGGGCACTGCGGCCGGCCGCGCCGGTGCCGCCGGTCACGCCCACCAGCGGCGGGACAGCAGCCCGGGGTCGACCTGACGCGGCGCGGCGCGCGGGGTGAGGATCATCCACACCCAGGGCAGGGTCGCCCCAGTCCCGCCAGACCTGACCCATCGGCGCAGCCTAGCCCGGCGTCCGTTCCCGATGGGACAGCCCGGACAGGCGCAGCGCGACCCGCCGCCGGGCTGGCGGTACGGCACCGAGCAGCCGGAGCAGCACGTCACGGGCCGGCCGACGGGTCGGCGAGACGGCGGCCAGCCGGGTCAGCCCGGCGGCGAAGCTCAGCACGTCCTCGGCCATCGGCCGCTGCCGGGCGGTGTAGTCGTCGAGCAGCGTGTCCGGCCCACCGTCGAGCACGTCGGCCACCACGGTGCCGAGGGCAACAGCGTCGCAGATGCCGAGGTTCATGCCCTGCCCGCCGGCCGGACTGTGCACGTGCCCGGCGTCCCCGGCCAGGAGCACCGGCCCGGATCGGAAGGTGTCGGCGATGCGGTGGTGCACCCGGAACCGGGAGTCCCAGAGCACCTCGGTCACCCGGTCGGGTCGTCGCGCCGGGCCGCGCTCGTCCAGGAGCGCCTGGAAGTACGCCTTATCCGGCTCGGCCGGGGCCGTCGGCACGGCGGCGACCAGCCGGACCACCCCGTCCGGGAGCGGCGCCCAGACCAGCGGCCCGGAGCGGGCGAGGAAGAGCGACACCTCGTCGCGGGGCAGTGTGCTGCGCACCCGGACGTCGGCGAGCACGAAGGACTCCTCGTCGCTGGGGCCGGCGAAGCCGATGCCGGCCAACTGCCGGACCGTGCTGTGCAGGCCGTCCGCGCCGACCACGAACCGGGCGCGCAGCGTCTCTCCGCAGATCTGCGCGAGCACCCCATCGCCGGTCCGACTCAGCCCGGTCAGCTGGCACGGCCGTCGCACCTTGACGCCGAGGTCGGCCAACTGCCCGGCGAGCACCGCCTCGGTGACCGACTGGGAGACCAGCAGCGCGTAGGGGAAGCGGGAAGGCAGATCGTGGAACGACACCGACAGCAGCACCCGGTCCCGGTCGCGCACGGTGAAGCGCGGCGACCGCAGCCCCTGGGCCACCAGGGGCGCCGCGGCGCCGATCCGGTCCAGCACCTCCAGGGTGTACGCGTGCACGACCGCAGCGCGGGAGGTCGTGGGTGGCTCGGCCAACTGGTCCAGCACGGTCACCTCGACCCCGCGCCGGGCCAGCGTCAGCGCGGTGGCGAGACCGGTGGGCCCAGCGCCCACCACCAGAACGTCGGTACTCGTGGGCAGCATGGCCACCTCCGGAACGACCGTTGCCAACAGGTGTTGGCAAACACTTGTTGGCAACATTAGATCGGCGCCCATTGTGAGTCAACAGCCGTTGGCATACGGTCGTTGACATGACAGTGTCCGCCAAGCCGACCCATCCCCGCCGCTCGGACGCCACCCGGGCGGCGATCCTGCGAGCTGCCCGGGAGCGGTTCGCGGCGGACGGATACGAGCGCGCCACGATCAGGGCCATCGCCGCCGACGCCCGGATCGACCCGTCAATGGTCATGCGCTACTACGGCAGCAAGGAGGGGCTCTTCGCGGCGGCGGCCGAGTTCGACCTACGCCTGCCCGACCTGACCCCGGTGCCACCCGATCGTCTCGGCGAGGTGCTGGTCCGGCACTTCCTCGCCCGCTGGGAGGGCGACGAGACTCTCGTGGCGCTGCTCCGGGCCGCCAGCACCAATCCGGGCGCGGCCGAGCGCATGCGCGGCATCTTCGCCGACCAGCTCACCGCCTCCGTGGCCGCGTTCGGCACCGATCCGACGCTGACCGCCCGACGTGCCGGCCTGGTGGCCAGCCAGATCCTCGGCCTCGCCTACACCCGATACGTCGTCCGCCTGCCGCCCATGGTGGACACGACACCGGAGGACCTGGTCTCCTGGGTCGCACCGACCCTCCAGCGCTATCTGACCGGAATGCCGGAGAGCTGACCCAACCTTTTTCCCCTCCCCGTGCGTCTGCCAGGTGACGCGCGACGCGACGGCCGGGAGGGGGGCGGATGGCACCGACGGCGAACGACGGACGCGACGGCTACCTCGCCTTCGTGGAGAGCCACCAACACCGGCTGCTCCGTGCGGCGTACCTGATCTGCGGCAACCGGCACCAGGCCGAAGACCTCCTCCAGGACGCCCTGCTGAAGCTGGCGCTGCGCTGGGCCTCGGTCCGTGACGGTGACCCCTCCGCGTACGTGCGGGCCATCCTCTACCGGGACGCGGTGTCCTGGTGGCGTCGCCGGCGGCGGGAATGGCTCAGCGCCGCGCCGCCGGAGCAGGTCGCTCATGATCGCGACGGTGCATTGCGGCTGACGCTGCACGACGCGCTGGGCCTACTGCCGCCTCGACAGCGGGCCGTGCTGGTGCTGCGCTACTACGAGGACCTGACCGAGGTCGCCACCGCCGAGGCGCTCGGGGTGACCGTCGGCACTGTGAAGAGCCAGTGTCATGCCGCGCTGCGCCGACTCCGTGAGGTCGCCCCGGACCTCGCCCGGGAAACCCGTCCTGGCCAGGGCTCAGCCGACCTGGCCACCGGCCTGGAGGTGAACCCGTGAACGAGCAGGACCTGCGCCAACTGCTGACCGTCAGCGTCGAGGACGTTCTGCCCAACCAGCCGGCCACGGCCGGATGGGAACGGGCCCGGCGTACCCGGCGTACCCGGCGGGCCGTCGGCGCGGTCGCCCTGGCCGTGACCCTGGTCGGCGGCGGCACGGTGGTCGCCCTACGACCGCCCGCCGATCCACCGCCGGTCCATTCGGTGGCACCGACCGTCGAGCCCACCCACGCCGGGCCGGTGCAGCGGCCCCCGGCCGAACTGACCTTCCCGCCCGATCCGCTGGCCCGGCTCGCCGACCCGGCGACCGTGCCGCTCTCCGAGCGACCGGTCCAGCGGGCGTTGGCGCTGTTCCAGCCGATGGACGAGGAGTTCCACGCGGACGGCCCGGTCCGCGTGCTCGGCAACGACGGCGTGGTGCGCAGTCTCGACGTGGTGACACTGGCGCCCACCCGGGACGCGGGCGGCAACGAGGCGTCCGCCGTGAAGCCGGGCGTGCTGTCGCCGGACGGCAGGTCGGCGGCGTTCGCGCAGACCGGGGAGCTGATCATGGTCGACCTCACCACGGCGACTGTGCGCCGGATCCCGCTCGACGGCTACCTGGAGCTGGTGGTCTGGGGAAACGACCGGGTGCTGGTCGGCGGCGACAACCGGACGTACGCGGTGGACCGGGTCTCCGGCGCGGCCAGTCAGCTCGACGTCTCGCTCTGGGACCTGGTCGCGCCCGACCCGGCGGCCAGCCGCGAGGCGGCGCTGGTCGAGGTGAGCGGCATGCGGGACGGCCTGATCCTGCGCAGCCGGAGTGCCCGCGAGGGCACCGTCCGCTCCGAACAGAAGATCGAGGGTGCCGCGCTACCGGTGCCGTACCAGGTCAACGAGTTCTACGGCCGGGGCTGGCTGCACGGCGAGCGACTGGCCCGCTCGGCGTGGATCACCAACGACGAGATCGACGGTGCCGAGGGGGTGGTTGTGCTGGACGCCCGGACCGGTGCGGTGGCCCACGTGCTCGACCTGGGCCGGGACCGGTGGAAGGGTTGCTGCGAGGTGTTGGGCTGGGACAACCGGGGTGCCGTCCTGCTCCGCCTGCAACCGGGCGGCCTGGTGCGCTGGCACCCGGAGACCGGCGAGGTCACCGGCGTGGTCCGCGACCTGCGGGGCGTGCTGGCACTGGCTGGCTGAGCACCGTCCCCGCGCTGCTCGTGCAGGTCGCGCGGGGACGGTCAGGTTGCTCAGGCGGCTCAGGCGGCTCAGGCGGCTCAGGCGGCGATACCGCCGGGCTGGTCGCCCTTGACGACGGGTGCCCGGACCAGGTTGCCCCACTCGGTCCACGAGCCGTCGTAGTTGCGCACCTGCGGGTAGCCCAGCAGGTGCCGCAGCACGAACCAGGTGTGGCTGGACCGCTCACCGATCCGGCAGTACGCGATCACGTCATCGTCCGGGCTCAGCCCGAGCTGGTCGGCGTAGATCGCGCTCAGCTCGTCTGCGGACTTGAACGTGCCGTCCTCGTTGGCGGCGGACTTCCACGGCTTGCTGACCGCACCCGGGATGTGCCCGCCCCGCAGCGCGCCCTCCTGCGGGTAGTCCGGCATGTGCAGCATCTCGCCGGTGTACTCACCCGGCGACCGGACGTCGACCAGCGGCCGACCGACGGCGATGTGCGCCATCACCTGCTCGCGAAACGCCCGGAGCGGCGTGTCGTCACGTAGCGGCACCGGGTAGTCGGCGCGGGGACGGGCCGGCTTGTCGCGGGTCACCTCGCGCCCCTCGGCGATCCATTTCTGCCGGCCACCGTCGAGCAGTCGCACGTCGACGTGGCCGAAGAGCGAGAACACCCAGAGGGCGTACGCGGCCCACCAGTTGAAGTTGTCGCCGTAGAAGACCACCGTGTCGCCCCGGCCGATGCCCTTGGCGGCGCACATCTCGGCGAAGCTCGTCGCGTCCAGGTAGTCCCGGGTCACCTGGTCGTTCAGGTCCAGGTGCCAGTCGACCTTCACGGCACCGGGAATGTGACCCGATTCGTAGAGCAGTACGTCCTCGTCGGACTCGACCACCACGAGGCCCTCGTCGCCCAGGTGCTCGGCCAGCCACTCGGTGGTGACCAGCCGCTGCGGGTCCGCGTACGACTGGAGGCGGGGATCAGGATCGCTCGGCACAGACATGATCCCCAAGGTACGCCGGATTGCCGCCCCCGACTGCTGTAACGAGACCCGGCCCACCACCCGCACGGGATGGTGGGCCGGGCTGGCGAGACGTACGTCTCGCGCGGCGCTTTGGTTACCGCCCCGACTTGGCCTCCGGGGCATCGGCGACCAGGAACGTGTACGTCCGCTCCGGAGACGCCGTCCCGTTCGCGAAGAGGCTCCGGACCGTCAGGGTGTGCGTACCGGCCTGCTCCGGGGTCCAGGTGACGATGGCACTGCCGTTGATGTCGGTGGCGATCCCCTGCTCGGGGCCGTCGTCGAAGCGGTACCGGAACTCCGTCGTGTCGGGAACCTCGGAGCTGATCCAGAAATCACCGGGCTGGCCCGGGCCGCCGGCGGGGTAGCCGGGGTCGTAGAGGAAACCCTGGATCACCGGCAACAGGTCACGTACGGAGAAGACGTAGCTCGCCGAGTCCGACTGGACGCCGTCCCGGTTGACGCTCCAGACCGTGAGCGGGGTGAAGCCCGCCTTCGTCGGTGCCCAGGTCACCGACGCGGTGCCGTCGGCCGCTGCGGTCACGGTGCTGGTCACCGTGCCGAAGCGGTAGCGGTAGCTGACCACGTCGGGCTGGCGCGGGGTGAAGGTGAAGACCCCGGGCACACCTTGGCCTCCGCTGGTGCCGCCCTGCTCGTAGACCGTCGCGGCGATCTTGGGCGCGGTGGTCAGTCGGAACGTGCGCACCGCCGTGGCGGTCACGCCGTCGGCGGTCACGCTGGTGACGGAGAGTGTCCGGTTGCCGCCCCCGGTCGCGGTGACGGTCAGCGAGGCGGTGCCATCGGCACTGGCCTCCACCGTCTGCTCCGGGTCGCCGTCCAGGTGGAAGCGGTAGCGGACCACCCCAGCCATCCGCGGCTCGACGGAGAACGTGGCCGGCACTCCGATGTCAGTCAGGTTGCCGGTGATGATCGGCGCGACGTCGCTGGCCCGGAATTCGTACCTCGCCTCGGGCGAACGGTTTCCGGCCGCGTCCACGCTCACCACGGTGAGGCTGTTGGGCCCGGTCCCCGGGGTGAGGGTGACCGTGCCCCTGCCGCCGGGCTGGTCCGCCGACACCGTCTGGGTGACGCCACCGTTGAGCTGGTATCGGAAGCCCACAGCATCCGGCGTCGCCCCGGCGTCGAAGGTGAACTGGCCGGGCAGTGCCGGGTGCCACCCATCGACGGGGAAGTCGGTGGAGGAGACGGCCGGCGCGACCGCCGGACCCTGGAAGTCGGTCCGGAAGTAGCAGAGGCCGCTCCACTCGCCGGTGGCCCGGCTGTCCGCCGCCCGCACCTGCCAGGCGTACACCCGGTCGTGGGTGAGGGTGTCGCGATAGAAGAGGCCACTCGCCCGCTCGCCGTCCCGACCGTTCCCGAGCCGCTCGATCCGGGCAGTCGGCTCGTCGACCGGCCACAGGGCGAAGGTGGCGGTCAGCATGTCGCTGCCACCGGCCTCGTTGCCGTTCTGGTCGTGCAAGATGGCAGAAAGCGCCAGGTCATCGCTCTGCTGGAACTGGTACGGCTCGGCCGCCGTACACGGCTTGCCGGAGGTCTGCAGCTCGGTCGGCACGCCGGGCGGGTAGTTGTAGTCGATCGAGATGCCGACCGTGCTGGCGTAGCGGCGGCCGAGCGTGGGGTCCGCTTCCACCGCGGCCGGCAGCCGGAGCGCGAGGGTGAGCGTCGACGCGCCCTCGGCCAACGCCTGCCGCAGCCCTTCGGCCGCGTTCCACTCCACGTAGGGCGCGGGGCAGCCGGCGATGTCCGGCAGGGTGGCCGTGTGCAGCTTCGCCCGCCCGGCTGGTGGCTTCGCCCAGCTCGACTTGGCGGTGTAGGGCGCGGTACGCCACAGCTCCACGCCGGGACGCTTGGTGCAGTCGACGACGGAGGTCTCCTTGGCGGAGAAGACAGCCGACTCGATCTCGGCTCCCCGATAGCGGGAGATGTCGAAGGTGAAGTAGGCCCGGGCCGTGTGCTTACGCCCCCGCTCGTCCTTCCAGGACCCGACCGGCACGTCGCCGGCCTGGTCAATATCGATCTTCGTGGGCCGGTGCGAGTCCGTGTAGGCCCACGAGTTGTTCTTCTCGTAGCGCACGTCGTTCGCCGCAGCCGGCGTGGCCGTGAGCGTGAGCAGCCCGGCGGCGAGCGTCATGGACAGCGCTGTGGCCAGCAGGGCTCGGACCGGTCTTGCGGATGTCGTCGTGCCAGCTATGAGGGTCATCCCTCATCCACCTTTCCCCGATGTCCCCGCCTTCGATCGACGGGGGCAGCGGATGCTAACTGGCGCGGCGGACATCGGGCCATTCCTATCCGGCAGTTTGCTCCACAATAGACACAAAGGGCCGGCGGCCATCGCACCCGACACCTGCTCAGGCGCGGCGGTGGGCGATCCGACCGGCGACCACCGTCACCAGGCAGGCATCGTCTTCACCGTGGACCGCAAGGTCTGCCCGCGCACCGGGAAACAGCGTCGGCGGCACCACGGCGGGCAGCACCAGCAGGTCACTCCTGTCGACGGCCGCCCGCAGCGCCGGGTCGGTCAGGTGCCGCACCAGCACCGCCGTCACCCCGATCCGCAGCAACGCGTGCACCCGCTCACGCGGGGTGGGCGCCGCCGGAAGCGGGCCGTCGTGCAGCAGACCCGGCCCCAACGTGCCGGGCCAGCGGCGGACCCGCACACCCGCGTACGCCTCGCTCAACTCGGCGAACGGGCCGACGGCCTCGACGCGGTCGCCGCTGACCAGCACGGCGTAATCCGGTGTCAGCTCGCCGTCGAGGGTTCGCCGCAGCAGCGGCGCGGTGTGCAGGGTGAGCACGTTCAGTCGGCGATCGGCCCGAGCAGCGGGCGCTTCGCCGTCACCGTGTCACCGGACGACCGGCCGGTCAGCCGCCGCTTCACCCAGGGGGCAAGGTGCCGCCCGGCCCAGCGCAGGTCGGCGGCACGGGCGGCCAGCCACGGCGATGGCGCCGGGTGCGGCGGGACCATCAGCCACTCCTCGTCGCAACCAACTCCGAGGGCGTTCAACACCTGCCCGGCGACCCGTCGGTGGCCGGCCGCGGAGAGATGCAGCCGGTCGGTGCTCCAGAGCATCGGGTTGAGGAAGGTGTCGTCGGCGTACAGGTCGACCATGATGGCGCCGTGCCGCTCCGCGGTCTCGCCGACCGCCTGGTTGAGCAACTGCACCCGGGGAGCGACAAGGCGCTGGCCGGGCAGCCGGGCCATCACGTCGGCGAACCGGAAGAGCAGCACGTCCGCGCCGCCCGAACGTAGTTGCCGGACCACCTCGTCGAAGCGGGCGACCAGCGTGTCCGGGTCGAAGGTGCGGCGCAACACGTCGTTGCCGCCGGCCGCGAAGCTGATCAGGTCCGGCTTCATCGCCACTGCGGCAGGCACCTGCTCGGCGACGACGCCAGGGAACAGGCGGCCACGGATGGCCAGGTTCGCGTACCTGAAGTCGGGGCCCGCGTCGGCGGCGAGCCGGGTCGCCACCAGGTCCGCCCAACCCCGGTAGGTGCCATCCGGGTACGCGTCGTCCATACCCTCGGTGAAGCTGTCCCCGACCGCGACATAACTGCGCCAGCGCACCCGCGCCCCCCTTACGCCATTCGTTGCCTGCGGCGACCAGTCTGTCACCGAAGGGACGGCGGGCGGTGCCCCGATCGGACGACGTGGCGCACCTCATCGCTCGCACGCGGGGTGACCCGAACAGGGCCGCGAGAAGGGGCGGACCACCGTTCGGTGGTCCGCCCCGGTCACCGGTCACCGGTCAGCAGGTACGCCGAGCGCAGCAACGCCGGGGTGCGGGTACGGATGAACGAGTCGAACTCACTCAGCAGAGGGCCCACACGGGCCGATTCTTTGGGTCGTGGTGCGTGATGGACGTGATGCCTCTCCAGACGTCGCCCTGGGCAACCGTGGTTGCCGGCACGGACAGGCCATTTTCGAGGATTCCCAAGCAACGGCGCGCGACGCACCGGACGAATTGGTTCGCTCGGCCGGTCGGCACGGCTCTACGCTGCGCCCATGCTGCTACGCATGTCGACCCTGTTGCTGCGGACCCTGCGCGAGGATCCGGCCGACGCGGAGGTGCCGAGCCACCGGCTGCTGCTGCGCGCCGGTTACATCCGTCGTGCCGCACCGGGCGGCTACACCTGGCTGCCGCTGGGCAAGCTGGTGCTGGATCGGATCACCGAGGTGGTGCGGAGCGAGCTGATCGCGATCGGCGACCAGGAGGTGCACTTCCCCGCGTTGCTGCCGGCTGAGCCGTACCGGACGAGCGGCCGGTGGTCGGAGTACGGCGACGACATCTTCACCCTCGCCGACCGGCGCGGTGCCGAGCACCTGTTGGGGCCCACCCACGAGGAGCTGGCGGCGCTGCTGGTCAAGGACCTGGTCACCTCGTACCGGGACTTCCCGGTGACGCTGTTCCAGGTGCAGACGAAGTTCCGCGACGAGGCACGGCCCCGGGCCGGGTTGCTGCGCGGCCGGGAGTTCCTGATGAAGGACGCGTACTCCTTCGACCTGGACGAGGCAGGGCTGCGGGACTCGTACGCACGGCATCGAGCGGCATACCAACGGATCTTCGACCGGCTGGGTCTGGACTACACGGTGGTGCACGCGATGTCCGGGGCGATGGGTGGCTCCGCGTCGGAGGAGTTCCTGGCGGCGACACCGGTCGGCGAGGACACCTTCGTCGGCTGCACCGCCTGCGACTACGCGGCCAACACCGAGGCGGTCATCACCCGGGCGCCGGCCGGTGGCGATCCGACCGCGCAGCCGCCCGTCGAGGTGCACGACACTCCGGAGACTCCGACGATCGCCAGCCTGGTCGAGCTGGCCAACGCACGCCGGCTGGGCGGCCGGGACCGCTGGACCGCCGCCGACACCCTGAAGAACGTCGTGCTGTCCGTCCGCCAGCCGGGCGCGGAGCGCGCCGAGCCTCTGGTGATCGGGCTGCCGGGTGACCGGGAGGTCGACCTGAAGCGGGTCGGTGCCGCCCTGCACCCGGCCCAGGTGGCCGTCTTCGAGGAGTGGGCCGAGCATCCGGAGTTGGTCCGCGGCTACATCGGGCCGCAACTGCTCGACAAGCTGGGCATCCGTTACCTGGTCGATCCGCGGGTGGTGGCCGGCTCGGCCTGGTTGACCGGGGCGAACGAGCCCGGCCGGCACGCGACCGACGTGGTCTGCGGACGGGACTTCACGCCCGACGGCACGATCGAGGCGGCCGAGGTCCGCCCTGGCGACCCCTGCTCCGACTGCGACACCGGCGAGCTGACCATCCGGCGGGGCATCGAGATCGGGCACATCTTCCAGCTCGGCCGCCGGTTCACCGACGCGTTCGCGGTCGACGTGCTCGGCCCGGCCGGCAAGCCGGTCCGGCCGACCATGGGCTCCTACGGCATCGGAGTGTCCCGGGCGGTGGCGGCGATCGCCGAGCAGCACCACGACGACCGGGGGCTGATCTGGCCGGCGGCAATCGCGCCGTGCGACGTACACCTGGTGGTTGCGGGCAAGGGGCCGCAGCTCGACGCGGCGCTGGAGCTCGGCGGGCGCCTCGCCGCCGCCGGCCTGCGGGTGCTGGTCGACGACCGGACGCACGTCTCGGCCGGGGTCAAGTTCACCGACGCCGAGCTGATCGGCATCCCCCGGGCCGTCGTGGTCGGCCGCCGACTCGCCGACGGGTACGTCGAGCTACGCGACCGGGCCGGCGACGGTCGGACCGGGTTGCTCCTGGACGGTCTGGTCGAACGGCTTGTCCACGAGGTACGCCGGGAACGTGGAAACCTGGTGTAGTCACCGCACCACGGGGTAGTGCAGTCTGATCGGCTGGAAACGTCTTCGGAGGCTCTCATGACCGGTTACCGGGTCAGTGATGTGATGACCAAGCAGGTCGTGTACCTGCCGACGGAGACCACCCTGGACGAGGCGGCCAGGGTGATGAAGGAGGCGGACATCGGCGACGTGGTGGTCACCGACGGCGCCAGCCTCGCCGGGATGCTCACCGACCGGGACATCGTGGTCCGGGCCGTGGCGGAGAACAGCTCCCCGGCGGCCACCACCATCGGCTCGATCGTCACCCGTGAGGTGGTCATGATCGAGCAGCACTGCACGGCGGCTGAGGCGGCGACGCTCATGCGGGACCGGGGCATCCGGCGGGTGTTGGTCTGTGACAGCGACCGCAAGCTGGTGGGGATCGTCTCGCTCGGCGACCTGGCCATGCAGCTCGACCCCACCAGTGCCCTCAGCGAGATCAGCGAGCAGTCGCCCACCGTCTGAGGACGAATGGGCCGGGGGCGGCCTGTTCGCAGGAGCCCCTTACAACGGCGGTAGCCTCGACACATGGCTGACATGCCGGCCCGACTGGCCGAGATCGTCGACGAGTTCGCCGCCGCGCCGCGCGACCTGGTGCTGGAGCTGCTCCTGGAGTACGCGGACGTCATCCCGGCCCTGCCGGACGGCGCCGAGCGCGAGGGCATGGAGCAGGTGCCGGAATGTCAGACGGCGTTCTTCCTGCGCGCCCGGGTGACGCCGGAGGGCACCGTGGAGACGCTCTTCGACTGCCCGCCGGAGGCGCCCACCACTCGGGCGTTCGCGGGGATCCTCGCCGAAGGGCTGGCGGGCGCGAGCGCCGAGCAGGTGCTGGCCGTGCCGGACGACCTCTACCAGCGGATGGGGTTGGCGCAGGCGATCAGTCCGCTGCGGGTACGCGGGGGCACGGCGATCCTGGGCCGGCTCAAGCGTCAGGTCCGGGAACAACTCACCTGACCGAGAGGTTGCCACCGTTCATGGAGATCGAGATCTACGCGGACGTCGTGTGCCCGTGGTGCTACATCGGAAAGCGCCGCCTGGATGAGGCCCTCGCCAGTTACGAGGGCGAGGTGACGGTCCGCTACCGGCCGTTCCAGCTCGACCCGTCGCCGGTGTCCGAGGCTCGCCCGGTGGTGGAGGCGATGGCCGCCAAGTTCGGTGGTCCGGAGCGGGCACGGCAGATGTTCGACCACGTGACCCAGGTCGCGGCGGGCGACGGGCTGCGACTGGACTTCGACCGGACGCTGACCGCCAACACCTTCGAGGCGCACCGGCTGGTCTCCTACGCGACCGATCACGGCCTGGCGGCCGAGATGGTGGAGGCGCTCTACCAGGCGCACTTCACCCAGGGCGTCGACGTCGGCTCGCGGGAGGCGCTGGCCACCCTGGCCGGCGGGATCGGCCTGGACGCCGCCGACGCGCGCCGGTTCCTCGATTCCGACGAGCGCGTTGCCGACATCACCGCCGACCTGGCCGCCGCCCGGGAACTGGGCATCACCAGCGTGCCGACCTTCGTGCTGGCCGGAAAGTACGCGGTGTCCGGCGCCCAGGAGGCGCAGACGCTGGTCGCCGCGCTGACCGAGGTCGAGCAGCGCGAGTCCGCAGCCCATTCACACTGAGTAACCGGCCCAACGGCACCAGGTATCGATGATCGTGATGTTTCACGTGCAACGGTATCGATGGCCGTACCCGGTCATGCCGGCCTGGCCAGCCCTTCCACCACCTGCGCGCCCGGCAGCGCGCCCAACGCCGGCCCTGGCAGCGCGATCTTGCTGTGCCGCACGCCGGACCCGATGATCACGTGCGGTGTGGCGATCACCCGCGCGTCCACCAGGATCGGCCACTGCGCCGGCAGCCCGATCGGGGTGATGCCGCCGTACTCCATGCCGGTCAGCTCGACCGCGTCGGTCATCGCGGCGAAGCTCGCCTTGCGGACGTCCAGCGCCCGGCGGGCCACCCCGTTCACGTCGACCCGGGTGGTGGCCAGGACGATGCAGGCCGCGTAGCGGACCACACCCTCACGCTTGCCGGCCACCACGACGCAGTTGGCCGACACGTCCAACCCCACCTCGTACGCCGCGCAGAACGCCGCGGTGTCGGCGAGGTCAGCGTCGATCGGTGCGACCAGCACGTCGTTGACGTCCACCGGCGCACCGGCGGGCCACTGGGCGACAGCCTCCGCAACCGGCGGGGCGAGCAGGTCCAGGCGGGCGCGGGCCGGTTCGGTCTTCAGCGTTCCCATCACGGGTGCGATCCTCGCATCCGCCACGCTGAACCGCCCGGCGGCTCCCGGGCCGTCCCGCGACGTCACCGGTCCGGGTCGAACCGAACCGGTGCTCAACTGCCGGCGAGGAAGGCGTTGTCGCGCATGAAGGAGCGGTCGCGGGAGGCCGCCAGCTCCTCTTCGCGCTGAGCCTTGGCCCGTTGCAGCTCAAGGTCCTCCAACGCGTGCCGGACACCCAGCCGGATCACGCCGTAGAGGAAGACGAAGCCGAAGACGTAGAGAATCACGGTGGTGACGACAGCGAACATGGCGTCACCGTAAGGCGAACGTGAACCGGGATCTCTCTCATTTCCGCTCGGTTCCCCCGTACGTGTCCGCGAGATGGTCAGCCCGTGATGACGGTCCGTGACGGGCTGCGCGGCGGTTCACCGCGAGCGAACCAGGTCCACCACGGTCAGCAGTGCGAAGAAGCCGATCAGCACCTCGTTGACCACCCAGGAGTGCCTCTCGGCCCACTCACGCATCCGGGTCAGCGACCGCACCGCGCGCGGCCCGAGTAGCAGCAACGCCAGCAGCGGAAGAGCGAGCAGCACGACCGTGACCAGCACGAACGGCAGCAGATCCCACCACGGCAGGTCGTGCCGGGCGATGCTCGCTCCCACTGCGGCCATGGTCAGGTCGTCGCTGGGCGTCACCACGAAGAGCAGCGCGCACAGTCGCGCCGCCCGGGCCGGACCGGCGTGCCCGAGGTCCCCCAGCCACCGCGGCTGCCCGGCCCGGTTCCGCCTCAGCCACACCACCACGGCCAGGCTGACCAGCAGGACGAGCACCACCAGGTCGATGGCGGGGCCCCGATCGACCCGGCCCGCGACGGTGCCGGCATCGGTGGCCACGCCGCCCACCAGCCGGGTGAGAAGCCAACTCACGGTCACCCCGGCGGTTACCACCAGCCCGCCGCCGAGGAGGAACCCCAGTGACGCGGCCCGGGGCCGGTCCGACGAGGCGAGAAAGACCGCCACGACCACCTTGGTCCCGGCGACCATCACCACGGCCAGCGGCAGGACGGTCAGGAAGCTCATTGACCGCCATCCTCCCGGCCGACCAGCGTCGGACGGTGCCGAATCCGCGGATCACCAGCCCGGCTACGCGCTCCTACCCACCACGACCCGGCCGGCCAGCAGCGCACCGAACAGCGCCAGGCCCGCGGCCACCACCAGAGTCGCCGCGTAACTGCCCGGGCCCGGCGCGCTTCCCGCAGCCAGCACCGCCCCGGTCAGCGCGAGCACGGTCGCGGCGAAGAGCGAGTCACCCAGTTGCAACGACGAGCTGTTGCGACCCTGCTCACCGGGGGCGGACAACTCCAGGGTGAGCACCGACAACGACGGATAGAGCAGCCCCATGCCGAGGCCCGCGATCGCCCAGCCCACCACGGCGACGGTCACCGGCAGCTCGGGCCGTACGGCAAACGCCACCGTGGCGATGCCGACCGTGATGCAGCTCAGCCCGGCGCGCGGCAGGCTCGCCCGGGAGGCCGGCAGCGGAATCCGGCCCTGCAACCAGGAGCCCACCGACCAGGCCAGCGCGCCAACCGTGAGGACCAGCCCGGCTGCGGTCGGTGAGAGGCCCCGCTCCCGGGAGAGCATCAACGGGATGACCACCTCGGCGCCGACGAACGCCGCCGACGCCAGTCCGCGCAGCCCGACGACGGTGGGCAACCCCCGGGCCGCCCGGAGGAACCCGGCCGGCAGCACGCGTGGGGCGCAGACCAGTAGGCCGACCACGGCGAGCCCGATCAGCACCAGGGCGATGGCACCGCGCTGCTGCCCCCCGATGTGCAACAGTGCGGCACTCACCGCGGCCCCGCACGCCCAACCGATTCGCGCTGCCGCGCCGGCCGGCGGACTGGTCGCCACACTCCGGCCCAGCGACCGCAGGCCGGGATGGATCAGCAGCACCGCCGGCACCGCCACCGCCGGCACCGCCAGGAAGACCCACCGCCAGCCCAGGTACTCCACGATCAGGCCCGCCACCGCCGGCCCGACCAGGGACGGCACGACCCACGCCGCCGCGAACGCGGCGAAGATCCGCCGGTGCAACTCCTGCGGGTACGCGTGCCCGACGATCACGTAGAGCGCCACCGAGAGCAGCCCCGAGCCGAACCCCTGCACCACCCGCCCGACAACCAGCGCACTCATCACGGGGGCGGTCCCGGCGATGAGCAACCCGACCACGAACCAGGCGACGCCGTGCCACATTGGCCCCCGGGGACCTCGGGCGTCGCACCAGATCCCGGAGACCACCATCGCCAGCACGCCCGTGGCGAACGGGCCACCGAACGCGATCCCGTACAGCGCCAGCCCGTCCAGGCTGCGGGCGACGGTCGGCATGGCCGTGCCCACCGCCAACGCCTCGAACGCGAGCAACGAGATCAACGCAACGCTGCCCACGGTCATCGCCCGCAACCGGGGAGCGAACAAACCCGGTGCGGCAGGTACGGCGGTGGCGGTTGTGCTCGGCATGGACCGAGCATGCGACCTCAACCCTGATGCATGTCAACCGCCGGTGACCCGGCTCTCGTCAGGTGTCCTGCAACGCTTTCCCGACACCACGCGCCAGTCCCGAAAAATGCTGGTCTGCCAACAGGTGACCGGCGGTGATCACCACGGCGATCGGCCACTCGATGACCTGGAGTGCGGCGAGCACCCCGAGCCCGGCGTAATAGGCGACCCTGTCCGGTGGCGGCACCGCCACCTCGCCCAGCATCGGTAGTTCCATCCTCCGGCTGTACATCTGGACGTTCTCGCGCGCACCGTTGAGGTGTCGAGTCAGCGTGCTCATTCCGGCCTCCCCATGTCCGGTGATGGTCGTCGGGTTCCACCGCCCACCCCGTCCATGCGCCAGCATCGGCGGAAAGTTCCACCACTCGCGGGGCATAACGGACGGCAGGTCGGGAAGCCAGGCCGCCGGACGTCAGGCGGTGGGAGGACGACATGGGCAAGGTCAGGACCAGCGGCAACAGGGAGCCGGGCCGGCGTCCGTCCAGCCGTACGCCTCGATGACGGCGGCGGGTCGCGCTGTCGGCCGCATCCTGCCGTCCTTCGGCGTGCCGCTGCTGGTCGGCGAGGCGTCCCGGACCGTCGGGTCGGCCGCGACCCGGCTGGCCCGTTCAGTCGGGCTCACCCGGCGTCGCGTCTGGTCCCGGCCCGGTCGGCACCACATTGAGGTGCACGGCGTGTGCCAGGATGGCGGCGATCAGCTCGCCCGGCAGGTGGAGAGCGCGCTGGAGCGGATGCCCGGGGTGGCCTGGGCCAGAGTGAACGCCCCATCCGGCCGGGTGGTGGTGGCCGTGCAGGCTCCCGAGCCGAGCGTGCGTGACCTCATCGCCACGATCGACCGCGTCGAGCGAACCTGCGACCACGAGCCTGACCCGGAGATCCCGCCACCGCACCCGCCGGAGGAGGGGCCGCACACCCCGCGCACCCTTGGCGCGCTCGCTTCGGACGCGCTGGGCCTGACCCTCTGGGGGGCCACCCGGATCCTGCCGTTCGCACCTCTGCCCGGTGAGGTGGCCGGCCTGCTGTCTGCGGTGGACCTGCAACCCAAGCTGCACGCGTTCCTCGGCAAACGGTTGCGCTCCGACCCGCGGGCGGACGTCCTCTTTCCGCTGGCCGAGGCGGTGGTGCAGGGTCTGACCGGCCGCTGGACAGGCATCGTCCTCGACGGTGCCCAACGGCTCGTGCAGTGGGGCGAGGACCGTGCCCAACTCTCCGCCTGGGAGAAGGCCGAGCCGCGGTTGACCGGTGACCCCGAGCGCGCCGTCGCCCGGTGGCCGGTAGCCGACCGTCCTCGACCGAAGCCGCAGGGTCCGGTCGAGCGGTACATCGACCGGAGCCTGGCCGCAGGCGCAGCTGCCGGCGCGGCGGCGTTACCGTTCGCCGGGCGCAAGCGAGCCGCGGCGCTGAGCCTGTCCGCGCTGCCAAAGGCACCCGGCAGCGGGCGCGAGGGGTACGCCGCCCAGCTCGGTCGGATGCTGGCCCGACGCGGAGTGATCGCGATGGATCGCAGCGTGCTGCGGGAGCTGGACCGGATCGACACGCTCGTGTTGGACGCCGCCGTGCTCGGCTCAGACCGGGGCGTACTGGCCGATCTTGCACCGGTGCCCGGAGTGGACGTCGACCAGGTGGCGGAGCGGGCCTTCGCGCTGTTCGACCCGGACTGTCCGGCCGCCTCCCGGACGGCGAACGGCTGGCGGCTCGGGCCACTGGACCAGATGCCCGAGAGCGACCCGGGGAACATTCCCGACGGCGACCGGCTGCGGTCCGCCGGCGGCCAGCTGCTCGGCCTCGCCCACGGCGAGCGTCTCGCCGCACTGTTGCGGGTCGAGCCGGAACCCGCGCCCGGCGTCGACGGCCTGCCGGCCGCCGCCCGACAGGCCGGCCTCCGGTTGGTCGTGGCCGGCGGTGACGAGCAGCGGTACGACTTCGCCGACGCGATGCTGCCCGGCGGGGACCGGCTGACCGAGTCGATACGCGCGTTGCAGCGCGACGGCGCGGTGGTGATGCTGGTTTCCGCGGACCGGAAGGCGCTCGGTGCGTCCGACTGCGGTCTCGGGTTCGCCGCGCCGGAGGAGCCGCCGCCGTGGGGTGCGCACCTACTGGTCGGTGCCGACCTACGGGTGGTGGCCCTGGTGATCGAGGCGACCGGGGTGGCCCGGCGAACGGCCCAGCAGAACATCCGGCTGGGCATGGCTGGCACGGGACTCGGGGCACTGGGCGCGTTTACCGCCCCACCGACCGACCTACCCTTCCGGGCGCTCGTCGCGGTCAACGGCGCGGCCGGGTTGGCCTTCGCGAACGGGGTCTGGCGGGCCCACCGGCTGCGCGACCAGTCGGACACCCCGGCACCCGTGACGACCGCCTGGCACCTGATGCCCGTCAACACCGTGCTCGACCACCTCGGCACCACGCCAGACGGTCTGACCGGCGCGGAGGCGCAGCGCCGACACGACGGCCACGCTGCCAACGGCGGTGGCGCACCCGGTAATGGTGGTCTGCTGCGCGCCTTCGTGGACGAGTTGTCCAACCCGCTGACTCCGGTGCTGGCCGCCGGGGCGGTTCTCTCCGCGTCGTTCGGCTCGCTGGTCGACGCCGCGCTGGTGGGCAGCGTGGTCGGTGGATCCGCCCTGATCGGAGCAGTGCACGAACGCAACACGGAAAGGTCCCTGGCGGAGCTGCTGTCCCGATCGGCTGTGACCGCACGGGTCCGTCGGGACGGCACCGAGCAGGTGGTCGCCGCCGAGGATCTGGTCCTCGGGGACGTCATCACCCTCGAACCGGGTGACTCGGTGCCCGCCGACTGTCGCGTACTCGAGTCGGTGGGCCTGGAGGCGGACGAGTCGTCGCTGACCGGCGAGTCACTGCCGGTTGCCAAGTCCAACCGACCGGTGGTAGCCGCCGCCATCGCCGACCGACACTCCATGCTGTACGAAGGCACCACCGTCGCCGCCGGGCACGGCACTGCCGTGGTGGTGGCGACCGGCAACGACACCGAGGCCGGGCGCAGCCTGGCGTTGGTCCGGCAGGCGCCACCGGCCAGCGGGGTGGAAGCCCGGCTCGGCTCGTTGACCAGGGCCGCCATCCCGTTGGCCGCCGGTTCGGCGGTGGCGGTGGCCGGCGCGGGCCTGCTTCGGGGCGTACCGCTGGCCGAGACGGCGGCGACCGCCGCGAACCTCGCCGTGGCGTCGGTGCCGGAGGGGCTGCCGTTTCTGGTCAGTGCGGCGCAGCTGGCCGCCGCCCGGCGGCTGGCCGAGCACGGCGCGTTGGTCCGCAACCCGCGCACCATCGAGGCGCTGGGCCGGGTGGACGTGCTCTGCTTCGACAAGACCGGCACTCTCACCGAGGGCAAGTTGCTGCTCGCCGGGGTCGGTGACAGCGCCGGTGACCGGTACGCCCCGGCGGACCGGCTGGACGACCGACTCCAGTTGACGCTGGCCGCTGCGCTGCGAGCCACCCCCGCCGCTGCCGATCCGGAGGAGTTGGCGTTGCAGACCGACCGGGCGGTCCGGCGGGGTGCCGGAGTGGCCGGGGTGGTGGAGCAGACCGGTGCCGCCGGCTGGCGGGCTGCCGGCGGGCTGCCGTTCGAGCCGTCCCGCGGCTACCACGCGAGCATCGGGGAGACCGACGGTCGCCTGTTGTTGAGCGTCAAGGGTGCCCCGGAGACGGTGCTGCCGCGCTGTTCGACCCGGCGCACCGACGGCATTCAGCAGCCGCTGGACGACGCCGGGCGCGCGGAGCTGGAGCGGATGCTCGCCGACCGGGCCGGGGCGGGAAACCGGATCCTGGCCGTCGCCGAGTGCCAGGTGGACGACCCGAAGGTGACTGACGCGGACGTCCGAGGGCTGACCTTCGTGGGTTTCCTGGCCCTCGCGGACGGGGTCCGGGAGAGCGCCGCCCCGGCGGTACGTCGGATCCGGCAGGCCGGCGTGCACACCATCATGATCACCGGCGATCATCCGGCCACCGCCGAGGCGATCGCCGCCACCATCAGCGACCACGACGAACAACGGGTGGTCACCGCGGGCGAGCTCGACCAACTGGACGACGAGGCGCTCGCCGAGCGGTTGGTCAACACCGACGTGGTGGCCCGCTGCACCCCGACGCACAAGGTACGGATCATCCAGGCGTTGCAGAAGTGCGGCCGGACCGTGGCGATGACCGGCGACGGCGCCAACGACGCACCAGCGATCCGGCTGGCCGATGTCGGCATCGCCCTCGGCCAACGGGGCACCCCGGCGGCGCGGGCAGCCGCCGACCTGGTGGTCACCGACGACCGGTTGGAGACCATCATCGCCACCCTGGTCGAGGGGCGTGCGATGTGGTCGTCGGTGCGGCACGCGCTCAGCATCCTGGTCGGCGGCAACCTCGGTGAGATCGCGTTCAGTGTGCTCACCGCCGCGGCGACCGGCCGTTCCGCCCTCACCGGGCGACAACTGCTGCTCGTCAATCTGCTCACCGACCTGGCGCCGGCACTGGCCATCGCGGTCCGGCCACCCGCGTCGGACCGCGCCGACGGGCTGCTCCGGGAGGGCCCGGACGCGGCGCTCGGAGAATCCCTCACCAGGGAGATCGGGCTGCGGGCGGCAGCCACCACGCTGGGCGCGACCGCGGGCTGGACGTTGGCCCGATACACCGGACGTCGTCAGCGGGCCGGAACGGTCGCCCTGGTCTCCCTGGTCGGCACCCAACTCGGGCAGACCATCCTGGCCGGCGGCACCAGCCCGGCCGTGCTGGCGTCCACGGCGGCATCGTTGGGGGTGCTCGTCGTGGTGGTGCAGACGCCAGGGGTCAGCCAGTTCTTCGGCTGCACACCGCTGGGGCCGGTCGGCTGGACCATCGGGGCAGGGTCAGCGCTCGGCGCCACCTTCGCCAACGGCGCACTCACCAAGCTGATGGAACACGTGCCGCAAGCCCGACCCGACACCAAGGCGGCGGACGGCGACGGCGCGAGCGACTCCAAGGGCTGAGGACCGCACCCGGCGCATGCCGATGGCTCGCTGGGGTACCGCAGCCGAAGGAGGTGGGCACAATGGCGGAGCAACCGCAGGTGACGTTCGTCGGTACCGCGACGACGGTGCTGCGAATCGGCGGGTTCACGCTGCTGACCGATCCGAACTTTCTGCACCGGGGTCAGCGGGCGTACCTGGGCAAGGGTTTGTGGTCGCGCCGACGCACGGACCCCGCGCTGCGGATCGCCCAACTCCCGGAGTTGGATGCGGTGGTCCTGTCCCATCTGCACGGCGACCACTTCGACCGGGTGGCCCGCCGGGAACTGGACCGCAGCCTGCCCATCGTCACCACCCCGGCGGCGGAACGCAAGCTGCGTCGCTGGGGCTTCCAGGCCGCCCAGGGCCTGCCGACCTGGTCGTCCCGGGAACTGCACCGCGACGGTACGACGCTGCGCCTGACCTCGATGCCCGGCAGGGCGCCGACCTGGTGGAACTGATCCGACCGAAGCTGACCGTGCCGATCCACTACGACGACTACCCGGTGTTCCGCTCCCCGCTGGCGCACTTCGTGGAGGAGGCCCGCCGCCGCGGCTGGGTGAGGCAGGTACGCACCATCACTCGCGGTGAGACAGCCTCCCTCACATCACCCTCCTGACCGATGTCCACCACACCCGGCCAACGAGCTGGCGAGGTCCGACCGTAGCTCCTCGACCGCCGCATCGAGGTCGTTCTCCTCTGTGGGCATGTCCGCTCGCGACCAGGAGTAGCCAATTCCGGTACCGACTGTTGTCGGCTCTTGTGGTGCGTCTTGCTGGCGTCGCCCGGGCCTCGTGGCCTGGTTCATCTCACCGGCCGCGGGGGCAGAAGTGGCGGAGCGGCAACTAAGATCCGGGGGTGGTCCGCGCGGGGAGTATGAAAGACGAGCAGCGGTTACGCCGCATCGAGGCGCTGACCGATGCCGCCCTGTCTCGACTCGATGCCGCCGACCTCTTCGACGAACTACTCGACCGGGTCCGCGACCTGATGCAGGTCGACACCGTGGCCATCCTCCTGCTCGATGTGAGCGCCCAGCAGTTGGTGGCCACTGCGGCAAAGGGGCTGGAGGAGGAGGTTCGCCAGGGCTTCCGCGTCTCGATCGGTCGGGGGTTCGCCGGCCGAATCGCCCTGACCCAGCAACCGGTGGTCATCGAGCAGGTCACCTCGGACAAGGTGGTCAACCCGGTCCTGCTGCAAACCGGTGTCCGGTCCCTGCTAGGTGTGCCGATCATCGCGCGCGGCAAACTTGTCGGCGTTCTGCACGTCGGCACCCTCACGCCGCGCCGGTTCACCCCCGACGACGTCCGCCTGCTGGAACTGGCCGCTGACCGGGTCAGCCTGGCAAGCCGGGCCCGCGCGAACACACTGGACCAGGCCACCGCCCTGGCTCTGCAACGCAGCCTGATCCCCACCGAACTGCCCGAGGTGCCCGGCCTTGAGATGGCCGGCCGGTACGTGCCTGGTCATGCCTCCGGCGTCGGCGGCGACTGGTACGACGTGTTCACCCTTCCCTCCGGTTGGCTGGGCGTGGTCATGGGTGATGTCTCGGGTCATGGGCTGCAGTCCGCGGTGGTGATGGGACGGGTCCGCAGTGCGCTTCGCGCGTACGCCCTGATCTGCGACGACCCGGCGGAGACACTGACCCTCCTCGACCGGAAGGTGGTTCACTTCGAGGCCGGCAGCCTGACGACCGCGTTGTACATGATGATCTCTCCGGATGCCTCCGCCATGCACATCTCCCTGGCCGGACACCCCCAGCCGGTCCTGGCCGTTCCCGGCGGTCCGACCACCATGGTTCCCGCGTACATCGATCCTCCGCTCGGCACCGGCCGCCGGCAGCGGCACACGACCACCGTCGAGTTCCCACCCGGCGCGGTCCTCGTCTCCTACACCGACGGGCTCGTCGAACGCCGCGACGAACTGCTCGATGCCGGTATCGCCCGTCTGATGGCGTCCGTTCCGCTGGCTCCCGTCGAGACCGTGTGTCAGACCATCATGGCGACCCTCGACACCGAGCACCCGGATGACGACATCGCTCTGTTGGCCATCCGCCGGCTAACCACGTAGGGAGCCTGCGCATGTCTGTAGTTCACCAACTACAGGTAGAGCACCTTCATGCCTCCTGGTGACGGTCGTGGGTGCTGGCTACTGGCACCTGGCTGGCACGGCGATCCCGGTCGGGGGCGATCCGAACCGAGGCGGCGGCATCACGTTGCAAGCTCGTCCCAGGCACCAGCCCAGGGTTGCCGCTTGCGTTAAAGCGCCCTTCAACACCGATCCTTGCTTGGGGCCCCGACCGCGAGCCTCCCACGAACGTATAAGGAGAATCCCGACGTGGAACCCAAAGCGCCGCGCATGCTGCAGCAACGTAAGCAGGACACGCTGGCCCGCCTCAACCACGACTTGGACGCATGGGTCGCCTCAGCGGACCCGGACGGCAACGCCTACCTGGTGCCGCTGTCCTTCCTCTGGGACGGTGCGGCGTTCATCTTGGCGACAACCGAGTCCAGCCCGACCGGGCGCAATTTGCGATCCTCTGGACGGGTGCGGATGTCGGTCGGCCTTACCCGCGACGTGGTACTCATCGAGGGCAGCGTCGAGACGTTCTCGCGCGACACCGTGCCAGCCGACCTAGCCGACGCCTTCGCCGCGAAACTCTGGGATGCGCGGGTAGGCACGACCCGGTACGCATACTTCCGGGTTACACCTCGCCGCATGCAGGCGTGGCGGGAGGAGAACGAGATCGCCGGCCGTGACCTGATGCGTGATGGTCACTGGCTGGTCTGACGACGAGCTTGCCGACCGCTCACAGATATCCGGACTGGGCGAGGAAAAGATGGGAACCGCTTCATCCATACCGCTCGGCAACTGTTGGCCTCCGCGACGACCTGCAGCAGCAGAGTCTTCGGCGCCTCGTACGGATTGTCGCTGAGCCAACCTAAAAGCGGTGTAGCGGATGCTCGGGCACACCTCAGCCACGATCGCCGGTGATCCGCTGACCCTGACTTTGCCCAGATCACGGGTTCGGACGGCGATCCGAGCAGCCGAACCGCTGGCGCCTGGGGCCAAGCAGGGTAGACTAAGCCATTAGCTAACCGAGGAGGTCGCGCCATGTCGGCTGAGGCCGTGCACTACAACATGCATGATGCCAAGACCCATCTGTCGCGCATCATCGACCGGGTGGAACACGGCGAGGAGATCATCATCGACCGGGCCGGTACGCCGGTGGCGAAGGTCGTGCCGCTGGTCCGGCGGGCCAACCGCACCGCGGTCGGCTCTCTCGCAGGGCAACTGGACCTCTCCGGCGACTGGGACTCACCACAGACCAACGCCGAGATCGCCGCCGACTTCGGCATCGGCGCATGACCCTGCTGCTGGACACCCACGTCGCGCTCTGGGCCATCACCGGCGACGCGACCCTCGGCGCCGAGTTCCTCGACCGGCTACGCCACGAGCCGGACATCTTCCTCTCCCCGGTCACCCTGTGGGAGATCACCATCAAACAGAGTGCGGGGAAGCTCGCCGGACCCCCTGACCTCGCCGAGCGGGTAAGAGACATGGGCTTCCGCGAACTCCCAGTGACCCACGCCCACGCCATCGCCGCCGGCCGCCTGCCACCGCATCACCGCGATCCGTTCGATCGCATGCTGGTGGCCCAGGCGATCACGGAGAGTCTGACCCTGGCCTCCCGCGACGCGTCGATAGCGCTGTACGACGTGGACGTCCTCAAGGTGTGATCGGACGGCTCGACAATGCCGATGAAAGGCCCAGGCCCAACCGGGCACACGAATCGGTCGGCCGGTGCCATCCGAACAACGCCGGTGACGCTCCGGCCCGCCGTGCCGGCCGTCGCCGATCCTCCCGCCGCCAGTGGGGGCACTGGCACTACCAGAAGAGGACGCCGCCGCCGACTTGCCGTGCCCGATGCTTGTCCCCCGCGAATGCCCCCTGTGACGCGTCGTTGGCGGCTCCTGGTCGCCGCGATGCTGGCTATCGCACTGTGCGCTGGGTATCTGTCGGCCACCATCGGCCATCGCCTCGATCACGGCGGTTCGTGGTGGCACGGACGATCACCGGCATCAATGCCGGTCCTGCGGATCAGCAGGTGCTCAAGATCGCCCGCCTGGCGGTAAACCACGCCGATGAGGCCACTGCCGTCGTGTTCGACCCGGCCGCGGCGGCAACCCTCTTCCGCTCAATCAGGGTAGCCGCGGGCATGGAGCTGCCGGTCTTCGTCACGATCACGATCCCGGACGTGGAGATGGCTCCCGGATCAGGGCTCTTTTCCGATGACCTCGCGGTCGACTACGACGTGCTCGGCCTGCCTCGTCACCAGCGGGTGCCGATGGGCTTCCGCATGGTGGTTCACTCGGCAAACGGCTACGTCCCACGATGACCACCGACGGCCGGAAGCGCCCTTGAGATCAGAAGATGGCTGCCACATTGGTGGCCAGCACCGCACCGCTCCTCGCGGTAGGGCTCGCGGCCACGCCGCAACGCGCCAGACACTCCCAGATGTCGCGCGAGCTTCGATCCGGTCATGAGCCATAGGGCGAGGACACCAGACGTAGACGGTGAGCCAACGTGCCCTTTCGATGGCTGACCGTCTCGGCCTCCTCGACCTGGCCGAGATGTACCACGGCACGTGCTCGGTGAGGTCGCTGCACAGTGCCGGCCGATCAACGACATCAGCTCCGCGCGGCGGCTGGCCTGGACTGGCTGTACCTGCACGACCTGCGGCACGCGTTCGCCACGTTCTTGCTCGACCAGGGGGAGGAGTTGGGAACCATCATGGAACTGCTCGGGCACTCCACGATCCGGATGACGATCGACACCTACGGGCATGTCCTGCCGGTGCAGGCTCGTCAGGCTGTCACAGCCATTGATCGGGTACTCGGAGAGGAAGGGACGGCGTGACCGCTTGGCTGTACTCGCCACCGAGATCAACCGAGGAAAGTGCTGGTGGAGCCCAGGGGACTCGAACCCCTAACCCCTGCCTTGCAAAGATCAAGACTACTGTCGGCCGACGTCGGCGACCGTCGTTGACCTGCTCGCCTCTTCGCCTTGCGTCGATCCCGGGCCGTCTCTGTCGGCGGGCTTGGCTGTACGGATGGCTGTACAGCCACCTTCTATCCGTAGATTCCCAAGACCACTCCGCAGCCGTTCGGCAAAGTCCGCGTCACCCTGGTCGCCGCGCACCCGACAGCCGGCAGACTGTCAGCTTGGGAATTGTCGATGTACGGCTGTCTACAGACCTCACGGCCTGGTCCGGCTCGGTCCTCAGTGGCCTGGTCTGCCCCTAACTGGCCTACGCTAATGGCACGTCGGTTGGAGCCCTCGATACCCGGCGGCAAGCCGCGTAGCGGCGCGGCAGCGATCGCCCCGCCCTCGGCGGCGACCAGCCACTCTCGCGATCGTCACGGCATGCCCTCGGAACGCGCTACCTCAGCGACCTACGCATTACGAGATCAAGTTGGCGACCTGCACTTACCCGGCCTCGACCGGACTGGCGTGCGAAATGGCCTTGGCGTCTCTCATGCGTCGAGGGCGGCGGTCCGGCCTCTTGAGGACTAAACGAGGACTGCTGCCGGCCGCGTCGCCGACTACCTGATCCGTAGATATCGGCGGGGCCCCGACGGGCTGCACGAGTGTGACCTGTTCTGCTATCGACGGAGCGCGGCCCGCTTAAGATAGTCGATCTTGCATTCTTCGATGCATTCCTTTAGGGTTGATTCCCAAGATCCCCCTACAGTAGGGAGCCTTCACGGTGGGACGGAACATCAAGAACCACGCAGCGACCGCTGCCGTAGCTGCAGCTGTATTGCTGCTGACTGCTACCCCAGCCAACGCCGCGTCGCCACAGGGCAGCGCTGTGACGGCCGCCTCGTCGTACGCGACGTGCAGCACCACCCGAGTGAAGTCCGTTGCCAACAACCTCCCAATCAGGTACTGGGCCGATATCGAGGCACCGGTACTCACGACGGCTCAGTACGGCTACCAGTACTCCTGCAACCCGTGGGAGGACCAGGGCGGCGGTGTTGTCCTCGGCGGGAGGTATACGGCATGCGGTGGCAGTGGGGCCAATGGCTGGATTGCGATCGTGTGGGGACCCGGCCAGCTCGGCTTCACCTACATGACCTGCCTGCGCGACGTATAGGCGAGCAGCACCTCCGATGAGGTCACACGCGTTTAGCCAATAGCAAAGGCCTCCGACGGAAACAGCAGATCTCCTCGTCGGACGGTTGTAGACATTCCAGCCCTCCTGGACGGGATCAATGTGGAGCGCCCTGCTGGACGAACGAACTTGGCCCCGTCCGGGGAGGCTGGTAGCCCTTGTGGTGCCCGGCGAGGTGATCTGCGGCGGCATCTCTGAGGAGGGTCGGGGTCGGGGCGGAGCCCCAAGGTCTTCAAGGTCTTGTCGTCCTGTCAGCGCGGCGGCCGAACCGGCCGATGCCGGCCGGAGGTCGCCAGCAGGCCGGGGCGGGCCGGCGCGGCCCGCTTGCGGGCCGCCTTGATTCTTAAGAGGTCAATTCGGCAGTGAAACCGGCTCGCCAAGCTGAGTGCAGTAGGCCAGGGTGGCGTCGTCGTGGGTCTTGCCACGCGGCCACTTCCTACCCTGCGGATCGCTGCCTTCCGCTTCTCGGACTTGCCTGATGACTTCGGCTGGTCCCGACTTAGTGATGAGGGCGAGAACTTCCGGCCAGTCCGCGAGTGCGAAGCGATCCGCGATGCGGCTTGCCCCATCACTGAGCAGGACGGCGCTGGTGAGGCCCTGGATTGGTCGGCTTCCGATGAGGGCTTCGGATGCTGCCTGAACGTCGCCCGCGGCTACCCAGAAACCGTCGGGCTGGTTGCGGTGGGCGCGCAGAGCTTCGATGTACTCGCGTCGGGCTTGATCGTGCTCCGGGGTTCCGTTAACGGCGGCGTCCATGGCTGCGCGGTAGTGGCTGCCGACGATTGCCTCTCGGTCGTCGGTGACGACCACGGGGGCGTCTCCGGCTTGGTCGAGTACGAGCACCGAGTCAGCAAGGACAAGGTATTCCGCGCGGTCGTTGTTGACGCGGAAGATGATGACGGTTGCGGAGGGACTGCTCGGGTCGCTGATGTCGCAGGTTCCTCGGTGAGCATCCGCCACTTGGCCGATGGCCTGCCCGAGAACGGTGGTGAGGTCCTGGCCGTCGTCGGCCGCCAGTTGGGCGAGCAGCGCCCCGCCAAGCCTGCGGGTGTACCAAGCGACACCATGACTGCACGTCGACTTTGCGCCGGACAGCCCAGCGCCGTCGAGCAGGACAACGGCGTTCGGGATGGCGCCGGTGAAGTCCTCGTTAGGTTGGTCGAGTTTCGCAGGGCTGGTTGCCATGGCGACCTGCATCAGGCTTCCTCCAACTGGTAGAGCGGGGTTAGCAGCTCGACCTGGCGCGGCTCGTTGGTACCCGGCTCATATTGGGTGCCGACCAAGATGGAGAAGTTGCCGGTGTTGACCTGGGCGTAGAGCTCGTTGATCTGGGTGCAGATCAGGTGAACGGCACCGAGTGAACCGGGCGGATGGATGCCGGTAAACACGATGAGTGACCCTTGCCCGTCCGGACGGGGCAGTCGGCCAAGGTAGGCCACGTCAGAGGTAGCCGGCGGCTCCTGATCCTGGCCGGAGCGGTAGACGGTGCCGGTCCTACGGTCGACCAGCGTCCAGGGGCCGTCGCTGGCTCGCTCGAACTGGAGTACCGGGTCCTGGGCGAGGACCTGGGCGACGGGTTCGGAGATGCGCGGCCCGCAGATCACCACAAGGTTCGGACGGTTCAGGTCGATGGCGCCACCGACTGGGACGTGCTCGAACGATGGTTCCAACCCGAGACTTCTAGCCAGCTCGCCCAAGCGTTGGGCTGCGGCCACGTCCTCAATCGCCACCACAGGTCGGGCCTTGATCGCCTCTTCCTTCAGTGGCGTGGCGATGATGACGCTGCCCGTACCGAGGAAGGCACCTTCGGGTGCTGGACCGCCGTGGCGGATCTGGTGAATGCGACCGCGCGTCAGGCCCACCTTCTGGGCGATGTGCGCGTACGACATGCCCTGGTCGTGCAGCTCTTGGATGACGCGACGGCGAAGGCGGGCAAGTTCGGTCACTTCCTCCTGAGCTGCCGACATGCGGTTTGTCGCCTGTCGTAGCAGCTCAAACGGATCGCGTAGCGCCGCGATCCTGTCCACTTCGCCCGTCATGCCGGTCCTCGCAGTTGACGTAGGAGTGTCTAGCCCCCTTGACGCTCTCACCGTACCGCCGTAGCTTCTTGTCTATCCCCCTATACATCTCCCACGAAGCCAAGCCGCGACTGTCTAGGGGGGTAGACAGGCGGCCGGAAGGACAAGCGATGTCGATCCCCAACGCGATCAAGGTTCCGGTTCCGTTCGATTACGTGTTCCCGCAGGGTGCGCTGTGCCTGGGTGTGGAGCCGGTGACGGACTTCGACAAGCGCGGCCAGGGTGATGACCAGGCCCGCGACAAGGACACGGGCGAGCGGCTGTGGGTGGTCAAGGTCCTGGACTTGGACCCGGAGGCCGGGAAGTTCGGCGGGACCAAGGAAGTCAAGGTGAAGATCGCTGCCCCGGTGCAGCCGGTGCCGCCGGCGTCGAAGATCCCGGGCTATCCGCCGGCGGTGACGTTCACCGATGTGACGTTGACGCCGTACGTGGACTCGCAGCGGTGCAAGGGCTCGGGGAAGTGCCGGGCGCGTCAGGCGTGGTCGGTCCGCGCCGGGGCCATGACCGAGGCTGCCGCGATCAAGCAGGCGGCCTGACCAGATCTGGATGCGCGGGGTGGGACTCGCCCGCCAAGACAACTCCCGCCCCGCGCCTGACCCTCATCTCCCTGAAAGGAGTTGGGCTGATGCCCACGCTAGCTGACGCTGCCCGCATTGTCGGGAACCCTCGCCCCGCCCCCGCCCGCCGCACTCACCGCCGCACGGTGATGCGTCTCGCCGGTCCCGGTATCCGGGCCGCCCGCGAGGTCTACACCACCGTTCCCGCCGACGCGGTCCGCGTGGCCGCACTGGTGGAGATCGCCGCCGCTGCTGCCGCTCTGGCTCGCACGGTGGTGAAGCTGCGCCACCTCGACCCGGACCTGATCGCCCCGCACGTCTCCGACCGCGTCGACCTGCGGGCCGTACTCGGTCGGGGCCGGTGGCTGCCGACCATGACCCGCCACGTCCCCGCCCCGGAGTCCGGACCCGTGAACCTGGCCGCGCTGCTGCCGGCCCGCCCGCCGGTGCGTCGCCGGGTGGTGCGCCGTGGTCCCGGTACGCCGGGGCAAGCCGCCCTGTTCGCCGCTGCGGGTGGGGAGGGCTGAGCCGTGCCGCTGGTCAACGTGATCCGGGGTGACCGGATCGAGGGCGCTCCGATCAACGTCCGCACTCCGTTCGTGCGTATCCCGATGTGGCTGGCCCTGTCGTGGTGGACGTTGAAGGCTCTCGGCCGTCTGGCCGTAGTGCTGGTCCGCTTCTGGTACGTCACCGTCCCGGCGGTGTTCTTCGGCTGGCTGTACCTGCGGTTCGGCTGGGCCGGTCCCGCCGTCGTCGTGGGCGCCGTCGCCGCCGGCTCGACCGGGTGGGCGTTCGGGCACCGGCCCTCGTGGCTGCGGTTCGGCTGGTGGCCGATCCTGTCCCGCTACCGCCGGTGGGTCTACCGCCGCAACTGGCACGCCGCGATGGTCACCGCCAAGCTCGCCGTCTCGTTCGACTCCCACACCGTCCTGCCGGTCCTACGCCGCGTCCACTGCGCCTCCGGCATCGACGTGGTCACGGTCCGGATGGTCACCGGGCAGATCCCCGACGACTTCGCCAAGGTGGCCGAACGCCTCGCCCACACCTTCGGCGTCCGTCAGGTCAAGGCCGCACCCGGTCCGCGCCCGGATGTGGTGCTGCTGCACCTGTTCCGCGGTGACCCCCTCGCCAAGCTCGTCCGACCGCTGCCGGTGCCTGCGGTTCCCGAGTTCACCGCCCTGCCGGTGGGTCGGCAGGAGGACGGCGACGGCTACGAGCTGCGCCTGTTCGGAACACAGGTCCTCGTGGTGGGCGCCACCGGTTCGGGCAAGGGCTCTGTCATCTGGTCCGTGGTTCGGTCCCTCGCCGCCGGGGTCACCTCCGGACTCGTGCAGATCTGGGGCCTGGACCCGAAAGGCGGCATGGAGCTGGGCATGGGTGCGCCGATGTTCAGCCGGTTCGCCCGCAAGGACTACGCGGCGATGTGTGAGCTGATCGAGGAAGCCGCCACCGTCGCCAAGGACCGGGCCGGCAAGCTCTACGGCCGGACCCGCCAGCACACACCAACCCCGGATGAGCCGCTGATCGTCCTGGTGATCGATGAGCTGGCGAACCTGACCGCCTACCTCACCGACCGGCAACTCAAGGACCGCATCAAGGCAGCGCTCTCGATCCTGCTGTCGCAGGGCCGCGCGGTCGGCGTGCACGTGGTCGCCGCGATCCAGGACCCCCGCAAGGAGGTGCTGCCGTTCCGGGACCTGTTCCCGACCCGCATCGGCCTGCGCCTCGCGGAAGCCGCTCAGGTCGATCTCGTGCTGGGTGAGGGGATGCGCGATCGCGGGGCGCTGTGTGACCGGATCCCGCAGTCGCTGCCCGGCGTGGGGTTCGTGGCCATCGACGGTGACCCGACGCCGATGCGGGTCCGCTTCTCCTACCTCAGCGATGACGAGATCCGCGACATGGCCCAGACCTACGGCCGGCTTCGCGTGATCGACGGCGAGATCCTGGACGGTGCCGCATGAAGCCCCACCACGCCAACACGCGCGCCGACCGCATCGACGCCCTGGTCCTCGTCGTCATCCTGCTCATCGTCGCCGGCTTCGCCGGGGCCGCCTCCTTCACCCACGTCAAAGACTGGACCCTCGACAACTCCCCGGCCGGCACGGGCGAGTGGTTCGGCTGGGCCAACGCCGTCATCTCCGAACTCATCCCCGCCGCTGCGCTGCTGACCATCCGCCGCCGTCGCCGCACGGGCGGGCCGATCGGCTACCCGATGTTCCTGCTCGTCGCCGCCGTCGCCCTGTCCCTGGCCGCGCAACTCGCCGTGGCCAAGCCGGGCCTGTCCGGATGGCTGCTCTCGGCCGTGCCCGCGCTGGCCTTCATCGGCCTGTCCAAGCTCGTCCTGTCCACCGCCCCCACCCCAACCCCGGCCGCCGATGCTGCGCCGGCCCGCTCTGTCGAGCAGCCCACCGCAACGGCTCCTGCCCCGGCCATGCCTGAGCCCGTCGCCCTGGCCCCCGTCGAGCCGACCCGCCCGACACCGGTCGCCCCGGTGGCTCCGGTGCCGCCGGCCGCCTTCACCCGTCGCAACGGCACCCCGCTGATCGGAGAGGTGACCCGATGACCAACCACCTGCTCTCCGGCCTGCTCCTGGCCGCCTGCCTCGCTCTGTTCTGCTGGGATCAGTACCGGCTCTACGTCGCTCGCTACGAGCTGGCCGCCCTGCAACGCGCCACCCTCCGCGACCCGCTCACCGGCCTCGCCAACCGCGCCGGCCTCGCCGCCGGCTGGGAGCAGCTCGCGCCACTGCGCCCGTGGGTGGCCGTGCTGGACCTGGACCGCTTCAAGCCCGTCAACGACACCCACGGCCACGCCGCCGGGGACCTGGTCCTGACCGCCGTCGCGCAACGCCTGCGCCGCGTCTACGGGATGCCCGCCCGGCTCGGTGGAGACGAGTTCGCCGCGCTGCTGCTCGACCCGAACCCGGCTGCGGCTGCCCGCCAGCTGGCCGCCGCGATCGCCGCTCCCGTGCGCCTGCCCTCCGGTGTGTCGGTGTCAGTGACCGCAAGCATTGGACTCGCCCCCGCCAGCCCGGCCGGCCTCGCCGCAGCCCTGGCCGACGCCGACGCGGCCATGTACCGGGCCAAGACCACCCGGGCCGGTGTGGTGGCGTTCGATCCGCTGCGCGATGACCACGCCACCGCCAACCCCCGCCCCCTCCTGCGGGTCCGCGACCTCCCTCGTTCGACGGAGGTGTGCCGATGACTCTCACCCCGACGCTGCCCGGCCTCGAACCCGCCCCCGTGGTGGAGCCGAGGCCGGGCTCCCGGGCCGCCCGGATGCTCATGCCCCGCTCCGTCGATGTGGTCAAGGATCTGGCCGCCGACTACGGCGTGTGCACCCGCCCTGTCAGCCTGCGCCGCACTGACCTCGACTCCGGGCAGACCGAAGTCATCGACATGCCCTGCGGCGCCACCCAAGAGGCCAAGTGCCCCGCCTGCGCCACCAAGGCTCGCCGGCTGCGCCAGCAGCAGATCCGCGAGGGATGGCACCGCAACGACGAACCCGACCCCGGCCCGCAACCCGCCACCGACGCGCAACGCGGCCTGATCGTCGCCCGCGCTCACCTCGAATTCGCCCGCGATGAAGCGGCCCGCGTCTCGCAGTGGGATCAGGTCGCGGACCTGGACGACGCGATCGAGGAACTGGAAAGCGAGATCACCACCGAGGGCATGCGCGGTCGCCCCGCCCCACCGCACGGCGGCGACGACCAGGAGGACGGCGACGGCAAGCGTCGGGTCCGCTCTACCAAGCGGCGGCAGGATGCCCCGGACCTTCCCCGCCTGCCGGTGGAGAACCGGACCGTTGGCCGGGCCTTCGAGGGCAACCGTGGGCAGGTGTTCCGGCCGTCGATGTTCCTCACCCTCACCCTCGGCTCCTACGGCCGCGTCCACACTGACGGGACACCGGTCGACCCGGACAGCTACGACTACCGGCGGGCCGCCTGGGATGCGGTGCACTTCCCTCGGCTGCTCGATCGGTTCTGGCAGAACCTGCGCCGGGCGGTCGGCTGGAACGTCCAGTACGCCGGGGCCGTTGAGCCGCAGCGCCGGTTGGCCCCGCACGCACACTTCGCCATCCGGGGCACCATCCCCCGGGCGCTGGTGCGCCAGGTCGCCGCCGCGACCTACCACCAGGTGTGGTGGCCCTCAGTCGACGTGCGCGTCTACGAACCGGGGCAGGCGCCGCAGTGGGACGCCGACGCCGTCGGCTACACCGACCCGACCACCGGCCGGCTGCTGCCGGCCTGGGATGACGCCCTGGACCTGGTCGACACCGATCCCGACGCCCAACCCGTGCACGTCGCCCACTTCGGTGCCCAGGTCGACGCCAAAGGCGTGCTCGCCGGCACCAAGGACGCCAACCGGTGCGTCGGCTACATCACCAAGTACCTCACCAAGCAAGCCGCAGACTGCCACGACGTGACCACCGGTCGGCAACGGACGCACCTGGAACGGCTGTGGTTGGAGCTGCGGCACACGCCGTGCTCGGAGCGGTGCGCCAACTGGCTGCTCTACGGCGTCCAGCCCAAGAAGGCAAAGCAAGGACTGCGACCCGGCAACTGCAAGAACAAGGTCCACAAGCGCGAAACCCTCGGCATCGGCGGCCGACGCGTCCTCATCTCCCGGCAATGGTCCGGCAAAACCCTCACCGACCACCGCGCCGACCGCCGCGAGTGGGTCAAGGCACTGCTCGGCGTCACCACCGACGCCGACACCGCCCCGGCCGGCGGCGAGCAACGCCACGCGTGGGAACTGGCCAAACCCACCGACCCTGACGTTGCGCCCCTCGGCCACCGGGTCCTGCGGGCGATATCTGAGCGCATCCAATGGCGCGTCCAACTTGACGCCGCCAGACGCGCCGCCGCCGACCCGCCCGATGGCTCGGCAATCACCTCACGTCAGTCGGCAAAGCAGGAAGGGACCGGAGCATGAGCGAGCGGAAAAGCGTCCGCCCGGCTGAGGCTGCGGCCCTGCTCGGCGTCTGTCGGGACACCGTGTACGTCCTGATGCGATCGGGCCGGCTGCGTTCGATCAAGGCTGGTCGCGCTCGGCTGATTCCGCTGTCTGCGCTCGATGAGTTCTTGGCGGCTGATGAGGAGTTTGCGGCATGACCGGCCGGCGTCGGCGTTCTCATGGTGAGGGCTCGGTGTACGAGCAGCGGCCGGGCATGTGGGCTGCGGTGGTCGACCTCGGGTGGATCGACGGCAAGCGGAAGCGGAAGTACGTCTACGCCAAGAGCGAGGCTGAGGCCGTCCGGAAGCGGGACGAGCTGCGGCGCCAACTTCAGCTCGGCGTCGATCTCTCCGCGCAGCCTCGCACCCTGGAAGCCTGGTTGTCCGAGTGGCTGCGGGACGTGAAGGCGCACGACGGCACTCGTCCGTCAACGCTGGTGCGCTACCGCCTGGCCGTGAGCAAGCACCTGGTGCCGGGTCTGGGCCGGGTGAAGCTCGATCGGTTGACGCCTCGGGACGTGCAGCGGTTCCTTACTGGGCTGCGGGGCAAACTCGCACCCGCCAGCATCATCAAGGTCCACGCCGTGCTGCGCGTCGCCCTGGCCGACGCTGAGCGGATGGACCTGGTGCCGCGCAACGTGGCCAAGGCAGCCAAGCCGCCGGCCCTCGGCCGGACCGAGCGGCGCGCACTGACTCCGGAGGAAGCCAAGACGCTGCTGTCGGTGCTGACCGGGGACCGACTGGAATCGGTATTCGTCCTGGCGCTGGCGACCGGGCTGCGGCGGGCTGAGCTGTTGGGTCTGCGGTGGTCGGATGTTGACCTGCCGGGGAAGGCGCTGTTCGTTCGGCAGACGCTCCAGCGAACGGATCACGGGTTGGTGTTCGTGCCACCGAAGACGCACCGGTCGGCCCGTCCGCTGCCGCTGTCGGCCTTGGCCGTCCAGGCGTTAGAGGCACAGCGCGTGCGCCAGGCCAAGGAACGGCTCGCGGCCGGGGAGGTGTGGTCGGATCTGGGCCTGGTTTTCGCCAGCACCATCGGCACCGCGATGGAACCGCGGAACGTCAACCGGCGCTTTGAGCAGCTCCGCGCTGCGGCCGGGCTGGACTGGCTGCACCTGCACGACTTACGGCACGCGTTCGCCACGTTCCTGCTCGACCAAGGCGAGGAGCTGCGGACGGTGATGGAGCTGCTTGGGCACTCCACGATCCGGATGACGGCCGACACCTACGGCCACGTTCTGCCGGCGCGGGCTCGTCAGGCTGCCTCGGCCATTGACCGGATTCTCGGCCAGGAGGGGACGGCGTGACCGGCTTGGCTGTACGAATGGCTGTACTCGGACCGAGATCAATCAGGGAAAGTGCTGGTGGAGCCCAGGGGACTCGAACCCCTAACCCCTGCCTTGCAAAGGCAGTGCTCTGCCAGTTGAGCTAGGGCCCCGTGGATGGCCGTGGCGTCGATCGCTCGTCGCCGGGCCGGACGTCAGCGCAGGTCGGGCGCGGTGGTCGCCTCGTGCCACAGAGCACGCTCGTCGTTCGAGGCCTTGATCTTGTTGAACACGACGGCGGCCACGCCGACGACGCCAGCCAGAATCAGCAGCTTCTTGAACATGGGGCAACCCCTCAAGCTCGACTACCGTCGGACGACATGCGGTGGGGCTAGATGGAATCGAACCATCGACCTCAGAGTTATCAGCTCTGCGCTCTAACCGACTGAGCTATAGCCCCGCGTTGCGACGAGCAAGATTAACCCATCCGCTCGGCCAGCCCCAAATCGGGGTCCGGCCTCACGAGCCAGGCCATCGACGCCTGCAAAACCTACCTGAGTACGGGACGCCGGAGCGACCGCTTTCCACGGTGCTCCGGCGTCCCGGTCGCTCAGTCCCGCTCGGCGAGGGTCAGCTCGATCCCGCCGACCAGGTCGGCGCAGACGTTGTAGACGAACGCTCCCAGCGTGGCCAGCGCGGTGAACAGCACCACGTTGACCAGGCCGATCAACGCCGAGCTGAGGATCACGCCCTTGGCGGTGATCTGGAAGCCGCTGGTGCTCTGCCCACCGCCGGCGTTGACCAGGTCACTCAGGCTCTCGTTGACGCTCTGGAACACGCCCATAGCGTCCAGCGCCAGGTAGAGCACCGAGGTGGCGACCACCACGACGATGAAGAGCACCACCGAGACGGCGAACGCGAACTTCATCACCGACCACGGGTCGATCCGCTTCAGGTTCAGCCGGGCCCGGCGCGGTCCGCGGGACGCGGCCGAGCTGACCGACGTACGCGCCGCACGCACCGCGTCACCGACGCGGGCGGCCCCGACGGCGGACGCGTTGCCGATCCCCGGGGGGAGCCCACCGCCGCTGGCCGGGCGGCCGGCAGCAGCGGCGGTACGCGCCGCGTCCGGCTGCGGCTGGGTCATGCCGGGTGTGATCCGCGGCTGGGTGCCGGTGGTCCCGGTCGACGCCGCCTGGCCGGGCCGCACGTTGATCGGCTGGGTGGTCGCCGGACGGGCCGAGGGTGCCGCCGCCGAACCCGGAGGTGTGGCGGTGGCAGACGTCGGCGCCTCGGCGCCAGCCGTCTCGGTCTTGTCGCCCGATTCAGCGTCCTCGCCGGACTGCTCCGGCGGGGGTGTCATGCCCGGGGCCCTCGTGAATTTCGGGGCAGGCGCATCGGCGGGGACCGTCGCCCGGCCCACGGCCGCGCGGCCGGTCGCTGGTGTGCCGCCCTTGGCGGCCTCCTCGTCGACCGGGTTAGCCGAGGTCCCCGTGTTCCCCGACTTCGCCTGTGTCTCCGTCATTCAACTAGTCCTGTTCGTCAGGCTCGTCGGCATTGCGAGCAATCGCCACGATAGTCACGCCGTCCGGGAGGTCCATCAGCTTGACCCCCATTGTGTTCCGGTCACGGGTACGGCGTACAGGCTTCACCGGAGTCCGAATGACACCACCGTTACTGGTGATCGCGAACAGCTCATCGTCCGGATCGATCACCACCGCGCCGACCAGGCCACCACGTCGTTCGGTGATCTTCGCAGTCAGCACGCCCTTACCTCCCCGGCCCTGCACCGGGTATTCCTCGATCGGAGTGCGCTTCGCGTATCCCCCGTTCGTGGCCACCAGAACGTCCAAACCCTCTCGAACGACCTCCATGGCGAGCAGGACGTCATCGTCCGTGAAGCGCATGCCGATCACGCCCGAGGTGGCACGGCCCATCGGCCGCAACGCCTCGTCCGAGGCGTTGAACCGAATTGCCTGTGCCTTCTTGGAGACCAGCAGCAGGTCGTTCTCCGGCGCAACCAGCGCAGCACCGACCAGCTCGTCCTCATCGCGCAGGTTGATCGCGATGATGCCGCCGGAACGGTTGGAGTCGAACTCCTCGAGCCGCGTCTTCTTCACCAGGCCGTTCTTCGTGGCCAGTACCAGATAGGGGGCTACCTGGTAGTTCGGGATCTCAATGATCTGCGCGATCTGCTCGTCGGGTAGGAAGGCGAGCAGGTTGGCCACGTGTTGGCCCTTGGCTACCCTACTGGCCTCCGGCAACTCATACGCCTTGGCCCGGTAGACGCGACCCTTGTTCGTCAGAAACAGGATCCAGTCGTGGGTCGAGCATACGAAGAAGTGGCTGACGATGTCGTCCTGCCGCAGCGTGGCGCCACTGACGCCCTTACCGCCGCGCCGCTGCGAGCGATACAGATCGACCTTGGTCCGCTTGGCGTACCCGGTGCGGGTGATCGTGACGACCACATCCTCGCGGGCGATGAGGTCCTCCATCGAGACCTCGCCGTCGAACGGAATGATCTGCGTACGTCGGTCGTCGCCCCACTTGGCGACGATCTCGCCGAGCTCCTCCGAGACGATCCGCCGCTGCCGCTCTGGCTTGGCCAGGATGTCCTTGAACTCGGCGATCTCGATTTCGAGCTTGGCCAGGTCGTCCACGATCCGCTGCCGCTCCAGGGCGGCGAGGCGACGCAGCTGCATGTCCAGGATCGCGGTCGCCTGGATCTCGTCGATCTCCAGCAGCCGGATCAGGCCCTGCCGGGCGTCGTCCACGGTCGGCGAGCGCCGGATCAGGGCGATCACCTCGTCCAACGCGTCCAGTGCCTTGCCCAGACCACGCAGGATGTGCGCCCGCTCCTCGGCCTTGCGTAGCCGGAACGCGGTCCGCCGACGGATCACGTCGATCTGGTGCTCGACGTAGTAGCGGATGAACTGGGCCAGGTTGAGCGTGCGCGGCACACCGTCGACCAGCGCCAGCATGTTGGCGCCGAAGGTCTCCTGGAGCTGGGTGTGCTTGTAGAGGTTGTTCAGCACCACCTTGGCGACCGCGTCGCGCTTGAGCACCAGCACGATCCGCATGCCCGTACGCCCGGAGGACTCGTCGCGGATGTCGGCGATCCCGGCGAGCTTGCCCTCCTTGATCAGCTCGGCGATCCGCTCGGCGAGATTGTCCGGGTTGACCTGGTAGGGCAGCTCGCTGACGATCAGGCAGGGCCGGCCCCGCTTGTCCTCCTCGACCTCCACCACGGCGCGCATCCGGATCGAGCCACGACCCGTGCGGTACGCGTCCTGAATGGCGGTCGTGCCGACGATCAGGCCGTGGGTCGGGAAGTCCGGGCCCTTGACGATGCCGAGTAGCGCATCGAGGGTGGCCTCCTCGTCCTCCTCCGGGTGCTCCAGGCACCACTGCACCGCCGCGCCGATCTCCCGCAGGTTGTGCGGCGGGATCTTGGTGGCCATGCCGACCGCGATGCCCTCGGAGCCGTTCAACAGCAGGTTGGGAATCCGCGACGGCAGGATCGTGGGCTCCTTGGCCCGACCGTCGTAGTTGTCCTGGAGGTCGACGGTGTCCTCGTCGATGTCCCGCAGCATCTCCATGGCCAGCGGGTCGAGCTTGCACTCGGTGTACCTCATGGCGGCGGCCGGATCGTTACCGGGCGAGCCGAAGTTGCCGTTGCCGTCGACCAGCGGGTAGCGCAGCGACCACGGCTGCGCCATCCGGACCAGCGCGTCGTAGATCGAGGCGTCGCCGTGCGGGTGGAACTGACCCATCACGTCACCGACGACACGGGAGCACTTCACGTAGCCGCGGTCGGGCCGGTAGCCGGAGTCGAACATGGCATAGAGGATCTTGCGGTGGACCGGCTTGAGCCCGTCCCGGACGTCCGGCAGCGCGCGACCGACGATCACGCTCATCGCGTAGTCGAGGTAGGAGCGCTGCATCTCCACCTCGAGCCCGACCGGTTCGATCCGGTCGTGCGCGACCACGGCGGCGATGGCCTCGGCGGGGACCTCGGGCTCGTTCGGTGTGGACTCGGGAGAATCGGTCACTGTATACCCTTATCAGACTCAGAGTCGTTTTCGTGCTGTGGATAACGGCTGTGGATACCGGCCAAGCTGTGGATAACTCTGTGGACCGGTGGATCGGCCGGGCACTGCCCGGCCGATCCACCCCGGCCCGTCAGATGTCCAGGAACCGCACGTCCTTGGCGTTGCGCTGGATGAACGACCGGCGCGCCTCGACGTCCTCACCCATCAGCACACTGAACAACTCGTCGGCGGTCGCCGCGTCGTCGAGAGTGACCTGACGCAGGGTACGCGTCGCCGGGTTCATCGTGGTTTCCCACAGCTCGGGATAGTTCATCTCGCCGAGGCCCTTGAAGCGCTGGATGTCGTCCGGCTTGGCGTTCGGCTTCTTCTGCTGGCGCAGCGCGATCAGCCCGTCCCGCTCACGGTCGGAGTAGGCGTACTGCGCGTCGTCGCCCTTCTTGTTCCACTTGATCTTGTAGAGCGGCGGGGCGGCCAGGTAGACGTTGCCCATCTCGACCAGCGGACGCATGAAGCGGAACAGCAGGGTCAGCAGCAACGTCTGGATGTGCTGGCCGTCGACGTCCGCGTCGGCCATGAGCACCACCTTGTGGTACCGCAGCTTCTCCATGTCGAAGTCGTCGTGGATGCCGGTGCCCAGCGCGGTGATCAGCGCCTGGACCTCGTTGTTCTTCAGCACCCGGTCGATCCGGGCCTTCTCCACGTTGAGGATCTTGCCGCGAATCGGCAGGATCGCCTGGGTCCGCGGGTCGCGGCCCTGCTTCGCCGAGCCGCCGGCCGAGTCACCCTCGACGATGAACACCTCGGACTCGCGCGGGTCGGTGGACTGGCAGTCGGCCAGCTTGCCCGGCATGGAGCCGGACTCCAGCAGCGACTTGCGCCGAGCCAGCTTGCGCGCCTGCTGCGCGGCGATCCGGGCCCGGGCCGCCTGGGACGCCTTCGTGATGATCATCTTTGCCTCGGCCGGGTTGCGGTCGAACCAGTCGACCAGCCGGTCGTTGCAGACGCGCTGCACGAAGCTCTTCACCGGGGTGTTGCCGAGCTTGGTCTTGGTCTGGCCCTCGAACTGCGGGTTGGCGAGCTTGACCGAGATGATCGCCGCGAGCCCTTCCCGGATGTCCTCACCGGAGAGCTTCTCGTCGCCCTTGAGCAGCTTCTTGTCGGTGCCGTACCGGTTGACGACGCTGGTCAGCGCGGACCGGAAGCCCTCCTCGTGGGTGCCGCCCTCATGCGTGTTGATCGTGTTGGCGAAGGTGTAGACCGATTCGCCGTACGACTCGTTCCACTGCATGGCGATCTCGAGCGACATGCCCTCCTCCTCGGCGCCGAACTCGACCACGGTCTTGTGGATCGGGCTCTTCGAGGCGTTGAGGTGCCGGACGAAGTCGGCGATGCCGCCCTCGTAGTAGAAGGTGACCTCCCGCTGCCGGCCGTCCTCCTCCTCGGCCACCCGCTCGTCGAGCAGGTGGATGCGCAGCGCGCGGTTGAGGAAGGCCATCTCCTGCAGGCGCCGGTAGATGGTCTGGAAGTCGAAGTCGACGGTCTCGAAGATGTCGGGGTCGGGCCAGAAGGTGACCGCCGAGCCGCTGCGGTCGGTGGTCTCGCCCTTGTCCAGTGGACCGGGCTTGGAGTAGTTGTACTGCTGCCGCCACACGAAGCCGGACTTGTGGATCTCCACGGCCATCCGGGTGGAGAGCGCGTTCACCACGGAGACGCCGACACCGTGCAGACCACCGGAGACCGCGTACGCCTTACCGTCGAACTTGCCACCCGCGTGCAGCACGGTCAGCGCGACCTCGACACCCGGCTTCTTGAGCTTCGGGTGGAGGTCGACCGGGAAGCCACGGCCGTTGTCGGTGACCTGGACGCCACCGTCGGCGAGCAGCACCACGTCGATGGTGTCGCAGTATCCGGCCAGCGCCTCGTCGACCGCGTTGTCGACGACCTCCCAGACGAGGTGGTGCAGACCGCGCTCACCGGTGGACCCGATGTACATACCGGGCCGCTTGCGGACCGCCTCCAGACCCTCAAGAACGGTGATCGACTCTGCGCCGTACTCCTGCTTGTCCTGCGCTGCCACCCTCGGCCACTTTCTCGCGTCAGCCACGCCGGTAGGGCGCGTCGGGCGCGGGTTCGGCGGACAGGACGCGACGTCGGCGCGCAGACCGGTGCCGGAGACCTCCGGACAGCGGGTCGAACGCGCCGGTCGCCGCGGTTGCCCGCGGATCGCGATCGGCTCAACCCGACGTGGAGAATGAACCTGGGGCTGCCAGCCCCATCCCTCTCCGCACCGAGTCTTCGTCTCGCTGTCAATCCTACTGTGCGTGGAGGACAGAACCACCACTCGGCACCCTCAGAGAGGCGGCTCAGAAGTCCATAGCCGGCAGAACCCCATTGCCCACGACTCCCCCCACACGCCAGGCCCCGATCGCACGCGCGCCCCCGGACGGGTTGACCCGCGGCCGGGCGGGTCGGGGGTCGCGGCAGTAACGTCCGTGCCGTACGTTTGCGGCGCCCCGGAACCGGCCTTGATCTTTACCCGCCGGAACCGGACGATCGACCCGATCGACCCGACACGTGCTCTTGAAGAGGTGACAGATGGGGCTGGACAACGTCGCGGTGCACTGGCCGCGGACCGGCCGCTTCTACGACCCGGTCGCACCGGCCGAGTTCGTCGACTTCGGCGAGATCGTCGACCTGCCGCGAATCTCCGCGCCGACCGCGGCGCTGGCTGAGCTCATCGCGAAGACCGGCACCATCCGGGCTACCGCGTACACCGAGTTGGTGGATCTGCTCCTCGGCCTTGAAGGTGTGTTGTACGCCACAGACGCTGCCGCCGAGGATGAGGACCCGGTGATCGACCCGGACGGCTGCGCCTGGGTCGCCGGCGGGATCGAGCGGTTCGTGGCCGGCCACCGCCCGCACGGCGAGGTGGTCACCTTCGAGTCGGTGAGCACCGTGCTCCGCTCGCTGCTCGGCGACGGACGGCTGGCCGAGCAGCAACTGCGCTGGCTGGAGAGCCGGCTCGACGCGCTGCGCGACGAGCGCGGAGACCCGCCGCAGTGGAACTTCACCTGCGCCGAGCTGGGCGTGCTGGCCGCGTTCTACCGACGCTGCGCCGAGCGTGGTTTCGCCGTCTACGCCGACGCCTGAGCCGCCGCGCCGGTCTCCGTGGTGGTCTGGTCGCCGCTCGGCCGGTTGGCTGCCGCGATCAGCTGCGTGAGCACCGCGTGCAGGTGTTGCAGGTCCTCGACGGGCAGCCCGAGGCGCTGCACGATCGCGGCGGGGATCAGCTCTGCCTGACTCCGCAGCGCGGCACCGCTGGCGGTGAGGGTGACGGCGAGGCTCCGCTCGTCGGTGGCGTCGCGTTGCCGGCGCAGGTAACCGGCCGCTTCGAGCCGCTTGAGCAGGGGCGACAGTGTGCCCGGGTCGAGCTGCAACAGGCGGCTGAGATCGCGACCGGACAACGGCGCGTGCTGCCAGAGCGCCAACATGACCAGGTACTGCGGATGGGTCAGCCCCATCGGCTCCAGGAGTGGCCGGTAGACGGCCACCACGCTGCGCGCGGCCACCGAGAGGGCGAAACAGACCTGTTGTTCCAGCGCCAGCGGGTCGACGCCGTCCGGTTGTCCGCTCATCGGTTGCCCTCCCCAAGCACGGTGACTATCGTACCGATCATTGGTGTACCAAGCATTGGTGCCCCAACTATTGCCCGGTCGACGGGCGGAACGACGTGACGCGGGAGAGTGCGGCAGATGAGCGAGGACGGCGCGGTCCCCAGGTCCCCGGGCGAGGGCGGCCGATTCCTGCGCTGGGTCTTCCGGCACCTCGCCGGCCCAGCCGAGGGCGTGCAGGGCGCGGTGCAGGGCGGCTCGGCCGAGGCCCGCGAGGCGTGGAAACGTGACCTGGCCGAGCGCAACCGCTACAGCCGGGAGCAGCGCGAGCGGAAGCGGGCGGCCCGGGAGGCCGACCGGAGGCGCTGAGAAGCCTGCTCAGCCGTACGTGTCGCGGGGGCCCCGGCCCCGCACCCGGCGCGGCCCCTTCCCCCAGGAGGGCGCGGCCGGGCCGTGGATGTGCAGCTTGCGCACCACGTTGTGGCCGACCTCGCTGGCGATCTGCTTGAGCAGCGAGCCGGCGAGCAGCCGCAGCTGGGTCGCCCAGGCGGTCGAGCGCGCCTCCACGGTCAGCTCGCCGTTCTCCAGCTTGACCGGGCGACTGTGCTGGGCGACCTCCGCACCGACGACCCGCTCCCAGGCACCGAACACGGTGGCTTCGGCCGCCGGCTGCTGCCAGCCACGCGCCTTCACCAACCGGTTCAGCACCGCGCTCAGCGGCTGCGGATCACGCGGATCGGGGCCCGGGCCCGAGTAGCCGCGCAACCGCCGCCCCGAGCCACCGGCAGCGTCGCCACCGCCGCCAGGGGCACGTCGGGCGCGGGCCGCCGCCTGCCGCCGGGACAGCGCCGCGTCGAGCACCGCCCGGGCCAGCTCCGGCCCACTGGCGGCCGCCGTCGGCTCACCGCCCGTCGCTTCCTTCCCCGGGGTACGCGCGGCTGCGGCGTCGCCGCCGGCTGCGGCGGGTCGCTTGGGGCGTGGCTCATCCGACACGGCGTACCGTCCCTTCGCCTACCTGGTAGCGGGTGCCCCGCAGGGCGGCCGGCACGTCATCGTCCACCGCGCAGGTGACCAGCAGCTGACTCGCCCCGCCGACCAGCTCCGCCAGCCGGTCCCGGCGGCCGGTGTCCAACTCCGCGAAGACGTCGTCGAGCACCAGCACCGGCTCGATGCCGTCGGCGCGCAACAGGTCGTACCCGGCCAGCCTCAGCGCGAGCGCGAACGACCACGACTCGCCGTGGCTGGCGTACCCCTTGGCGGGCAGTGGGCCGAGAGTCAGTGCCAGTTCGTCGCGGTGTGGGCCGACCAGGGTGGTGCCCCGTTCGATCTCGGCGGAGCGGGACGCGGCCAGGGCGGCGGTCAGTGCGTCGGCCAACGCGGCCCGGTCGGTGGTCGGCTCGGTCAGCTCGATCGAGGGCCGGTAGGTGATACTCGCCGCGCCCCGCCCGGCAGCCACCGCGTCGTACGCCTTGGCGACGTGCGGGGTGAGCGCGGCGACGAGGTCCAGTCGACCGGCGAGCAGCTCCGCGCCGTGCTGGGCCAGGTGGGTGTCCCAGACGGCGAGGGTGCCGAGGTCGCCACCCCGGGACCCGCCGGTCTTGCGGGCCAGGTACGCGGTGCGCAGCAGGGCGTTGCGCTGCTTGACCACCCGCTCGTAGTCGGCCCGCACGCCCGCGTACCGCGGCTGTCGGTTGACCAGCAGGTCGTCCAGGTAGCGGCGGCGCTCGCCCGGATCGCCCCGGACCAACTCAAGATCTTCCGGGGCGAACAGCACCAGTCGCAGGGCGCCGAGGACGTCCCGGGCCCGCCGCGCCGGTGATCGGCCCAGCCGGGCCCGGTTGGCCTTGCCGGGCACGATCTCCAGCTCGACCAGGAGCTCCCGCCCCTCGTGCACCACGGCGCAGCGGATCACCGCGGACGTGGCGCCCATCCGGACCAGAGGTGCGTCCGTGGCGACCCGGTGCGAATCCAGGGTCGCCACGTAACCCAGCGCCTCGACGAGGTTGGTCTTGCCGACGCCGTTGGCGCCGGTCAGGACGTTCGCCCCCGGCTGGAGGTCGACGGCCACCCGCTCGTACGAGCGGAAGTCGATCAGTTCCAGCCGGTGGACGTACACAGGGTGTGGATACCGCTCAGCGCTTGTGGACGGCGTGGCCGCCGAACTGCTGGCGCAGCGCGGCGACGGCCTTCATGGCGGGCGAGTCGTCCTGCCGCGAGGCGAACCGGGCGAACAGCGACGCGGTGATGACGTTCAGCGGCACGGCCAGCCGGACGGCCTCGTCGACCGTCCACCGTCCCTCGCCGGTGTCCTCGGTGTAGCCGCTCAGCTCGGCCAGCTCCGGGTCCTCGTCGAGCGCCCGGTCCAGCAGGTCGAGCAGCCAGGAGCGGACGACGGTGCCCTCCCGCCAGGACTTGATGACGCCCGGCACGTTGGTCACCAGCTCGGAGGCGGCCATCAGCTCGTAGCCCTCGGCGTAGGCGTGCATCAGGCCGTACTCGATGCCGTTGTGCACCATCTTCGAGTAGTGCCCGGCACCGACCGGCCCGGCGTGCACGAAGCCGAACTCGCCCTCCGGCTTGAGCGCGTTGAAGATCGGCATCAGCCGGTCGACGTGCTCCTGGGCGCCGCCGACCATCAGCCCATAGCCGTTCTGCCGGCCCCAGACACCGCCGGAGACGCCGACATCGATGTAGCCGATGCCCAGCTCGTTGAGCCGCTCGGCCCGCGGGGCGTCGTCGCTGAAGCGCGAGTTGCCACCGTCGATGATGATGTCGCCCGCACCGAGCACCCCGGCGAGCTCGTCGATGGTGGCGTCGGTGACACCGGCGGGCACCATGACCCAGACCGCACGCGGCGACTCGAGCTTCTCCGCCAGACCCGCGATGGTCGCAACGTCGCTCAGCTGGGCGTTGTGGTCGAAGCCGACCACCTCGTGGCCTGCCGCACGCAACCGCTCCCGCATGTTGCCGCCCATACGGCCGAGTCCTACAAGGCCGAGCTGCATGTGTTTCTACCTCCGTGGATCTGGGTGGTGCTGGGCGCGATCAGCGGGATACGCGAATCGGCATGATGAGGTACCGATACCCCGGAACGACCTCGCCATCCTCCCCGGCGGGGGAGATCACCGCGGGCTTGAAGGCGTCGACGAACGAGAGCACAGCGGTCTGGGAACCCAGGTTGGCCAGGCCGTCGATGAGGTACTGCGGGTTGAACCCGATGGTCAGCGCGTCGCCGGTGAAGGTGGCCTCCATCGCCTCGCTGGCGCGCGCCTCCTCGGAACCGCCGGCCTCGACCACCAGGCCGTCCGCGCTGAAGCTGAGCAGCACCGGGGTGGTCCGCTCGGCGACCAGCGCGACCCGCTTGACCACCTCGATCAGAGTGCTGACCGGCACCCGGGCCTCGGCGTTGTGGGCGGCCGGGAAGAGCGAACGCACCGGCGGGTAGTTGGCGCCGTCGAGCAGGCGGCTGGTGGTGCGCCGGGTGCCGCCGGCCAGGCCGACCATGCCCTCACCCGCAGCGCCCTGGGCGAGAGCGAGCGTGACCTCGCCGCCCAGCGGGCCGAGGGCCTTGGCGGTGTCGTTCAGGGTGCGGGCCGGCACCAGGGCGTTGATGCTCACCTCGGGGTCGTCCGGACGCCACTGGATCTCGCGCAGCGCCAGCCGGTAACGGTCGGTGGCGAGCATCGACAGCGTGTTGCCGGAGAGCTCGACGCGTACGCCGGTCATCATCGGCAGCGTCTCGTCGCGGCCGGCCGCGATGGCCACCTGGGCGACCGCGGTGGCGAACGCCGCGGCGTCGACCGTGCCGGCGCTCTGCGGCATCTCGGGCAGCGCCGGGTAATCCTCCACCGGCATGGTGGGCAGGGTGAACCGGGCGCTGCCGCACACCAGCTCGAGGTGGGCGCCGACCGCGGCGATGTCCACCGGCTTGGCCGGCAACGCCTTGGTGATCTCGGCGAGCAGGCGGCCGGAGACGAGAGCGGCGCCGTCGGCGTCACCCTGCACCTCGACGGTCACCTGGCTGGAGACCTCGTAGTCGAACCCGGAAACCCGCAGGTTGCCGTCGGTGACACGAAGCATCACCCCGGCGAGCACCGGTACGGATGGCCGGTTGGGCAGGCTCTTCGCGGTCCACGCCACGGCCTCGGCGAGCGCGTCGCGCTCCACTCGGAACTTCATCAATGCCTCCGCGTCGACGTCAGCGACAACTCTCTCATGCCGACCGCTGCCTACCGTCCCGCCCAACCGTGCGGGTACCCATCGCACCTTAGGGCGCGGGGGCATCGGCTGTGCGCCCGACCCCATGGATCGTGTCGGTGCTGACCGGCTCATCCGGCAGCGTTCGGCCCGATCCACAGAAAGCCCAACGGTGATTATTGGTTTTTGTTCTCTTAGAAGAGATAACCCATCGTCTTCATCGCACCTGTGCAAACTGTGGAAAACTCGGGTCTGCGCAGCTCAGACAGGTTATCCACCGGTGATTTAGCTGTGGAGAACCGGGGGTCAAACTGGCCTGCGTGTCCACAGCCCGGTCGCGACGGCAGGTTGTCCACCGTTGTCCACCGGTTGTCCACCGGTAATCCACCGACTTTCTCCCCATGCCTGTGGATGACGATGAAGATCACCATTGCCGTCATCCCCAGAACCTTCAACAGCTCGTACACAGGTCGACGGCCATCGGTGGAAAACGTGGCGGTTGTCCCCAGGCGTCCACAGCTTCGTACACAGGGTTTCTCCACAGCCTGTGGGTAACCGCCGACGGACGGACCGTAGTTATCCACCGACGGTGGACAACGAGCTGTGGACAACGAGTGGGAGTCGAGGCGGTCACGGCTTCGATGCTGTGGTCTACACCATGTCGAGAGTCAAGCTGAGGGACCAAAAAGAACGCCCGACCGGAGATCCGGCCGGGCGTGTCCCGGGCTGCGTGCCGTCACGACGGCTGGCGTACCCCTAGCTGTTCTGCTTGATCCGGTTGGTCAGCTCGGCGATCTGGTTGTAGAGCGAGCGGCGCTCCGCCATCTGCTGGCGGATCTTCCGGTCGGCGTGCATCACCGTGGTGTGGTCCCGGCCGCCGAAGGCCTGCCCGATGCGGGGCAGCGACAGCTCGGTCAACTCCCGGCACAGGTACATGGCCACCTGCCGGGCGTTGACGAGCACCCGGGACCTGGACTGACCGCGCAGGTCCTCCAGGCTCACTCCGAAGTAGTCAGCGGTCGAGGCCATGATCTGGTCGGCGTTGATCTCCGGCCCGGCGCCGTCGGGCATGAAGTCCCGGAGGACCTCCTCGGCCAGTGACAGCTCGACGGTCGACCGGGTCAGGCTGGCGAACGCGGTCACGCGGATCAGCGCACCCTCCAGCTCCCGGATGGAGTTCGACACCCGGGAGGCGATGAACTCCAGCACGTCCGGCGGGGCGTACATCCGCTCCTGCGCCGCCTTCTTCTGCAGGATCGCGATCCGGGTCTCCAGGTCCGGTGGCTGGATGTCGGCCAGCAGCCCCCACTCGAACCGGGTTCGCATCCGGTCCTCAAGGGTGGCGAGCTGGCGTGGCGACCGGTCGGAGCTGATCACGATCTGCTTGTTGGCGTTGTGCAGGGTGTTGAAGGTGTGGAAGAACTCCTCCTGCGTGCGCTCGCGGTTCTCCAGGAACTGGATGTCGTCGATCAGCAGGATGTCGACGTCGCGGTAGCGCCGCTGGAACGCGCTGGTCTTGTCGTCCCGGAGCGAGTTGATGAAGTCGTTGGTGAACTCCTCGGTCGAGACGTACCGGACCGAGCGGGCGTTGCCGAGTGTCGTGGCGTAGTGCCCGATGGCGTGCAGCAGGTGGGTCTTGCCCAGCCCGGAGTGACCGTAGATGAAGAGCGGGTTGTACGCCTTCGCCGGTGACTCCGCCACCGCCACGCTCGCCGCGTGCGCGAACCGGTTGGACGAGCCGATGACGAACGTCTCGAACATGTACTTCGGGTTGAGTCGGTTGCCCCCGGTGTCGGCACCGGGCAGCCGGCGGTCGTCGCGGCCACCTGTCCGGTGGTCCACTCCGCTACGGCCGGGGCCGCTGTCCGTTCCGCTGTCCCGGGGCAGCGCGCGGATCACGTGCTGGTCGCGCGGCGACGACGGGTCTTCCCGGTAGCGGGGCTCGTAGGGCCGGGTGTCCGGGCCGGGTGGGTCCAGGCGGGTGGCCTGCTCGTCGTAGCCGCGTCGCTCCGGCCCCGGTCGGGACGACCGCATCGGCTCCGCGAAGGAAGCACTGAACAGCGCCTCCTGACCGTCCCTGCTGGCCGGGATCAGCCCCGAACGATGCCCGTCAGCGGTCGGCGCGAGTGGCGGACCCGCGGGTGCGGGTGGCGCGGCCGGCTCGGGCATACGCGCCGCATGTGGTTGCTCAGGGATCAACGCGTCGGCCGTCGGCCGAACGCCCTGGTCGTCGTCGAACGGTGCGGCGGCCGGGCCCTCGACGTCGAGCGGCCCGATCTCCGGGGCGCTGCGGTAGACGGTGCCGGCCGGGCGGCCCGTGGCGTCCTCGGCGACCCGGACGGTGACCGCGACCTGGATCGGCCGGCCGAGCCGGCGGGTGAGCGCCTCGGTGATCGCCGGGCGCAGCCGTGACTCGATCACGTCCCGGGTGAACGCGTCCGGGACGGAGAGAAGCGCGGTGTCCTCGACGATCGCCCGCAGGCGGGTCAGTCGGAGGTAGGCACGCTGTTGAGCGGAGATGATCTCGTCGGCGAGCTCGTCGGTCGCCGCTAACCACACCGCGGCAAGGTCGGTCGTACCGGCCACCGTCGTGCCACCCCCTCGCCTCTGCTCCCGGCCGCCGCTGTCTGCCAGCCGGCCGTCCCGGGCCCGCCGCGTTCGCGGGTGGAACAACACCCACCCGGACGGTCGACCGGTGGTCATCCACAAGTTATCCACAGCCTGTGTACCGACCGATTGTGGCCGCCGCCGGACGCGGGTGCGACCTGCCCCTGCCTGAACGGGCGCTGAAGCGGGTTCACCGTGCCGAACGATTCACTACCTGGTCCGGTCTTGCCTGTGCGACGACCGGAGCTTCCGACGCTCACCGCAATCGGGCACGGTAACAGCGTTGTCCCCGCGCCATCAACCGGCGACGCGGCGACGCCCTTGTCGGCATCAGCGAAAACCTCCCTTCGGCCTCGGGCGCGTCCCGTTGTCCCCTGCTCGGGGTGTTTGACGGTCATTGCCCCCCTGCGTAGGCTGGAACGGCTGCTTTCTCGCCCTCTGCTAGGGTGATGGGTGCTTGCTGTCCGCGGTCGCATTCCCGCATCACCGAGGTTCCGCTCCGCCGGACAGCACCGATCGTGGGCCCACCGCTGAGGGGGCCTGGACCACCACACGACCCCGGCGATCCCGTCGCGCGGGGCGCGTACGAAAACGGAGAGCCTGACGTGAGCAAGCGCACCTACCAGCCGAACAACCGCCGGCGCGCGAAGACCCACGGCTTCCGGCTGCGCATGCGCACCCGTGCCGGCCGTGCCATCCTTTCGAGCCGTCGCGCCAAGGGTCGCACCACCCTGTCGGCCTGAGCCGATCGGGCCGGTCCAGGGGACGTGGGCAGTCGTGCTGGCAGCCGCGCAGCGACTGCGGCGCAGCACTGACTTCGCCGCAGCGGTTCGCGGTGGCCGACGCGCCGGACGTGGCGTCGTCGTGGTCCACCTGACCGTGCCGGTGACCGCCGATCCCAGCACACCGACCTCGCCGGAGCCGGTGCGGGACGATGGTGCGGAGCAGTTGTCCGTGCCGTCCCGCGCCGGCTTCGTCGTGTCCAAGGCTGTCGGCAACGCGGTGACCCGCAACCGGGTCCGGCGCCGACTGCGGGCACTGGTCCGGGAACGGTTGATCGACCTGCCGGCTGGCAGCACCCTGGTCATCCGGGCGCTCCCCGCAGCGGCGGAGGCGTCCTACCCCCGGCTCGCCACGGACCTGGACGCCGCCATCACGGTCGCCCGATCGCCCCGCGAGCGGCGGTCCCGATGAGCGACAGCGACCAGACCAGCACGCGCCCGCCGACAACCGGTGCCAAGGTGCTGATCGCGCCCATCATCGCGTACCGTCGGTGGATAAGTCCGGCACTGCCGGCCCGCTGTCGGTTCTACCCGTCGTGCAGTGCGTACGCCCAGGAGGCAGTGGGCCGGCACGGCGCGCTCCGGGGAGCCGCGCTGGCGGTCCGGCGGCTGTTGCGTTGCCACCCCTTTCACCCTGGTGGATATGACCCGGTGCCGGAGCCGGGCGGCCGCCGCCGTGCTGATGTGACTGGAGCCCAGAATTGAGTCTCGACTGGATCTACTACGCGATTTCGTGGATCCTGCTGACCTGGCACTCTGCCTGGGACGCCATCGGGGTGCCGGTCGGCGCGGTGCTCGGCACCAACTTCGCCTGGATCCTGTCCATCGTCTTCCTGGTGGTCACCGTCCGGGTGATCCTGTTCCCGGTCTTCGTCAAGCAGATCAAGTCGCAGCGTGCGATGCAGGCGCTCCAGCCCAAGGTCAAGGAGCTTCAGGAGAAGCACAAGGGTGACCGGGAGACGCTCCAGAAAGAAATGATGGAGCTCTACAAGAAGGAGAAGGCCAACCCGCTGATGGGTTGCCTTCCGATGTTCCTTCAGATCCCCGTCTTCCTGGGCCTCTTCCACGTGCTGCGCCGGCTCGACCCGGACAAGCAGAACAAGACCCTCTACGGCTGGACCGTCGACCAGTTCCAGAGCGCCTCACAGGCGAAGCTCTTCACCGCCCCGATCGCCGGCAAGTTCGGCTCCACGGCCGACGAGCTGGCCAGCCTGGGCGCCAACGGCAGCACCGTCAAGATCATTGCTGGCGTGCTGGTCCTGATCATGATCGGCACCACCTACCTGACCAGCCGTCAGATGATCCTCAAGACCGGCTGGGCCGAGGACCCGCAGCAGCGGATGATCCAGCGCCTGATGCTCTACGGCATCCCCGCGTCGCTGCTGATCTCCGGCGCGATCTTCCCGATCGGCGTGATCATCTACTGGGTCACCAACAACCTCTTCACCCTCGGCCAGCAGCAGTGGGTGCTGCGGAAGTTCCCGCCGCCGGTGACCGCCAAGAAGGCCGTCGCGCCCGCCGCCACCCGCAACCCGGTGCAGCCCGCCAAGTCCGGTGGCCTGTTCGGTCGTGGCAAGTCGGCCCCGCTGGCGCCGGTCAAGGCGACCGCGCCCAAGGTGGCCGGGCCGAAGCCGGGCGCCAAGCCGATGAACAACCCGAAGAAGAGCCGCCCCGCCAAGCGGCAGGGCTGACCTGTAAAGGGCCGTCGCCGGGTGACCGGCGGCGGCCCGTTCCGCACCGTGCAGCCGCCGTACGGCCGGCGCCGGGCGGAACCGACCGCGCACCGCGCGGCCACGGGCGACACTGCCCGTACTAGACGTGCCCGTGGGCACCGGCGACCTCCCGCCGGCCCCCGGGAAACCAGTCGGACCCGACGGTCCGGCCGACCGAGTACGGAGATGAGACCGTGACCGAGACCAGCATCCCCCACGCCGAGCAGTCCCTGGACGAGGAGGAGACCGCGACGCTCGCGGTGGACGGCGACGACACCGAGGCTGACGACGCCGAGGGCGACGACGCCGAGGGCGACGACGCCGATACCGCCACCGGCACCCGGGTGAAGAAGGCTGTGAGCGAGGGCGACCTGTTCCGGCAGAGCGAGATCGCGGCCGACTACGTCGAGGGGCTGCTGGACATCCTCGACTACGACGGCGACATCGACGAGCTGGTTGCCGCCGGCCGCCCGATGGTCGAGGTGGTTGGCGAGCGGCTGCAGAATCTGGTCGGTCAGCGTGGGGCCACCCTGGAGGCGCTCCAGGAGCTGAGCCGCCTTGCCGTCTTCCGGCAGACCGGAACGCCGAGCCGTCTGCTGCTCGACGTCGGCGGCTACCGGGCGAACCGCCGCAAGGAACTCGCCGCGGTCGCCAAGAACGCCGTCGAGAAGGTCAAGGAGTACGGCGAGCCGGTCCGGCTGGACGCGATGTCCGCGTTCGAGCGCAAGTGCGTGCACGACGTGGTCAACGCCATGTCGGGAGTGGCGAGCGAATCCGAGGGTGTGGAGCCGAACCGGCGCATCGTCGTACGGCCGGCGGACTGACCGGGTGACCCACGACGACATCACGGCCGATGCCGTGACCGGCCCGGGCGGCACGCCGCCCGGGCCGTCCCCTGTCCGGCCTGCCACCCCCGACGCTGACGTCGACTCACCTCGGCACGACACTGCCCCGTCGCCAGCCGACGCGGCACTGCCGCCCGAGTTGGCACCGGCCGCACTGACCCTCTTTGGCGATCGTCTCGACCTGGCCGCCGCGTACGCCGAGCTGTTGGCCACCGACGGGGTGGTCCGCGGTCTGATCGGCCCCCGGGAGGCACCCCGCATCTGGGATCGGCACCTGCTCAACTGTGCTGCGGTCGCCGAGCGCATTCCGTCCGGCGCGACCGTGCTCGACGTCGGCTCCGGCGCCGGTCTACCGGGTCTGGTGCTTGCCATCGCGCGCCCGGACCTCACGGTCACCCTGATCGAGCCCCTCGCCCGACGGACGTCGTTCCTGATCGAGGTCGTCGAGCGACTCGGCCTGACCAGGTCGGTGCGGGTGTTCCGCGGTCGCGCCGACGAGGCGGCCACCGGATCGAGCGGCCGGGAACCGATCAGCGGAGAGGTGGTGACCTCCCGCGCGGTCGCGCCACTGGATCGACTGGCGGGTTGGTGCCTGCCCCTGGCGGTTCGTGGTGGCCGTCTGCTGGCGCTCAAGGGTTCGTCCGCCGCGGCCGAGATCGAGGAGCATGCCGAGGTGGTTTCGCGACTCGGTGGCGGGGAGCCGGCGGTGCACCTCTGCGGCATCGGGGTGATCGATCCGCCCGCCACGGTCGTGGAGATCGTGCGCGAGCGGATGGTTGGCCCTGCGCGCCCGGCGGCCAACAAGCGCTCCCGGGGCGGACACTCCCGCCGACGCTGACACTTTGCGCCATCGGGCTTCCGGCCGGTGGGTTGCCTCGTTGTACCGGTACGGATGGACGAGGAGATGAGAACCCGACGTGGACCTTCCGCGCCCGTCCGCCGTAGGCTGACCGCGCGTCGATAGTGTGGAGCGGGCGACGAGACGTCGCGGGTCTCCGACCGCTCCCGAGGGCCGTACGCTCCGGGTTGCGAGCGTGGGTGCGGCCAAGTTGACCGAGGCGCGGACCGACCATCCGAAGCGGGCAGGGATGACAGGTGCATGACGACGGCAGGTACGACGATCCACGCGTGACCGGGTCAACCAGCGATCCCGTTTCACGTGAAACCGACTACCCGAGCTGGTCGCCCGGCGCGACCGGGCCTGCGGACGGCGATCCGCCGGCAGTTCGCGACGAGCCTGCGGGCTCGGGGCAGCCGGAGGGATCAGCCACCCCGGAGCCGACGACTGTTCGTCGGACGCCGGAGGGGTTGAGTCGACCGGTGAACGCCGCCGAGGTGCGGCCGACCTCAGGGCGACGCAACACCGCCGCAGCAGTTCGGTTCGAGCCTGCGGTCCCGCACCAACCCACCGCGGCGGTTGCTCGCGACGCCGCGCCGGTGATCGCCGCCGCGCCGGTCGCTTCGACCGAGTCCCTGGCCGCCGTGGCGGCCGACCCCACGTACGTTTCACGTGAAACCCCGACGCGCGAAGAGGATGACCCACCGTTGGCTATGGAGGCGATGCGCGCCGTGCAGATCCTGAATCCCAGTGGCGAGGTGACCATGCCTCGGCCGGACCGGACACGGGTCATGTGCGTCGCCAACCAGAAGGGCGGCGTGGGTAAGACCACCAGCACCGTCAACCTTGCGGTGGCGCTTGCCCTGCACGGCAACCGGGTGCTCGTGGTGGACCTCGACCCGCAGGGCAATGCCTCGACCGGGCTCAACGTCCCGCATCACACCGGCATCCCAGACGTCTACGACTGCCTGATCAACAGCGTGCCGCTGGCCGAGGTGGCGCAGGCGGTCGAGGGCATCCCCAACCTGTGGTGCGTACCCGCGACCATCGACCTGGCCGGTGCGGAGATCGAGCTGGTGTCGGTGGTGGCACGGGAGTCGCGCCTGGACCGGGCGATCACCGCCTACCCGGGCGAGTTCGACTACGTCTTCATCGACTGCCCGCCCTCGCTCGGTTTGCTCACGGTCAACGCCCTGGTTGCCGCCCAGGAGGTGCTGATTCCGATCCAGTGCGAGTACTACGCCCTGGAAGGGCTCAACCAGCTGATCAACAACATCAACCTGGTGCGCCAACACCTCAACCCGAAGCTCGATGTCTCCACCATCCTGCTGACCATGTACGACCGCCGTACCCGGTTGGCCGACGCCGTCGAGCAGGACGTCCGGAACCACTTCGGCGACAAGGTCCTTCAGGCGGTCATCCCCCGCAACGTCCGGGTCTCCGAGGCACCCAGCTACGGCCAGTCTGTGATGACCTACGATCCCGGTTCGCGGGGGGCGACGAGTTACTTCGAAGCCGCCCAGGAGATTGCCGAGCGGGGCGTCAAGGAGCCGGTGGGCCGGAATGCGTAGTGCGGACGAGTTGCTGGGAGGCGTGGCATGAAGAACCGTCCTCGGGGCGGTCTGGGTAAGGGCCTGGGGGCTCTGATCCCGACCGGGCCGGCGCCGAGTGCCGCCGGCACCATGACGGCCGAACCGGAGAATGAGTACGTGGACGATGCGGTCGCCGCAGCCGTCCCCGCGCTGTCCGTCGGGGTGCCAGCCCAGGAGCCGGAGCCCACGCTCAGTCCGGTACCCGGCGCCCGATTCGCTGAGATCCCGGTCGACGCGATCCTGCCCAACCCGAAGCAGCCCCGCCAGGTCTTCGACGAAGATGCGCTGGAGGAGCTCAAGACCTCCATCCAGGAGGTCGGCTTTCTCCAGCCCATCGTCGTCCGGCAGCTCGACGGCGAGAAGTACGAACTGGTCATGGGCGAGAGGCGTTGGCGGGCCGCCCAGGCGGTGGGGCGGGAAAATATCCCGGCGATTATCCGGGATACCCGTGATGACGCCATGCTCCGCGACGCCCTCCTGGAGAACATCCACCGGGCCAACCTGAACCCGCTCGAAGAGGCCGCCGCCTATCAGCAGCTGCTGGAGGAGTTCGGGGCCACCCACGAGGAGCTGGCCCGCCGGATCGGCCGGAGTCGTCCACAGATCTCCAACACGATCCGGCTGCTGAACCTGCCGGCCCAGGTTCAGCGTCGGGTCGCTGCGGGGATCCTGTCGGCGGGCCACGCTCGCGCTCTGCTGAGCCTCGACGAGGCAGAGGCGCAGGAGCAGTTGGCGTTGCGGATCGTGGCCGAGGGCCTGTCGGTTCGGGCGACCGAGGAGATTGTGGCCCTGGCCCTGAACGATGGGCCGGCCAAGGGTCAGGCCGCCAAGCGGCGACCGAAGGCGCACGCGCCGGCCCTGACCGATCTCGCCGATCGGCTGTCCGACCGGTTCGACACCCGGGTGAAGGTGGACATCGGTCGGAGCAAAGGCAAGATCACGATTGAGTTCGCGACGGTGGACGACCTCGAGCGAATCGTGGGAATCATCGGAGTGCAGCAGGAGGAGAGCGGGGACTGAGCCCTCTCTTCGCCTGCGGCCGCGCACCCCTCCGGGTAGCGCGGCCGTTCTGCATCCGGCCTCCCCGCGTTTCACGTGAAACAGCGATGCCACTTCGCGCTCGGTCGGGGCGCTGTGAACGCCCGCAAGGCGTCGCTGCCGACTCGCTCAGGGCCCGCTGCGCGCCACCGGTCTGTTTCACGTGAAACAGAGGTCGCCGAGGGGTGCGGCGCGCCCGCCGACTGAGGATGACCATGAGCCCCCTTGCAGGCTCGATCGCGGAGCGCAGCCCGGCCAGATCGTCCGGCAGGTCGGCGGCGGTCAGCGACGTACGGACCGCCGACATTCCGCAGCCGATGTCCAC
>NZ_JBEXGR010000024.1:0-103100 GCF_040607415.1 Micromonospora sp. NPDC005291
GTGGTCGGGGGCGGTGTGGTGGGCGGCGGCGTGGTGGGCGGTGGAGTGGTCGGGGGCGGTGTGGTGGGCGGCGGCGTGGTGGGCGGTGGAGTGGTGGGCGGTGGAGTGGTGGGGGGCGGTGTCGTGGGCGGTGGGGTGGTCGGCGGTGGGGTGGTCGGGGGTGGACCGCCGGCCCGGTCGGCGACCAGGATGCCGCGACCGTTGGTGCCGAGGTAGACCCGGCCGTAGACGCGCGGGTCCCCGGTCAACGCCTCGGTGGGGTTGCCGTACTGGTGGCGGTCGTCGTTGACGCGTACCCAACTCGCGCCGGTGTCGTCGGAGCGGTGTACGCCGGGCTGACCGTCCACCGTGCCGTACAGGAACACGGCGGGATTGGTCCGCCCGGGTGCCGCCTTGCCGAAGCCGACGTTGCCGGAGGCACTGACGCCGTTCAGTTTGGTGAAGCTGGCACCGGCGTCGGTGGAGCGCCACAGCCCACCGGGCCCGGCCAGCCACAGCTCGCCCGTACGGCCCGGCAGCGCCTTGAAACGGACGTCGGAGGTGGGCAGCCCGGTCGCCGCGGTCGGGGAGAAGCTCGCCCCACCGTCGGTGCTCAGGTAGACCCGCCCGCCGCTGAGCCCGTAGAACCGGTTCGGGTCGACCCGGTCGGACTCGATGGTGGCGTTGGCCGGGATGCCGGTGGACGGCGTCCAGGAGTTGCCGAATCCGACCGAGTGGACGACGCGTTGGCCCGCGTCCCCAGGCGCCCAGACGAACCGGCTGCCGTCGGCCGCCGCGGCGACCGTGCCGCCGGTGTTGACCCCGGACGGCTCGGTGCCCTGGAACCAGGTGGCCCCGCCGTCGGTGGAGAAGGCGACGTGGCTGTCGGCGGGCCGGTCGGCGTCGGTGAAGTTGCCGGCACGGACCAGTACGGCCGGCTTGCTCTCGGCGTAGTCCAGGCTTGTCGTGGACGTGAAGACCGGCTGGGTGAACAGCATCGGCGGGATGGCGTCCAGGTCGGTGTGCCGGAAACCACCGACGTCACCGAGCGCGCTGATCAGTGGCGCACCGCTGGGTGGGCTGATCAGGTCGAGCACGGCCGTCTCCTCCAACCCGCGGACCATCGGCCGGATGGTGAACTGGCCCCCGGTGTCCCACCTGGTCAGGTCCGTGGTGCCGTAGATGGTGGCACCGGTGCCGTACATCATGCGGTCGGAGTCGTGTGGGTCGATCTCCACCGACTCGTTCATCCAGCCGAGCTTGGGTGCGGTCTCCGGCGGTGCCGGGTTGACGCCGAAGGTCAGCCAGGGCACCGCACTGACGTCCATGGTGTAGCGGCGGGACGTCTCCGGATAGTTGGTGAACTCCCAGATCCGGGTCCAGGTCGCCCCGCCGTCGGTGCTGCGATAGAAGATCGCGTCCGGCCACCAGGAGACCTGGGTGGCCACCATCAGCGTGTTCGGGCGCTGCCGGTCGATGGTGAGGCCGCTGTAGCCGAAGTAGGCGTCCGCGCTGGTGGACGGCAGCGGGCTGATCCGCGTCCAGGCCCCGGTCGACCGGGTGAACTTCCAGACGTCGCCCTTGCCGCCGTCGTACGGGCCGCCGGTGTCGCTGGTGGCGATGTAGAGGTGGCCGCCGACCGGGTCGACGACACCCTTGTGCGCCAGGTAGCCGGTGGGTTGGCCGGCGATGCGCGCCCAGGTCGCGCCGCCGTCGGTGCTGCGGTAGACCGGGTTCTCCTTGTCCGCCACGCCCACGTAGATGGTCTGCGTGGTGGAGCCGGCGGTGCCGGTGCTCTTGTCGAAGCTCACCCAGGTCAGGCCCTGGTTCTGCCCGTTGTAGCCGTTCGGGTCGCTGGGGTCGGCCCGGTAGTTGCCGGCGTTCGGGAATGCGGTGACCCGGGCCCAGGTCGCCCCGTGGTCGGTGCTGCGCCACAGCCCGTTGCCACCCTCGGCGCCGTAGTACACGATGCTGTTCCGGTTGGGGTCGACGGCCAGCCGCTCCCCCATTCCCCGGCCCGGCATGTTGCCGCCGTTCTTGAACGGCAACTCGGTGATCTGCCAGGTGGCACCCTTGTCGGCCGAGCGCAGGATCGCACCGTTGTTCGGGTCCCAGCCGTTGGTGTACATGCCGACCGCCGCGTACACCCGGTTGGTCTGCACCGGATCGGTGGCGATGCTGACCACGCCGTTGTAGCCCCACCGGTCGGCGCCGACCCAGTCGAGCAGCGGCGTCCACGACTGGCTGGCCTGCTCCCAGCGGTACGCGCCGCCGATGTCGGTCCGCGCGTAGATCAGATTTTTCTCGGTGGGACTGAAGACGATGCCGGGCACGAAGCCGCCACCGCCCACGGGGACGTTTCGCCAGGTGTACGCCTCTGCGGCGGCCGGGGCCGGGGCCGACCCGGCGGCGGTGAACGGGACCACCACGACGGCTGTGGCGGCGGCCAGCACGGACACGATCGTGCCAGCGAGACCTCTCGGCATCTGTGGTTCCTCTCGGGATGGAGCCCCGGGGGACGGGGTCGACCAGGTGGTGCCGCCGTGGCCTGGGGGACAGGCACGACGACGGGTACGGGCGGAGCTGCCCTGGCTCCCACCACCCGACGCGACGGCTCCCGCGATCGAGGAACGCGCTTACCGTAACCGATCCCGGCCGTCTATGGAAGCGCTCCCACCATTGATGTCGGTGCGTGTCCCAACCGGAGCCACCCCAGGCTCGGCGGGCCCGTCACCCGTTCCGGGCGAGGACGGCTCACCCGGGGCGGCGGCAGGATCGGACCCCGGCGGACCTCGGCCGCAGCCGCCTCCCGGTCCGCCAACCACGCACCGGAGGAGGGGCAGATGGCCATCGCGGAGATCGGCCGCACCGACCAGGACATCCAGAACGCCGTACTCGACGAGCTGACCTGGGAACCGCGGGTGCAGCCGCACGAGATCGGCGTGACAGTCGCCGAGGGCGTCGTCACGCTGACCGGCCGGGTGGACAGCTACGCCAAGAAGTGGGCCGCCGAACGGGCCGCCCACCGCGTCACCTGGGTCCGGGCCGTCGCCAACGACCTGACCGTGCAGCTGGCCAACGGCGCCGAGCGCACCGATCCGGACCTGGCCGCCGCCGCCAGCCACGCGCTGGAATGGGACGCGTTCGTGCCCATCGAGAAGCTCCAGGTCACCGTCTCGGCCGGCTGGGTGACGCTGCACGGCGAGGTCGAGTGGGAGTACCAGCGCCGAGCCGCCGAGCGGGCGGTCGGTCGGCTGACCGGCGTACGCGGGGTGAGCAACGGGATCACGGTCCGTCCGGCCGCCGCACCGGACGGCCGGAACCTGGCCGATCGGATCGTCGACGCCCTGGCCCGTGCCGGGGCGACCGAGGCCGAACGGATCAGCGTCCGGGTGCATGGCGACACCGCGATCCTCGCCGGGTTGGTGCACTCGATGCCCGAGCGGGCCGAGGTGGAGCAGGTGGCCTGGTCCGCGCCGGGCATCCGGGAGGTGCAGAACCACATCGCGGTCGCCCCGGTGCTGCGCTGAGCGAGCGCGGAACCACCCGGGGTGGGTGAGCCGACCTCACCCACCCCGGGAGCAGGCTGGGGGCATGAGTGATCCGAACGGGCTGATCCAACCGGGGCGCCCCGCGCCCGGCTTCACCCTGCCGGCCACCCCGGACGGGCGCCAGATTGGGCCCGAGCAGTTCCGCGGCCAGCCGATCGTGCTCGCCTTCTACCCCGCCGACTGGAGCCCGGTCTGCGGTGACCAGATGTCGCTCTACCAATCGGCGGCACCCGTCTTCGCCCAGTACCAGGCGGTGGTGCTCGGCATCTCGGTGGACAGCGTCTGGTCACACCGGGCGTTCGCGGAGAGCAGGGGCATCGAGTTCCCGCTGCTGGCCGACTTCGAGCCCAAGGGCGAGGTGGCCCGCCACTACGGCGCGTACAGCCCGCAGGGTGAGGCGGCGCGCGCACTGGTGGTGCTCGACCCGGCCGGGAAGGTGACCTGGAGCTACCTCTCCCCACCCGACGTCAACCCGGGCGCCGACGGCATCTTCGACGCGCTGGACCAGCTCGCCGCCGATCGGAAGGTGATGGCCCGATGACCACGCCACTGCAGGTCACGGCCCGACTTCGGGACCCGGTGACGACCGAGGACCACATTCGAGGGCCGGCCGACGCGTCGGTGACCATCGTCGAGTACGGCGACTTCCAGTGCCAGTTCTGCGGTGCCGCGTACCCGAACCTGCACGAGGTGCTGCGACAGCGGGCCGACACCGTACGGCTGGTCTACCGCTACTTCCCGATCGCCAACGTGCACCCGTACGCCGAACGCGCCGCCGAGACGGCCGAGGCCGCCGCGGTCCGGGGCCGGTTCTGGGAGATGCACGACTGGCTCTACGAGCATCAGGACCAACTCGACCCGGTGCACCTCTCGCTCGGTGTCGAGCAGGTCGGACTGCCGCCGGAGGAGCTGAACGCCGAGGTGGAGAGCCGTGCGCACGCGGACCGGGTGCGCCGGGACTTCGTGGGCGGCATCCGCAGCGGGGTGAACGGCACCCCCACCCTGTTCGTCAACGGCGTCCGGCACGAGGGCGGGTACGACCTGCCCGACCTGCTGGCGGCTGTGGACGGCGCGGGAGAGGCCTGACCACTCAGATCAGCCGCAACTCGCGCGCCCGCCGGACCGCCTCGCGCCGGCGGGTCGCGTCGAGTTTGCGGTAGATGTTGCGGACGTGGGTCTTGACCGTGTTGACCGAGAGGGACAGTTCGCTGGCGATCTCCACGTTGGACAGGATGCTCTGCAGGTAGCGCAGGATGGTCAGCTCCCGCTCGGTGAGCGGCTCGTCGAGCGTGCCCCTCGGCTCGGCGGCAGGCCGGGCGGCAGTCTGCCCAGCCCCTCGCACCAGGTCACTGACCAGCGGGAAGTGCGCGGTGCCCGCGTCGAGGTGTGCGGCCAGCAGGTCCCGCACCGGCGGTTCGGCGCGGGTGAAGACTCGCCGGCAGCCCTGCGGGCCGGCCAGATCCAGCACCTGCTCCAGGATCCGACCCGCCCGCCGCCCGTCCCCGGCTCGTTCGGCCAGCACCGCGTCCAGCAGGCCCGCGTTCAGGCGTACCGGCAGGGGCCAGGCCGTGGCGGCTGGTGCCTGCCAGCCCGGCAGGGTCCGCCCAGCGGCAGCGGTGTCGCCGGCCAGCAGCTCCACCCTCGCCACGGTGACCGCGAGCACCGGGTCGGCCCCGTCGTCTGCGCCGCCGGCCAGCAGGGCGCGGGCGGAGTCCAGGTCACCCCGTTCGGCACGCAGTTCGGCCTCGGCGGCCCGCAGTAGGCCGGCCACCTCGGCGGCGGACCGTCGGTCGACCAGCGCCTCCCGGGCCCGGACGAGCAGCCGTTGGCCGGCCGCCGGGTCGCCGGAGTCGCGGTGCAGTTGCGCCCGGCACAGCGCGGCCACCGCCACCGCCACCGGTTCGCCGGAAGCAGCGGCGAACCAGTCGTCGCCCGCATCCGCCTCGGAGTCGCCGACCCGGCCGCCGGAGACGCCGAGCGTCGGGCCGGCGAGGGCGAGGTTCGCCGCGGCCTCCTCGGGCTGGTCACGCAGCAGCGCCACCAGGGCCAACGCCAGGTACGCGTAGGCGCAGTCGAGCCGACAGGACCAGCCCCGACAGGGCGGCATGCCCAGCGCGTCCCGGGCCGCTTGCTCGGCCGCGCGCAGCTCACCGCGTACCGCGAGCAGCAGCGCGGCGCGACTGGCGGCGACCAGCTCCGTACGCGGCCGACCGGCCTCCCGAGCCGCCGCGCGGGCCCGGACGAACCGCGCGGTCGGCAGCGCCCCGTCGGCCAACTCGACCAGCCCGAGCGCGGTACCGGTGAACGCCCGTAGGTCCGCGTCATCGGCCGCACCGCCACCACCGGCGGTCGGAGCGGAACTCGCCACCCCGGTCGGCGCGGAGTCCGGCACTCGGGTCGGCGTGGAGCCCTCCGGACGGGTCCGCAGCAGCCGGGCGGCGGCGGCCCGGACCTCCGCCGGATCGTCGGCGAGCCGGGCCACGGTCAACTCCAGCGCGGTGACCAACCGCAGGAACCGGTCCCGGCGCGGTAGCGGCAGGCCCGCGGCGTGCCCGGCGGCGGCCCGCAGGTAGCCGGTGGCGGCGGAAAGATCACCGGCGTACGCACGCTCAGCGGCGCAGGCCAACGCCACCTCCGGATCGGCACGGATCACCTCCGTTGGCGGGGCCACGGGTGCCGGGGCGTGCACCGGGTCGCGGTCGTACCGGGTCAGCTCCGGCCAGTGCGCGACGAACAGGTCGCCGGCCAGGTCCCACCGGCCGCCGGCCAGCGCGTGCCGCAGACCGTCGGTCGGGCGTCCGTCGCCCGCGTACCAGTCGGCCGCCCGTACGTGCAGCTCACGCAGCTCGTCCACGGGCAGCCGGGCCAGGTCGGCGCGGAGCAGGTCGGCGAGCAGGGGCTCGCAGCGGTACCAGGGCGGGCGGCTGCCCTCCCGGTGCAGCAGACCACCGGTTCTGGCCAGGTCGGCGAGGGCCTGCCCGGCGTCGGCGCGCCCGGTCAGCGCCTCGGCCAGGTCGGCGCAGACGGTCTCGACGACGGCGGTACGACGCAGCAGGTCCTCGTCGGCCGGGTCGAGCGTCGCGAGCACCTCCTCGTGCAGATAGCCGGCGATCTCCGGTTGGTCACCACCGAAGTGCCCCACCCAGCGCTCCGGGTCGGCCTGCCCCCGCACCGCCAGCGCGGCGATGCGCAACGCGGCCGGCCAGCCCCCGGTGCGCTCGCGCAGCCGGTGCACGGCGACCGCCGGCAGCGCCGCGCCGTGGACGGTGAGCAGATCGGCCACCTCGTCGTCGGTGAACGCCAGCTCGTCGGGACCGATCTCGGTCAGCTCGCCGGCGAGGCGAAGCCGGTGCAGGGGCAGGTGCAGCCCGGCTCGCGCCCCGATCACCAGGTGCAGCCGCTGCTCGGCATGGCGCAGCAGGAACTCCAACCCGGTCAGCGCCGCCGGGTCGGCGACCCGCTGCAGATCGTCCAGGATCAGCAGCACCGGCCGGTCCGCGGCGGCGAGCGTGGCGGCCAGCACCTCCAGTTGGTCCGGGCGCGGCGGCCCGTCGGGCACCGGCCCGTCATCCGCGGACCCGGCCGCCGACCGCAGGGCCGCCGCCAGGTACGCCCAGAGCCGGTCACCGTCGTCACCGACCTCCACGGACACCCACGCCGACACCGGGCCGACCTCGGGCAGAACCGACAGGTTGCCGGAGTCGGGCACACCCGCGCCCGTTTCGGCCCCAGGTGTGTCGCCGGCCAGCCGCGCCCAGGAGGCGAGCAACGTGGTCTTGCCCCAGCCTGCGGGGGCGGCGACCAGGGTGACCGGTCCCGCACTGCCCTCGTTCAGCCGGCGTAGCAGTCGGGGACGGGCCACCACCGGCGCCGGCGGCACGGCCGGAATCAACCGGGACGCCAGCAGCGGTGCCTCCGCCCGGCGCCCCGCTGCCGTGTCGACCCCTGCGCGATCCCGCTGTTCTGGCACCCAGCCCCACCCCCACCACGCGTTCCGCCCCCGGTCGGCCAGCGGTTACCCGGCGCGGGCCGGTTCACCCCTTCCGGGCGAGCACGCTTCACCCGACCGGGACCGATGATCGAGGGACGTGAACCGGGAGGACGGGTGGGACCGATGGGACGGCTGGCGCGGGCGGGACCCGCCATCGGCAGCGCGGCGCTGACCGGCGCGGCGCGGCTGCTGCGCGTACCCCGATGGCGCGGCCGGACCGACGCGGAGGGCGACCCTGCCGCGCGGGCCCGGTGGGAGGTGGTGACGGTCGACCGGCCGCCGGAGCAGGTGCTCCCCGGTGGCCGATGGCCCGAACCGCTTGCCCGCCTGGACGGCGCGGTCGAGGTGCGGGTGCGACTGGCACCCGGCGACCGGGGCACCGAGCTGGCCGCCCGGCCCCTGGTCGGCGCCATCCCGCCCGCCGGGTTGGCCGCGCACCTGGTCGGGGACGACCCGGGTCTGCTGGTGCGCCGGACGTTGCGCCAGATCAAGCAACGTGTGGAGGCTGGCGAGGTGCTGCGCACGGACCGGTCCGCGCTGGACCGTTCCGAGGCCCACGGGTGAGGGCGCTGTGCTGGGTGGCCGCCGACGAGCTGGCGGTACGCGAGGTGCCCGACCCGGAGCTGCGCAACGAGCGCGACGTCATCGTCGGGGTACGCCGCAGCGCCACCTGCGGAGGGGACCTGCCGCTGCTGGCCGGCCCGGACCCGCTTCTGCGGACCGGGGACGTGCTCGGGGCCGAGTTCCTGGGCGAGGTGGTCGAGGTCGGCCCCGCGGTCCGCCGGCACCGGATCGGCGACCGTGTGGTCGTCGGCGCGAGCGTCGCCTGCGGCGGTTGCTGGTACTGCCGCCAGGGCCTGCACTCCTGCTGCGACAACGGCAGCGCCGACCCGGCGAGCACGGACCCGGGTTGGGGACGGTTGGACGCGGGCTGCTTCGGCCGGCCCCGGGCGGCGGGCGGCTTCGCGGGCGGTCATGCCGAGTACGTCCGGGTGCCGTACGCCGACGTGGGCGCGTTCCAGGTGCCGGACGCGGTCGACGACGACCGGGCGCTGTTCGCCGCCGACGCGGCGCCCGCCGGGTGGCTGGCGGCCGAGCTGGGTGCGGTACGACCCGGCGACGTGGTGGCGATCTGGGGCGCCGGGGCGGTGGGCCAGTTGACCGCTCAGGCGGCGGTGCTGCGCGGTGCCGCCCGCGTGCTGGTGGTGGACCGGTACGAGGAGCGGTTGCGGATGGCAGAGCGACACTCCGGCGCCGAGCCACTGGACTATCGCCGCACCGACATCGCGGCCGAGTTGCGCGATCGCAGCGGTGGGCGCGGGCCGGACGTGTGCGTGCTGGCGATCGGCACGTCACCGGCACGGTCGGCGACCGATCGGTTCGGTGGGCGTACCGCCGATCGACCGGACGCGCTGCGCGAGGCCGTGCACGCCTGCCGCAAGAGCGGTGTGGTGGTGGTGCTCGGCGGGGCCGACGAGTTCGTCGACGCGTTCCCGCTGGGCGCGGTGACCGACCGCCGGCTCACCCTGCGCGGGGCCCGTCGGCCCGACCTGCGGGACGTGCCGATGCTGTTGGACCGGATGGCCCGCGACGAGCTGCGCACCGAACATCTGGCCACCCACCGCCTGCCGTTGGAGCACGGCCCCCAGGGGTACGCGCTGTTCCGGGACCGGGCCGACGGCTGCGTACGGGCCGTGTTCACCCCGTGACGCCACACTCGTGATCGCCCATCGGCGACGGCGGATGGCAGACTCTGGGGATGGTTGGGGAGCGAACGTACGACGTGGTGCTGTTCGGGGCGACCGGATTCACCGGAGGTCTGACCGCCGAATACCTGGCCCGGCATGCGCCGCCCGGGTTGCGCTGGGCGCTGGCCGGGCGCAGCCCGGACCGCCTCGCCGCCGTCCGGGAACGGCTCGCCGCGATCGACCCGACGCTGGCCGGGTTGCCGCTGCTCACCGCCGACGTGACCGACGCCGACTCGTTGCGCGCGGTGGCGGACAGCGCCCGGGTGGTGGCCAGCACGGTCGGCCCGTACGTCCACCACGGGGAACCGCTGGTCGCCGCCTGCGCCCGAGCCGGCACCGACTACCTGGACATCACCGGCGAGTCGGAGTTCGTCGACCTGATGTATGTGCGTCACCACGACGAGGCGACCCGCACCGGCGCGCGGCTGGTGCACGCGTGCGGGTTCGACTCCATCCCGCACGACCTGGGCGTCTGGTTCACCGTCAAGCAACTGCCCGCCGACGTTCCGATCACGGTGGACGGTTACGTACGCGCCGGTGGTCGGTTCTCCGCCGGCACGTACCATTCCGCGCTCACCGCGTTTTCCCGCACCGGGCAGGCCAGCCGGGCCGCCCGGGACCGCCGGGCCGTCGAGCCGCGCCCCACGGACCGTCGGGTCCGGGCAATCCCCGGCCGGCTGGCCCGCTCAGCCGAGCTGGGCATCTGGACCGTGCCGCTGCCGACCATCGACCCGCAGGTGGTCCGCCGCTCGGCGGCGGCCCGTCCGGAGTACGGCCCGGACTTCCGCTACCGGCACTTCGCCGCGGTGAAGCGGCTGCCCACCGTGCTGGCCGGCGCGGCCGGGCTCGGCGCGCTCATGGGGCTGGTGAAGCTGCCGCCAAGCCGACGCTGGCTCCTCGGCCGGCTCGCCTCCGGGCAGGGGCCCACCGCGCAGCAGCGGGCGGCGTCCTGGTTCCGGGTCCGGTTCGTTGGCACCGGCGGCGGGCGGCGGGTGGTCACCGAGGTCGCTGGCGGCGACCCGGGCTACGACGAGACGGCGAAGATGCTCGGCGAGTCGGCGCTCTGCCTGGCGCTCGACGAGTTGCCGCCGACCGCCGGCCAGCTCACCCCGGTCGCCGCGATGGGCGACGCGCTGCTCGACCGGCTCATCCGGGCCGGTCTCACCTTCCGGGTGCTGGAGCAGGACACGACGACGCCGCAGGGGCAGGTGGCTTGACCCTCCACCAGGTCGAGGGGGCAGGATTCCCAGCGTGGAGAACGACCTGCACAGCATCGGCGAGCTGGCCCGGGCCAGCGGCCTGACCGTCAGCGCGCTGCGCTTCTACGACTCGGCGGGGGTGCTGGAGCCGGCCCTGGTCGACCCGATGAGCGGCTACCGCTGGTACACCGAGGAGCAGATCACCCCGGCCCGGTTGGTGGCCGGGCTGCGCCGGATCGGCATGCCGGTGCCGGAGATCGCCGCTGCGGTCCGCGCCGAGCCGGCCGGGGTGCACCGGCTGCTCGACACGCACCTGCGCCGGCTGGCGGACGGGCTCACCGACGCCCGACGTGAGGTCGCCCGGCTCCGGGCCCTGGTCGATCCGGCCGAGCCCGCCACCACCACGCTGCTGCTCTCCCCCGCCGGCCTGGCCGTCGCGGTCGACGCGGTGCGCTTCGCCGTCGGCACCGACCCGGAGCTGCCGGTGCTCTCCGGCGTGCTGCTCGACGTGGAGCCGGACGGCGTCCAGCTCGTCGCCACCGACCGGCACCGGCTCGCGGTGGCCCGGGTCGTGCCCGGGGCGACCGTCGACGGCCCACCGGTGCGGGTGCTCGTCCCCGTGGCCCTCATCGACCAGCTCCGCTTGCTGCTCGACGCCGCCGACACCCGGCCGGTGCGGCTGACCGCGTCCGGCGCCGACCTGCGGATCGTGGTGGCTGGCCGGACACTGACCGGCACCGCCCTGCCGTACGACTTCCCGGACTACCGCCGGTTGCTGCGCGAAGCCGTCGACGAGCGGCCAGCGGCTCGCCGGATCCCGGTGGACGTGGCGGCGCTGCGCGCCGCGCTGGCCGACCCGGCGGCACCCACGGTGTCGCGCGACTACGGTGGCGAGCTACGGGAGGTCACCGTGCTGGGCCTCGACGACCAGGGCGGCCTGCGCCTGCTCGCCACCGCCGACCTGTCCTCGGACGCGCTGCGGGTCGGGGTGGACGGTGGCTACCTGCTGGACGCGCTGAACGCGGCCGGCGCACCTCAACTGGTGTTGGAGCTGGACGGCCCGATCGCCCCGCTGGCCGTACGACGCCCGGACGACGCGGACACCTACTCCATGCTGATGCCGATCCGGCTCTGAACCGGGGTCGCCGCACCCCTTCCGCGCTCCCCGTCCCGGGGCGACGGGGGCGCGACGGTAGCATCTGGTGGTTCACCTGTGACCCCGGACGGAGGCGTACGGAGCAGCATGCTCGACATGGAGTTGATCCGGAAGGATCGCGAGGCGGTGGCAACCGCGCTGGCGAAGCGTCTGGATCCCGCCGAGGTCACCCGTGCCCTGGACGAGATCCAGCGGCTCGACCAGGAACGCCGCACCCTGATCACGGAGATCGACGCCGAGCGGCAGCGCCGCAAGGCGGAGGCCCGGGCGTACGCGCAGGCCAAGCGCGCCGGCGAGGAGCCGCAGGTCGCCGCGCCGGAGGCCGAGCGTCAGCAGCTCGCCGAGCTGGAGTCCCAGCTGGACGAGGTGCAGGCACGGCTGCGCACGGCGATGAGTGAGCTGCCCAACCTGCCGGCCGACGATGTCGTCGCCGGGGGCAAGGAAGCCAACCGGGTCGTGAAGACCTTCGGCGAGCCGCCGGTGATCGAGAAGGTCCGCGACCACGTGGAGCTGAGCCGTGCGCTGGGTCTGGTCGACTACGAGCGCGGGGTCAAGCTCGGTGGGTCCGGTTTCTGGATCTACACCGGGGTGGGCGCCCGGCTGGAGTGGGCGCTGCTCAACTACTTCATCGACCAGCACGTCAAGGCCGGGTACGAGTTCCTGCTCCCGCCGCACCTGCTACTGGACTCGGCCGGCTTCGCCGCCGGGCAGTTCCCCAAGTTCTACGACGACGTCTACCACCTGGACAAGGAGTCCGCCCCGCGCGGGCAGTTCCTGCTGCCCACGTCGGAGACGGCGATCCTCGGCGCGTACCAGGACGAGATCCTGGAGACCCCGAAGCTGCCGCTGAAGGCTTTCGCCTACACCCCGTGCTACCGGCGGGAGTCGGCCGGCTCGCACTCCGACGAGCGCGGCACGGTGCGTGGGCACCAGTTCAACAAGGTGGAGATCTTCCAGTTCACTCTGCCGGAGCAGGCCGACACGGCACTGGAGGAGATGCTCGCCCACGCCGAGAGCCTGGTCGAGGGGCTGGGCCTCCACTACCAGCGCACTCTGCTCTCGGCCGGTGACGCCAGCGCCTCGATGAAGAAGACCCTCGACATCGAGGTGTGGATGCCGAGCACCGGCAAGTACAAGGAGGTGTCGTCGGTCTCCTGGGCCGGTGACTACCAGGCCCGCCGGGCGGCCATCCGCTACCGCGAGCCGGGCGGCAAGCAGACCCGTTTCGTGCACACCCTCAACGGCTCGGCGCTGGCCACCAGCCGGCTCTTCCCAGCCATCCTGGAGCAGAACCAGCAGGCCGACGGCTCAGTCCTGATCCCCAAGGTCCTCCAAGACCGCCTAGGCACCGACCGCCTGTCCCCCCGCTAACCCCTCCCTCACCGCGTTGATCATGAAGTTATTGCCTCTCGCCTCGGCGTGTCGTGGCAATAACTTCATGATCAACCGGGCGGGGGCGGAGGCGCCTGGTCAGGGCTGCTGTTAGGAGGAGGGCGGCCAGGGCTGCCAGCAGCAGAGCCGGGCCGATGGTGTCCAGCGTCGTGGCCAGGGTGTGTTGGACCTGGGACGCCGCCTGGATCACCGGGTCGTGCAGGGCGTTGCGGTTGCCGGCGGCGAGCCGTAGCTCGTACCAGCCGTACCAGGCGACGTAACCGCCGGCGAGCAGCAGCACCAGGCCGCTGAGCCGGGGCACCAGCGCGCCGGCGACGCGCAGCCGGGCCACCAGCCCGTCGCGCAGCAGCGCCACACCGAGCGCGGCGACCGCGACCACCAGACCCATCCCGAGGGCGTACGCGCCGAACAGCGCCAGCCCGCGCCCCGTCGAGCCGGCCTGGAGGCTGGTCACCACGATGGCCAGGAACGGCGCGATGGCGCAGCCGAGCGACGCCAGCGCGTACGCCGCGCCGAACAGCACCATCGACGGCCAGGAACGGGTGAGCCGGGGCGCCCGGGCGGACCAGCCGGGCGCGGGCAGCCGCCGGCCGGCGAGCAGCCAGCAGCCGGCCACCACCAGCAGCACGCCGAGCGCCACGGTCAGCCACGGCAGCCGGGGCCGCAGCCAACCGGCCAGCGGCGCGAGCGCCAGGCCGAACGCGCCGAAGACCAGCACGTACCCCAGGGTCAGCCCGGCCGCCGCGGTAAGCGCGCGACCGACCGCGCCGCGGGCGTCCGTCGCCCCGGCGACCAACAGCGAGAGGTACGCGGGCAGCAACGCGAAGCCGCACGGGTTGACCGCGCCGAGCATGCCGGCGGTCAGCGCGAGCAGCAGTGGGGCGGTCACGCCCCGGCCAGGGCGGCGACCCGGGCGGTGAGCGCCTCTCCGTCCAGGAAGCCCTGGTGGACCACCTTGCCGTTCCGGTCGATGATCACGAAGATGCTCTGCTCGGTCACCTTGAACCGGCGCCAGAGCGTTCCCTTGCGGTCGTCGAGCTGTGGCGTCCCGGCGAGGTCGAACTCGGTGACGAACTCCTTCATGGCCTTCTGCTCACCGAGCCCGGCGACGCCGATGATCGGCACGGTGTCGCGGTATTGGGGCGCGACCTCGGCCACCGTCCAGGCCTGGCTGGCGCAGGTGGCGCACCACGGCGCCCAGAACCACAGCACCACGGGCCGGCCGGCGAGCTGTGCCGCGTCGAACGCCGCGCCGGTGAGGGTGGTGCCGGTGAAGCGCAGAGTGTCCGGAACCTGCGCCGGAGCGGCAGCCGGTGATCCGGGCGGAGCGGCAGCCGCGGAACCGGTCGGTGCGGCCGAGGCGCTGGTCGAGGCTGGTGGGGATCCGGCGGTGGCCGGTCCGGACGCCGCCGTGCCGGTGCAGGACGCCAAACCGAGCAGGGAAACGACGAGCGCGCCGGCAAGGGCGGCCCGACGATCCGCGTCGAGCCGGGGCGGTCGCCTCCATGCGTGCCAGCGGCGCATCCGCGTCTCCCTTCGACAGTCGCACTTCCCCTACACCAGGCTGCGAAGGGGTCTATCCCTACTCGGCCTTGGCCAGCCGGAGGGCCAGCTCGGGGCACACCTTGACCGCCTTCAGCGCGCCCTCCCGCAGCCAGGTCGGCACGGGGGTGGTCGGGAAGGCGGGATATCCGTTCGCGTCGAGCCGGATGAAATCCGGGACGACGTGCGCGCAGAGGCCGTGCCCGTCGCACCGCGACCAGTCCAGGGTGAGCTTCTGCGGGTTGAGATCGGGTGCGCCCGGCAGCCCCATCACGCCCTTGACCCGGCGGCCACAACCGTCGCCGGTGCTGTGCAGCCGCAGGTCGTCGGCGAAGACCTCGATCGCGGAGAGGGCGAACCGCGCGGTGCCGTCCGGGTGGCTGCACGCGCCCCGGCCCTTCACCTCGCCGGCGGCGGCCCGGACCACGTCGGCCGGTTGGCTCCCGGCGACGGCCAGGTCCACGGCGCGGGCCAGGTCCGGCAGGCCCATCTTGCACGGTCCGCACTGGCCGGCGGACTCGCCGGCCAGGTAGCGCACCACCTGCGCGGCCTCACCGAGCGGGCAGGTGTCGACGCCGAGCGGGATGATGATGCCCGCACCGAGGGTGCCGCCGACCGCGGCCAGGCCCTTGCGGGAGACCTCGGCCTTCTCCGCCGCCTCCGGGGTGATCCACTTGCCGTGGTAGCCGCCCATCAGGATGCCCTGCACGTCCGGCACCTCGCACAGGTCGAGGACGTCGCGCAGCGGCATGCCGGCGGTGCACTCCACCACGGCCGGCCGGCCCGCCGCGCCGGTCACGGTGAGCAGCACGGTGCCCGGCTCGTCGTCGGTGCCGAGCGCCGCGTACTCGTACGGGCCGAGTCGCGCCCCGACGGCGAGCTGGGCGTACGTCTCGGCGTTGGACAGCAGGGTGGGCAGGCCACTGACGCCGGAGTCGCTGGAACGCTTCTTGGTGCCCGGCGGAATGTGCGGCAGACCGTTGATCCCATTGACCAGCGCGCCGCCCTCGCCGGAGATGAACCGGTGCGGCACGGTGACGATGGTGGTCGGCACCGGCATCCGGCGCTCCTCCAGGGCCTCCATCAGCGAGTCCCGGCCAACCCCGTCGTCGGCCACGCCGATCACGATCTCGTCGGCGTCCAACGCGTACGCGGCCAGCGCCGCGCCGTCCAGGATCAGGTGGGGGGCGCGGGTCAGCAGGACCTTGTCCTTCCAGCTGGCCGGCTCCCCCTCGGTGGCGTTGACCACCACCACGGCGGCGAGGTCCTGCCGCTCGCACGACTCCAGCACCGCGCGCAGTTTGCGGGCGAACGGGAAACCCGCCCCGCCCTTGCCCTTGAGCTGCATGCCCTCGGCGAGCCGGAGCAGTTGCGCCGGCTCCATCGGGCCGATCGGGCCGTGCACCTCCTCGTGCGCGGCCAGGTCGAGCCGGCCGAACTCGGCGAAGCCGGCGGTGAGCCGGGGCTCACCCACGCAGGCGACCGCTGGCACGGCAGTCCGCATCATTTCGCCTCACCTCGCAGCCCAGCCCAGTACGCCCCGTCCACCGCATCCGCGCTGGCCTTGCGGCGCTTGGCGGACCGACCCTCGCCGGCTGCCCGCTTGGCGCGGCGAGACGCCAGGTCGACCAGGGTCGGGGTGTCGTCGACGGGCGGCGGCACCTCGTCCGGCACGTACCGGGCCGGGGGGCGCCAGTAGTCCGGCTCCTCCGGCAGGTCGTCCTCGACGCTGTGCCGGCCGCTGCCACTGCGGGGCGTCGCCGAGATCGGGCTGCTGGAGATCGGCTCGGCGGAGACGGGGCCGGCCGAGATCGGCTCGCCGGCCTGCCACCGGCGCGGGCTGTCCCACGGCTCCTCGGGCTCGGCGACCGTCGGTTGCGGCGGCGCCGAGTAGCGGCTGCCGTCGTCCTCGGTGCGGGACCGGCGGCTGGACCGCTCGGCGACCGGCTCCTCGGCGCTTCGCCGCCGCGTCGTGGCAGCCTCGTCCCGGGTACGCGAGCCGCGTCGCCGGGCCACCGGCTCCAACTCCTCCTCGTCGCGTCGACGGGTGTCGGTCTCCTCCGCGCTGCGGCGGGTCGAGCGGCGGGTCGCGGGCTCCTCGTCGCGCCGGCCGCGCGACGGCCGTTCGGTGTCGCGGCGGGCCGCGGGCTCTTCCTCGCGACGACGCCGGCTGGGCCGGGTCGGCTCGACGAGGGAGCCGGGCTCGGGCACCACCGGGACGGTGAACCGTTCGGGGTCGCGCCGCCCGGCTGGCGCGGCCCACGTGGCGGTGGTGGTCTCCGCCCAGGCGGGACGCTTGTCCGCATCGGAGGTGCGGCGGCGGCTCATACCGGCCAGCAGCGATCGGCCACGGCTCGCCTCGCCCGCCCGGCCGGCCAACGCCGCGTTCCGCACCGCGGCCTGGTGCTGCTCGCGGCTGCGCCGACCGATGGTGACCGAGAGCCGGACCAGCAGGGCCAGCACGACCAGCAGGATGCAACCGAGGTAGCTGAGCACCACCCAGGACTGCGCGGCCCGGCCGGCGTTGAGGCCGTGCAGCACAGAGAACGGCCAGGCCAGGTACGCGATGGAGTGCATCGTGCGCCACAGCCACTTCGGACCGACGCCGGCGAAGCGGGCCCGGATGATGCCGGTCCAGATCACGCTGACCATCAGCAGGGCGGCCACCGTGCCGAGCCCGACGTAGAGCCCTCGGCCGCCGACGAACGGCACCAACGCGTCGGTCGCCGCCGCACGACCCGTGGCGATCTTGGTGAGGACGTGGAAACCGAGCCCGGCCACGCCCAGCACGCCGGTGGCCCGGTGCGCCGACTGCATCAGCACCCGGTGCGAGATGCGCAGCACCAGCCGATCGGTGGCGAGCAGGCCGAGCATCACGGTGAGGCTCAACGCCACCAGGGCGATCACCCCGGCGAAGAACTCGGTGAAGAAGAAGCCGTACGCGTACGCCGTCTGGCCGGCGCCGGTCAGCATGATCGCCGCCCAGAGCGCGGCGAGCACCGACGCGATCAGCATGGCGGCCGCGGACCGCGACGGGGCGCGTACCCCCCGACTGCTGGCGCTGGTCCGGACGGTGGCCGCCTTCTGGTCCTGCTGTGCCCGGGCCATCTGCTCCTCGATCGTCTCGCGGCGGCGTACCACCGGCCGACCCCTGCTCCCCCATCCAGTACGGACCGGCGGGGCGCGCGGATCATCCGCTGGCGAAAATTTCTGGGGCGCGATCGAACCGAGTGGTGCCGACGTGCGTTGCACCCGCTCCCCCGCACCGGTTCAGACAGTGACAGATGTCCATGCATTGACAGTCACTGCAACACGCTTGTAACCTTTCAGAAAATTTCAGCCCGGGTTGCAAGATTCCGACAACCGGCGCTTCCCCGTCGCACCACCACCCCGCCCCTGCCCTCGTCAGGAGTCCTCGATGCACCGTCGTCGACGCGGCTCGGCGATCCTCGCCCTCGGCCTGATCGCCAGCCTGCTCGTCCCCACCACCATGACGGCACCCCCGGCCGTCGCCGCCCCGCCCGGCGGCAAGAAGGTCAACGTCCAGCTCTTCGAGTGGAACTGGCCCTCGGTGGCCAGCGAGTGCCAGAGCACGCTCGGCCCGAAGGGCTACGGCTACGTCCAGGTATCGCCCCCGCAGGAACACGTTCGGGGCAACCAGTGGTGGCTGGCGTACCAGCCGGTCAGCTACCGGATCGAGTCCCGCAAGGGCACCCGGGCCCAGTTCCAGTCGATGGTGAACACCTGCCACGCGGCCGGGGTCAAGGTGATCGTCGACGCGGTGATCAACCACATGTCCGGTCAGGCCAACGGCGGCACCGGCTGGACCGGCTCGTCCTACTCGCACTACGACTACCCGGGCATCTACCAGAACCAGGACTTCCACCACTGTGGGCGTAACGGTGGCGACGACATCGCCAACTACAACGACCGGTACGAGGTGCAGAACTGCGAGCTGGTCAACCTCTCGGACCTGAAGACCGAGTCGGACTACGTCCGTACGAAGATCGCGTCGTACCTCAACGACCTGCTCTCCCTCGGTGTGGACGGCTTCCGGTTGGACGCCAGCAAGCACATGCCGGCCGCCGACATCGCCGCGATCAGAGGCAAGCTCTCCCGCTCGGCGTACATCGTGCAGGAGGTCATCTACGGTGCCGGCGAGCCGGTCCAGCCGACCGAGTACACCGGCAATGGTGACGTGCACGAGTTCCGCTACGGCAAGGACCTGGCTCGGGTGTTCCGCTCGGAACGGCTGTCCTACCTGCGCAACTTCGGTGCGGGCTGGGGGCACCTGCCCACCGGGCCGGCCTCGGTGTTCGTCGACAACCACGACACCCAGCGCGACAGCGGTGGCGTGCTCACCTACAAGGATCGCGGCATCTACGCGCTGGCGAACGCGTTCATGCTGGCCTGGCCGTACGGGTCACCGACCGTCATGTCCAGCTACACCTTCAGCAACCGGGACGCCGGCCCGCCGTCGGACGGTGCCAACAAGACACTCAACACCACCTGCTACTCCGGCTGGGAGTGCGAGCACCGCTGGCCGATGATCGCCAACATGGTCGGCTTCCGCAACGCCACCGAGGGCGCCGGCATGGCCAACTGGTACGACAACGGCAACAACCACATCGCGTTCAGCCGTAGCGGCAAGGGTTTCATCACCGTCAACGACGAGGAGTCCGCGGTGAACGGCCGCTCCTACTACACGGGGCTGCCCGCCGGTCGGTACTGCGACGTCATCCACGGCACGTACGCGGGCGGCACGTGCAGCGGGCCGGTGATCACGGTGGACGGTAGCGGCTGGTTCGCGGCCATCGTGCCGGCGCACGACGCGGTGGCCATCCACATCGGCGCCCGGATCTGAGTCGGCTGGGGCCTCCGGCCGGCGGGTATCGCCGAACCGGGGGCCCCGAACCATCCGCCACCATAGAGTGGTTTCGTGCCGTTTGACCCAAACTCTTCGTACCGTCGCCGTGTCGGCTGGGTGGCCGCCGCCATCGCCGTACCCGCACTGCTGGTGGCCGCACTGCTGGTCGGCCAGGCCCTCACACCGAGCTCGACGACCCCCGACGACCGGGTTGTCGTGGCAGCCGACCCGACCCCGAGCAGTGTGGAGCAGAGCCCCGAGGAGTCGGTCCCCCCGGCCGCGCCCGCCCCGGCCGGGCTGCCGGTGGTCGACTACGACCCGGCCCCCGGAGGGTTCCCCGCCGATCCGGCCAGCATGGACACCACGCCGCTGACCGAGGGCGTGCACCCGACCAAGCGGATCGCCGCGTACGACGCGCCCGGCGGTCGTCCGCGAGCCTTCCTCGAACCGTCGATCCGCGGTGTCGAGCTGACCATGCCGATCGCCGAGCGGCGCGCCGGTTGGACGGCAGTCCTGCTGCCCTCGGCCAACCGGCGGCTCGCCTGGCTGCCGGCCGGCGGGTTCGACACCGTGCCGCTGCGCGACCAGATCGTGGTGGAGCGCAAGGTCCACCGGCTCACCTGGTACCGCGCCGGCAAGGCGGTGCGCTCCTGGGAGGTCAGCCTCGGCCAGTCGGGGCAGAACACTCCGCTCGGGCGGACCTTCATCCTGGGCCGCACCCCACCGCCGGAGGCGGTCTACGGCGGGGTGGACATCTACGCCCTCGGTTCGATCCCCGACGACCCGGAGTCGGTGCCGGCCGGGCTGCGCGGCGCGCACATCGGGGTGCACACCTGGCACAACGACGACGAGCTGGGCGAGAACACCACCAACGGCTGTATCCGGCTGACCCGCAGCGGTCAACGGGAGTTGCTCGCCGAGGTCCGCCCCGGCAGCAGCGTGCTGGTGGTCGACCAACTGCCCACCCCGCCGCCCACCGCCTGAGCGGCGCACAGGGGGCACAACGCTCACTCGCCGAGCAGCCAGCCGTTCTGCTCGGCGACCCGGATCGCATCGGCCCGGTTGCGGGCGCCGGTCTTGCCGATCGCCGCCGAGAGGTGGTTGCGTACCGTCCCCTCGGACAGGTGCAGTGCGCCGGCCAGGTCGGCGACCGTGCCACCGTCCCGGGCCGTCCGCAGCACCTCGGTTTCCCGCCCGGTCAGCGGGCTGACCCCGGTGGCCAGGGTCTCCGCCGCCAATGTCGGGTCGACCACCCGCAGGCCGGCGTGCACCCGGCGGACCGCGTCGGCGAGTTGCCGGGCCGGGGTGTCCTTGACCACGAAGCCGCTCGCGCCGGCCTCCATCGCCCGGCGCAGGTAGCCGGGCCGGCCGAAGGTGGTCACCACCAGCACCCGGCAGGTCGGCAGCGCGGCCCGTAACGCGGCGGTGGCGGCGATCCCGTCCATGCCGGGCATCTCCACATCCAGCAGGGCGACGTCGGGGGCACACCGGCGGGCCTCGGGCACCACCTCGTCGCCCCGGCCGACCTCAGCCACCACGGTCAGGTCCTCCTCCAGCGAGAGCAGCGCGGCCAGCGCACCCCGGACCAGCGCCTGGTCGTCGGCGAGCAGCAGCCGGATCGGCGCGGGCTGGCTCACCGGGCCTCCGCCGGGGTGCGTACCCGCAGCAGGAAGCCACTTCCGTCCGGCCGGCGACCGACGCTCACCACGGCGTCCAGCCGCCGCGCCCGCTCACACAGGCCGATCAGCCCGTGCCCGGTCGCGTCGGGAGTGGACGGACCGCGACCGTCGTCGCTCACCTCGACCCGGTCCGGGTGTACCCGGATCGTGCAGCACCGCGCCCCGCTGTGTCGGACCACGTTGGTCACCCCTTCCCGCACCGTCCAACCGAAGAACCGGTCCCACTCGTCCGGCAGCGCCGGCACCTCGGCCGGCAGGTCCGCCGCGATGCCCGCCGCGGCCAGCGCGGAGCGGGCGCCGGCCAGCTCCACGGCGAGAGTGACCTCGCGGTACGCCCCAACCGTCTGTCGTACGTCGGCCAGTGCCGCCCGAGCCAGCCCCTCCACCTCGGCGATCTCGGCGGCGGCGCGGTCCCGGTCCACCTCGATCAGCCGGCCGGCCAACTCGGCCTTGATCGCCACCACGGTCAGTGAGTGCCCGAGGATGTCGTGCAGGTCGCGGGCGGCGCGGGCCCGCTCCTCGGTGACCGCGAGCCGGCCGATCTCCTGCTGGGCGGCCTGGAGTTCACTGTTGCGCTGGGCCAGCTGCGACACCCCGAACATGGCGAACGAGGCGAGCAGCACCGCGAAGACGATGCCGCTCTCCGCCTCCCAGCCCGGCACCAGCCAGGACGCCAGGACGGGGGTGACCGCGCAGAGTGCCACGCTGGCCGCCGCCTCCCACCGCGGCAGCAGGAACACCGCCGCCGCCGCTACATAGACCAGGGTGGCCAGCCAGTCCCCCTCGGTGCCCGGGATGCTGGCCAGGCCCACCGCGAGCAGGAGCAGGAGCCCGACCCGCGCCCGGCCCGCCGGGATCGGCAGCAGGGACTGGCGCAGCCGGCGGGCCCACTGGAACAGCAGCACGTAACCGACCCCGAAGACCACCAGGGCGGTCACGCCGAGGACTTGCCGCCAGAGCTGTGGCTGGTGCACCGCGGTGGAGAGCGGCACGTTGAGGAAGAACAGCCAGACCGCGGCCAGCAGCCAGCCGGTGTACCGCCAGTGGCGGTTCGCCGGCCGGGGCTGCCCCGTGGAGAGGTCCATCGGGTTCACGCTAGCCGTCGCGCCGGTCAGACCCGCGCGGTGTCCCGGCGGAACAGCCGGGCCGCACCGACGCCGAAGACCAGCGCCCAGACGACGAGGTTCGCCACCGCCGCCGCGCTCACCCCCTCGCCGGTCAGCGGGGCACGGGCCAGCACGCCCATGCCGTACACCGGGGTGAACTTCGCGACCTGCTGGAGCACCTCCGGCAGCACCTCGACCGGGACGAACAGCCCGCCGAACATGGCCAGCACGGCCAGGATCGGGCCGATGAACTGCATGACGTTCTCGGCCGGCACCAGGTAGCCGATGAACAGACCGAACGCGGCGAAGACCAGCGACCCGATCCAGGCGGCGAGCCCGGACAGCAGCCAGACGTACACCGGGATGCGGACCCCGGCCGCGGCGCCCACCAGGAACTCGACCACGACCGCGAGCAGCCCGAGGGTCATCGCGGTGATCAGCTTGGTGGCCACGTACGCGGTCGGGCGCAAGGGGGTGAGCCGCAGCTGCCGGCTCCAGCCCAGCGCCCGCTCGGTGGCCACCGCGCCACCGGCGCTGGTGGTCGCCACCATGGCCGCGTACACGGCCAGGCTGATCATGACGTACGCCGTCACCGGGCGGCCGTTGTCCAGCAGCTGCCCGCCCTGTGGCAGGCCGAAGATGAGGAAGAAGACGCCCGGCATGATCAGCGTGAAGGCGAGGGTGCGGCGGTTGCGCAGCACCCGGCGCAGCTCGATGCGCAGGACGCCCGGGGCGAACCCGCCCAGGGCGGGCAGCCGACGGTCCGGCTCATCGGCACGGGCGGTGACAGGGGTGGGGGTGGCCGGCAGGGTGGTCATCTCAGGCTCCGGTGTGCGCGGTGGTCAGGGCGAGGAAGGCGTCCTCGAGGTTGCGGGAGGTGATCTCCACATCCCGGGCGTTGGTCCGGGTGAGCAGGTGCCGGGCGATCGCGTCCGAGTCGCCGGTACGCACCAGCACGCTGTCGCCGCGTACCTCCACGGCGTCCACGCCAGGCAGCGCGGCGAGCGCGGCCTGGTCGGCGCCGGGCAGGGTGGCCCGCACCGTACGGCCGGCGGCCAGGTTCTTGATTTCCGCGGTGGTGCCGTCGGCGACGATGCGCCCCTGCCGGACCAGCACGATCCGGTCGGCGTACGCGTCCGCCTCGTCCAGGTAGTGGGTGGCGAAGATGACGGTCCGTCCGGCGCGGGCGTCACGGCGAAGGGCCTGCCAGAAGTCCCGCCGGCCCTCGACGTCCATGCCGGTGGTCGGCTCGTCGAGCACCATCAGATCCGGGTCGGGCAGCAGGGCCAGCGCGAAGCGCAGTCGCTGCTGCTGGCCGCCGGAGCAGCGCCCGACCACACGATCGGTGATGTCGGCGATGCCGGCCCGCTCCAGCACCTCGGCGGCCGGGCGGGTGTGCCGGTAGAAGTGGGCGGTCATCTGGACCGTCTCGCCCACCGTGAGGTCCTTGAGCAGCCCGCCGGTCTGGAGCACGGCGGCGACCCGACCCCGGGCCACCGCGTTGTCCGGAGTGCCGCCGAGGATACGGACGGTGCCCGCGTCCGGGCGGGCCAGCCCGAGCAGCATGTCGATGGTGGTGGTCTTGCCCGCGCCGTTCGGGCCGAGGAAGGCCACCACCTCGCCGGGCTGCACCCGCAGGCTCAACCCGTCGACCGCGGTCACCGCGCCGAAGGTCTTGGTGAGGCCGTCCAACTCGACAGCCGGATGCGTACTGGTCATGTCACTGATGCTCCAGCGGCGCGTACTCCGATGCCCGGAGCGGTCGTCACGTCCCGGCCGTGACATTTGTCAGGGGCCGAGCCGATCTTGCGGGCCGAGGAATTCCGCGCCCGGCAACGGGTAACCGCCGGGCCGAACGCGACGACACCGGGAGGACGCGATGGGTACCACGCCGCAGGGCCAGGTCGACACGGTCGTGCTGATCCACGGGCTGTGGATGACCCCGCGCAGTTGGGAGGGGTGGGTCGAGCGGTACACCAGGCGTGGCATGCACGTCATCGCCCCCGCCTGGCCCGGCATGGACCTGCCCGTGGAGCAGTTGCGCGACGATCCCGGCCCCATCGCCCAGCAGAGCGTCGCGACGGCTGTCGCGCACTACGACCGGATCATCCGGGCGCTGCCCCGACCGCCGATCATCATGGGTCACTCGTTCGGCGGGCTGTTCACCCAACTCCTGGTCGACCGAGGCCTCGGCGCGGCCGGCGTCGGAGTGCACCCCGCGGCGGTGAAGGGGGTGCTCAAACTGCCACTGAGCCAGCTACGCTCCGCGTTCTCGATCCTGCGCAACCCGGCCAACCGGCAGAAGGCCGTCCCGTTCACCCCGGACGAATTCGCCTATGCCTTCGGCAACACGATGAGCCGCGAGGACTCCGACCGGGCCTGGCAGCGCTACGCCGTCCCGGGTGCCGGTCGGGTGCTCTTCGAGAGCGCGTTCGCCAACCTCGACCCGACCTCGCCCGCCAAGGTGGACAACGGCCGCAACGACCGCGCGCCGCTGCTGCTGATGGGCGGGGGCGCCGATCATGTGGTGCCGGCGACGGTCGTGCGCTCCAACGCGGGTCTCTACCAGAAGTCCCGGGCGCTCACCGCGTACGAGGAGTTTCCCGGACGCTCGCACTTCACCGTCGGGCAGGACGGCTGGGAGGCGGTCGCCGACTACGCGCTGGACTGGGCGCTCCGCGCGGCGGCACTGCCCCGGGAGGCGACAATCGCCAGCGAGGCCCCCCGCCGCTGAGCCGTCGCGCCCAGCTTCCGCCAGAGGAACTCCAACGTCAGCGCCCAGAGGAAGGCCCGCTGTTCGTTGGTCGCCGCTGCGCCGTGTCCACCATCGACGAACTCGTAGTAGGCCACCTCGTGACCGTCCTCGCGCAGCCGGGCCGCCATCTTGCGGGCGTGCCCGGGATGCACCCGGTCGTCCCGGGTCGAGGTGATGAGCAGGGCCGGCGGGTACGACCGGAAGGTACGGGTCATCGCCGTCATCGGTCAGCCTTGCCACCCTCGCAACTATTCCGACGGGCGACTCGCGGCCGCATTCAGATGTCAGCATGGCGACTCAGCGGGGCTTGATATCAATTTCGCGCTTGATTGATATCATCGACGATGATCGCCCACCTGAGGAGGCACCGTGAGCCGGACGATCCTTGATGTCGATGACGAACTACTCGCCGAAGCCGGCAAGATCCTGGGCACCACGACGAAGAAGGCCACCGTCAACGCCGCCCTCAAGGCTGTCGTCGACCGGGAGAAGCGGCGGCAGTTCGCCGACTGGCTCAAGAGCGGTGGGCTACCCGATCTGACAGGCCCTGTCGAGACCGCCAAGCCGGACGCGGCGTGAGTCACGAGCATTACCTGCTGGACAAGTCAGCCCTCGCCCGTTGGCCCAAACGCCGAGTGGCTCCGGTGCTCGGTGAGCTCTCCGACCGAGGGCTGCTCGCCGTGTGCGGAGCGGTCGAGATAGAAGTCATTCACAGTGCCCGCACTGCCAAAGATGCGCAGCGTGCCCGGTGGTTGCTGGGCGGCTTCCGGTGGCTGTCGATGCCCGACGAGGTCTGGGATCGAGCGGTCGACGTGCAGGTGCAGGCTCTGCACAAGGGCAACCACCGGGCGCTGTCCATGGCGGATCTGCTGATCGCCGCCACGGCCGAGCGACACGGCGTCACCCTCCTGCACTACGACGGCGACTTCGACCTGATCACCGCGATCACTGGGCAACCCAGCACCTGGGTCGTCCCGCCCGGCACCGCTGACTGATCACGCGCTTGTCCGGGACCTGCTTTCCCGGCATGCCTGCGAGCTTCGTGGGTATCTCCGCGGGATGAGGGCGAGCTTCCGGCTTGGCCGGGTCGCAGGAGTGCCGGTTGGCGTCAACTGGAGCGTTCTGGTCATCTTTGCGCTGATCGCGTGGGCTTTGGCCGCCAACCAGTTCCCCCGCTCGTACCCCGATCGCTCGCCCGTGGCGTACACCCTGGCCGGGCTGGCCGCGGCGGTGGTCTTCTTCGTCGGCCTGCTTGCCCACGAGGTGTCGCACGCGGTGGTCGCCAAGCGCAACGGGCTGACGGTCGACGGCATCACGCTCTGGCTGTTCGGCGGCGTGGCCGAGCTGAAGGGCGAGCCGCGCGACCCGGGCGCGGAGCTGCGAATCGCGGGCGTCGGCCCGCTGGTCAGCCTGCTGATCGGGGCGTTCTTCGGCGCCATAGCCGCGCTGCTCGCGCTGGCCGGGCAGGGCGGGTTGCTGCTCGGGGCGGTGGCGTGGCTGGCCGGCATCAACGTGCTGCTGGCCATCTTCAACGTGCTTCCGGCCGCGCCCCTGGACGGCGGCCGGCTGCTGCGCGCCGCCGTGTGGAAGGCCACCGGTGACCGGACCCGGGCGTCCGTGGTCGCCGCCCGGGCTGGCTGGGTGCTGGGGGTGCTGCTGATCGGGCTCGGGCTGTGGCAGTTCCTGTCCGGGGTCGGTTTCGGTGGGCTCTGGTTGGCGCTGATCGGCTGGTTCCTGATCGGCGCGGCCGGGATGGAGGAGCGGCAGGCCCGCACCGGGAGCGCGCTGCGCGGAATTCGGGTAGGCGACGTCATGACCCCGCAGCCGCAGACCGCCTCGGCGGAGATGACGGTCGCCGACTTCGTCGACCACTACCTGTTCGCGTACCGGCATTCGGCGCTGCCGCTGACCGAGGAGGGCCGGCCGACCGGCCTGGTCACCGTCGACCGTGTGCGGGGCGTACCGCCCGAGCGGCGGGCGTCGACCACCCTCGCTGAGGTTGCCTGCCGGGCCGACCAGCTGGTCCTGGCCCAGCCGGGTGAACAGCTCAACGACCTGCTCCCCCGGCTCAGCGAGTGCGCCGACGGCCGCGCCCTGGTGGTGACGGACGACGGCCGCCTAACCGGAATAGTCTCCCCCAGCGACATCAGCCGCGCCGTCCAACGCAGCACCCTCCGCACCCCCAACCCATCCCGTTGATCATGAAGTTATTGCGCCGACACGCCGCGCCAGGCGGCAATAACTTCATGATCAACGGGGAGGTCAACGGGGTGGGGGCAGCGGGGAGGTCAACGGGGGTTAGCGGGGGAAGTAGTGGTTTAGCAGGTTGGTTCCGAACTTCTGCTTCGGGTCCAGGTCGGTCAGCAGGGCGGTGAAGTCGGCGTGGCGCGGGTAGCGGGCGGCCAGCTCAGCCGGGTCGGTGACGAAGACCTTGCCCCAGTGTGGGCGGGGCGCGAACGGTGCCAGCCGCTCCTCCACCGCGGCCACCACCGGCAGCACGGCTGCGGTGTCGTCGGTCCAGGTGAAGTGCAGCACGAAGCTGTCCCGCCGGTGGTTCGGGCTGAGCCACAGCTCGTCCGCCGCCACCGTGCGCAACTCGGACACCTGCAGCACCGGAGCGATCAGGTGCGCCACGTCGTCCAGCGCGGCGAGCGCGTCGGCCGCCGCCGTCCGCGGCACGTGGTACTCGGACTGCAGCTCGTCGCCGCTGCTCGGGGTGAAGCCGAGCTTGAAGTGCGGCAGCCGCTCGTGCCACGGGCCCGGCTCGCCGAGCTGCGGGGTGCAGTTCTCCGCCGGCATCCCGAGCACCGGGTGCCGTGGCTCGTCGGCGGCCGTGGTGCCGAGCCAGTCCGCCGGGGGCGGCGGCTGGTCCGCCACCTGCTTGCGCCACACCTCACGCAGCCGGGGCGTACGCCAGTCGGTGAAGACACTCACGCTGTACGCCGAGCCGAGCGCCTCGTCCAACGCCTCCCGGGGCAGGTCGAGGCGTACGTACTGGCGCAGCGTGAAGGTTGGCACCACGTCCAGGGTGACCCGGGCGACCAGGCCGAGCGCGCCGAGCCCGACCACCATGCCAGTGAACGCGTCGTCGTCGCGGTCGACGTGCAGCAGGTCGCCGTCGGCGGTGACCAGCTCCAGGGCGGCGACGGAGGTGGCCAGGTTGCCGTGGGTCTGACCGGAGCCGTGGGTGGCGGTGGCCACCGCGCCGGCCACCGAGATGTGCGGCAGCGAGGCGAGGTTGGCCAGCGCGTTCCCCTGGGTGTGCAGTTGCTGGGCGACGTCGCCGTAACGCATCGCGCCGCTCACGGTGACCTGCCCACGCTCGGGGTCCACATCGACCACCGGTGGCAGCCCGGCGAGCGTGACCAGGTCACCGACGGTGTCGCCGAAGCGGTTGAAGGAGTGCCCGCTGCCCACCGCCCGGATCCGGGTGCTGCCGGCGACCAGGCGGCGCAGCTCGTCGATGGAGGTGGGTCGGTGGAACGCGCGCGCCGCGTACCGCACGTTGCGGGCCCAGTTGTGGCGCGGCACGACGCCCGATGCGTCGCTCTGCCCCTGCGCGGTCATGTGGCGGTCTCCCGATCGGTGGACTTGTGGTCGGCCAACGCGACGACTAGGGCGCCCAGAGCCATATCCGTCTGGAGCCCGCCATAGCCACGCTGAGCGACCGGCAGGCCAGCCGCGCAGGCGCGTTCGATCTCGCCCCGGGCTGCCTGCCGGGTCGGCGCGTCCCCGGACACCAGGGCGTCCTGGCCACGCCGGATCAGCTGGTCGACCCGGTTCATCTGGTAGCCGCGCAGGCTGGCGGGGAGGTCCGGGTCGGCGAAGGCGGCGCCGCGCAGAGTGGGCAGGTCGACGAAACGGTCACCGGCGTAGCGGGTGAGCGCGGCGGACACCTGCTCGGGCCGCTCGCGGACCTGGTCGAGGACGAGCAACTCGATGGCGGGGCGGCCGTCGATCGGATGGCGGGCGGTCACCGGCTCAACCGTCACACCCGGCACGGGCACCAGCAGCAGCCTCGGCGGCTCCGGACGGCCGTCGCGCCGGGGTGGCTCGTCGAGGATCAGCGCGTCGACCTCGGCCCACCGGATCACCCGGCGTAGGCCGGGCCGTCGGATGGTGAGCCCCTCCGCGCCGATCCCGAACCGGAACGGTCGCAGCGCGCTGACCAGCGCCACCACGCCGAGCGCAACAGCGCCCACCGCGATGACCATCCGTAGCAGGGCGCCGTCGCGCGGCAACGCCAGCAACACCACCCCACCGAGTACGCAGACCAGGGCGAGCACCAGGGCGCCCCGATTCCGGCGTAGTTCCACGCTCGGACCCCCGTTCATGACCGTGGCGTCGGTCCCAGCATCTTCCGCCAAACCGGGCACCGAGGACACCGGTCGATCGGGCACGGTTGTTCTCGTCATCGTCGGGGAACCCTACGCGCATGAGCAGCTACCGTGATCCGGCCCTACGGGGCGATGTCTTCCCCTCCGAGGAGGAGCTGGACCCCACCGGCACCGAGGTCGAGCAGGCCAGCGCGCCGCCGGCCAGCGGGTTGCCGAGCCATCCGGCGCCCACGCCCGGCCCCCGACCCACACCGGCACCCGCGCCGGCCCCGACGCCGGTGCCGACACCCGGGCCGGCGCCGCGCGCGCCCGGTGCCGGGGCACAGTCGATTGTGACCCGGCACCTGGACGGCTCGGTGGAGGTGGTCACCGACCTCGACGGCGACGGCGTCGCCGACATCGTCCAGATCGACGTGGACGGCGACGGGATCCCCGACATCACCTATGTGGACAGTGATGGGGACGGGCGACTGGACACCGTGCTGCGCGACCCGAACGCGATCGGGACGGGCGCCGGCGCTCACCGCGACGCCTGACCGGCGGCACCACGCCCCGGCTCAGAGCTTCGCCATCACCTCGTTGGCGACCAGCTCAAGGTGCTCCAGATCGCTGAGGTCCAGCACCTGGAGGTAGAGCCGCTCACTACCGATCTCCCTGTACCGACCAATGGTCTCCAGGACCTCGCCAGGGGTCCCGGCCAGACCGTTGGCCCGCAGCTCGTCCGGTTCACGGCCGATGGCGGCGGCCCGGCGGGCCACCTCGGCGTCGTCGCGCCCGCAGCAGAGCACCAGGGCGTTGGACCAGACCATCTCGGCCGGGTCCCGGCCGATCTCGACGCAGGCCGCGCGGACCCTGTCGAACTGCGCCGCCGTGTCCGGCACCGAGGCGAACGGCAGGTTGAACTCGTCGGCGTAGCGGGCAGCCAGGCGGGGAGTGCGCTTCGGGCCCGTCCCGCCGAGCAGGATCGGTGGGCGCGGCTGCTGCACGGGCTTGGGTAGTGCGGGCGAGTCACTGACCGGGTAGTACCGCCCGGCGTGATCGAACCGCTCCCCCGGCGGCGTGGACCAGAGCCCGGTGATGACCGCGAGCTGCTCCTCCAGCCGGTCGAACCGCTCGGCCAGCGGTGGGAACGGGATGCCGTACGCGGTGTGCTCCTCGGCGTACCAACCGGTGCCGATGCCCAGCTCGACCCGGCCGCCGCTCATCTGGTCGACCTGCGCCACGGTGATCGCCAGCGGGCCGGGCAGCCGGAAGGTGGCGGCGGTCATCAACGTGCCGAGCCGGATGCGGCTGGTGTCCCGGGCCAGGCCGGCCAGCGTGGTCCACGCGTCGGTGGGGCCGGGCTCGCCGGTCACGTCACCCATCATCAGGTAGTGGTCGGACCGGAAGAACGCACCGTAGCCGGCATCCTCGGCGCAGCGGGCGACGGCGAGCAACTGGTCGTAGGTGGCACCCTGCTGAGGTTCGGTGAAGATCCGCAGTTCCATGATCCGAGCATAGGGATCTGACTCCGGTGCCGCTCCGGGACGGGCGCACCGCCGCATATGCCTTGACGGACATATGATCCGAGGGGCATATTGGCTTCCGTGTCCCTCGACTCCTTCACGGTCCTCGCCGAGCCCACCCGGCGTCGGATCCTCGACCAGCTCCGGGACGCGGAGCACAGCGTCGGCCAACTGGTGGACAACCTCGGGGTCAGCCAGCCGGCCGTCTCCAAACACCTGCGCGTGCTCCGCGAGGCCGGCTTCGTCTCCTGCCGGATCGCCGCCCGGCAACGGATCTACCGCCTCGACCCGGGCCCGCTGCGGGCGGTCGACGGGTGGCTGGCCCCGTACCGCCGGCTGTGGGACCGGCATCTGGACGCCCTGGAACAGCACCTCGACAGTCAGGAGCAGTGAATGGACCGCGACGCGTTCCGCCCCAGCCCACCCGCCGAGGTGCGCGCCGAACCCGCCGAGGACGGCGTCACCCTGGTCTTCGTCCGCGACCTTCGGCATCCGCCGGCCACCGTCTGGGCGGCGCTGACCGACCCGGCCCGACTCGCCGAGTGGGCGCCCTTCCTCGCCGACCGGAACCTCGACTCCCCCGGGGCCGTGGTGCTCACCATGGTCGACGGGGAGACCACCACACCGACCGCGGCGGGCGTACGGCGTGCCGAGCCGCCGCACGTGCTGGAGTACACCTGGGGCGACGACCTGCTGCGCTGGGAGCTGAGCCCGCTGGGCACCGGCACCCGACTCACCCTGCGGCACACGGTCGCCGATCGGGGCATGCTGCCGATGGTCGCGGCCGGCTGGCACCTCTGCCTCGACGTGGCCGACCGGCTGCTCGACGGCGACCCGGTCGGCCCGATCCGGGGTGCCGAGGCCAGGGACTTCGGCTGGCCCGAGTTGCGCGACGCGTACGCCGAACGACTCGGCGAGAGCTGACCTGCCGTACCCGCTGACCGGCGAACGCGCCGCGCACCTCCCCCGACCGGGCCGTCACGGGCGACGGGTGTCCTGGTCATCCGGTGCCGACGCCTCTACCGCCCGCGAGGCCACAACGTCCACGCTGGACGGAGCCTGCCGCGACCGACGGCTCGGCGGACGCGAGGAGGAGACGATGGATGCTCAGCACCGCGACCGGCTGACGACGGCCGTGGCGGACCTGGTCCCGGAGCTGTCCCGACGGGCCGGCGAGATCGAGCAGACCCGGGGGTTGCCCGCCGACCTGCTCGACGCGCTGCGCGCCGCCGGCTGCTTCCGGATGTTCGTGCCGCGTAGCCACGGCGGTTACGAGGCCGACCTGCACACCGGGCTGCGGGTGCTGGAGACGCTGGCACGGGCGGATGGGGCGACCGGGTGGACCGTGATGATCGGCGCCGAGACACCGCACCTGCTGGCGATGTTGCCCCGGGAACGGTTCGACAAGCTCTACGCCGAAGGCCCGGACGTGGTGGTGGCCGGAGGCTTCGCCCCGCAGGGCCGAGCCGAGCCGACCGACGGTGGCTACCGGGTCACCGGGCGCTGGGCGTTCGCCAGCGGCAGCCGCCACGCCGACTGGATCTTCGGCAACTGCCTGGTGACCGACGCCGGACAGCCGCCGGCCGGGGAGCCGCCGCAGCTGCGCTCGATGCTCTTCCCGGCCGACCGGGTCACCGTCCACGACACCTGGCACGCGTTGGGCCTGCGCGGCACCGGCAGCCACGACGTCGAGGTGACCGACGCGTTCTGCCCCACCGACGACAGCCTCGACCTGTTCACCGGGGTGCCCTGCGTACCCGGGCCGGGCTTCGTCGCGCCGCTGGTGCACTTCGTGCTGCACCTCGGCGCGGTGGCCGTGGGCATCGCGCAGGGCGCACTCGACGACATGGTCGCATCGTTGGCCGGCGGCCGGCAGCGGCTCTACGCCCGCCAGTCGCTGGCGGACTCGCCGGCCTTCCGGATCCAGCTCGGCCGGGCCGACCTCGACGTCCGGGCCGCGCGGGCGCTGCTGCGCGACCTGGCCGACGATCTCTGGGCCGCCTGCGCCACCGACCCGGCAGCGGTGGCCCGGCTGCACCCGCGGATCTCGGCCGCGCTGCCCTGGGTGACCGAGCGGACCGCCGCCGCGGTGGACGCCTGCTACCGGGCCGGTGGCGGCGGGGCGTCCCGGGACGGTGCGCCGCTGCAACGCCGGTTCCGGGACATCCACACGTTCAGCCAGCACGCCGCGGCAGCCGAGGGTTGGCTGGGCAACAACGGCACTCAACTGCTCGGCCGCTCGGTCGAGCTGGCGTACTGAGCGCTGGCGGCTCGGTCAGACGTAGGGCCGCTTGGTGTACGCGGCCCGGAGCGCGGCCAACCCTTCCGCCTTCGGCGTCAGGGTGCCCCACCCGGAGTTGAAGTAGTTGGTCCGCACGATCCGCGGCCCACGCTCGGCGTTGAGCTGGGCGATCGCCGCCGGCACGGTGGCGATCCAGGCCGACTGGTTCGGAATTTCGGCCGACCTGACTCCCCACTCCGCGATGATCACGGGCCGGGACAGCGCCACCGGGCCGAGGTCCGCCACCGCCCAGTCCTTGGTGCGGCGAAACCGGGCCAGCGCGGTGTGGCTGGCGTTGGTGGCGTACGCGTTCCACTGGAGGAAGTCGAGTCGGGCCATCAGCGCCTCCGGGTGGGTGCGCTGGAAGCAGGCCCGGTCGAAGCCGCCCAGCCCCACCGAGAAGGTCGTCCCGGCGGGCACCGTCCGGGCCTTGAACCAGGTGAGGATGTAGTTCATCGCCTGCACCGCCCGAGCGTCCGACTCGGCCCAGGTGTACGCCTTGCCGTCCTCGGTGGTGCCGAACTCGTGGTCGGTGTCCAACTCCGAGGCGAGCTGGATGTTCACCCCGAAGCCGAGCGTCCGGTACTGCGCCAGCGCGCGGTGGAACAGCCCGTCGCACTGGCCCTTGAGCACCTGGCCGTACCCGTACGCCCTCGGCCAGGTGGTGCCGGGTCGCTGCTGGATGGTCATCGACGGCGCTGGCACGGTGTAGTTGGTGACGTCCACGGTGAAGGTCTGCGGCCCCGCGTTCGGGGCGCCGTAGTGCTTCAGCTCAAGGACCATGTTCATCTGCACCCCGGCCTTACCCAGGTTGATCAGCCAGGGCCGGTTGTAGCCGGGAAAGGTGTAACCGTCGGCGAAGCTGCGGTACTGGGTGAGCGACCGGAAGCTGCCGCCGGCCATGTCGGCGGTCGGATCGGCCCCGCCGGACAGGTAGTAGCCACCGAGCACCGGCTGGCTCAGGCTGTAGTCGGCGGTGGCCGTCGCGGTGTTTCCGGCGGCGTCGCGGACCTGGGCCGTGACCCGGGGCATCACGCCACCGACCGGTACACGGCCACGGAGCCGCTGTCGGAGACCCGGGTCCAGGCACGCCCGGAGTTGTCGGTGACGGTCACGGTGAGCGGGTCGATGACCGCGGTGACCTTGACCGGCGCGCTGCTGTTGCCCTGCGCGTCGGTGACCACGATGGTGACGGTCAGCGGTTTGGTGTCGGCGTCTGAGTAGGTGACGGTCAGCAGCATCTGGTCACCCGGCGCGAAGACGGATGCGTTCAAGGCTGCGGTCGCGGTGGGAGCGGCCATGTCGGGCCCTTTCTGGCTCGATCGCCAGGGCTCGGCGCGCGGTTGAGCGACGCCGGACCCGGCGGGGTCCACAGTGCGAGAGGCCGGCGGGGCACGGGGACGGCAGGCACGGCCAGTGGGCGGCATCGCCTGACTGTCGGCGGTGCTGACGTCCTTTTCCCCGTGGGCGGAAGCACCGCTGCGGGCGCCCGCAGGGGTGTCGGTGGCAGCCACGGACGGTCGTACGCGTGATCGACACGGCTTCTGTGCCGTGACCGCCGCCGCGTCGAGGCCGGGCTGTGTGAGGGCGGCACCGGTGCGGACGATGTTGTCCCCGCCGGTCCGGAGGATTGGGATGTGGCCCGCCACCCGTCTACCTCCACCTGCCCCAACAGTGCTCTACCAGGGGCTTTACCGTCCAGTCCGGATCGCGACACCGCGCTGGTGTGGCTTCGGCGCAGTGGTTACTCGGAGGCGGTGCCCCGCACAGCCCAGGCCCGCGCGGTGAGCCGGAACGATACGACAGGCCCTTTCCGTCGGCGCTGACGTTCAGTCGAGATGGTCGGCGGGGACAGTCTGGAGCAGCCAGGCCAGCGGCATCCGTGCCCGCGCCTCGTAGGCGCCGTCCCCGCTGAGCCGGTGCAGGGTGACCGTCTGAGCGCCGTCCCGGTCGACCACCCAGTACTGCGGTATCCCCGCCGACGCGTACTCGCGCACCTTGGTCACCGCGTCCATCGCCTCTGAGCCTGGCGAGACGATCTCCACGACGAGTACGACGTCGGTGACCGCTGCCCAGACGCTGCGAGTCGGCGGCTTACGCCAAACACTGAGGTCTGGAATGCGGCCGCCGTCACCGTCCGGTCCGGAGATGCGCACACCGGCCGCCTGGAGCACCTGTTCGGCGGGCCATCCGGCCATGATCAACCAGGCGAAGAGGCGACTGGCGATCATGGCGTGTTCCGAATCGGGCGGCGGCATGACCGACAGGACCCCCTCGGGGCTGGTCTCGTAGCGGTGACCGTTCGGATCGGCAGCGTTCATCGCCGCCACGTCGTCGAGCGTCACAACGGCGGGCATGTGCATGCCAACAGCCTCAGCGCTCATGAACCCCATCCTAGGCGACCAGCTCCGCCGACTCGGGCAGCGTGGAATCAGCGACGTCGCTGTGCCGCGTCGAGCAGAGCGGGCGGGGTGTCGAACTTTTCGTGTGCGGCAAGGTCGACGCCGGGCGCGACGATCGCGTCGATCGCGTCGAGCACGTCGGCGGTGAGGACGGTGTCCGCGGCGGCGAGCTGCGAGTGCAGGTGATCCATGGTGCGGGGGCCGATGATCGCGCTGGTCACGGCGGGGTGCGCGGTGACGAACCCGAGCGCGAGCTGGATCATGGTGAGGCCGGCCTCGTCGGCGACTGTGGCCAGCTGCTCGACGGCGTCCAACCTGGCCTGGTTTGTTGGGATGCTGATGTCGAAGCGCTCCGGCAGGATCGCCGAACGGCTGGTGGTGATGTCCCGGCCCGCACGGACCGCGCCCGACAGCCAGCCCGAGGCCAGCGGGCTCCACGCGAGCACGCCGAGCCCGTACTGCTCGGTCACGGGCAGGACGTGGGCCTCGACCCCGCGCTGCAGGATCGAATAGCTGGGCTGCTCCGTGACGTAGCGGCTGAGGTGATTTTCCCGCGCGGCCCATTCGGCCTGCACGAGCCGGTACGCGGGGAAGGTCGAGGAGCCGAAGTAGCGGATCTTTCCCGCCCGCTGCAGATCGGTCAGAGCCGACAGCGTCTCCTCGTCGCTGGTGGTCGGGTCCCAGCGGTGGATCTGGTAGAGGTCGACGTGGTCGACGCCGAGGCGGCGCAGGCTGTTGTCCAGCTCGGTGACCAGCCAACGGCGCGAGCTGCCCCGGTGATTGCGCTCATCACCCATGGGCATGGCCGCCTTCGTGGCCAGCACGATGTCGTCGCGACGGCCGGCGATGGCCTTGCCCACCAACTCCTCCGACTCGCCCTGGCCGTACATGTCGGCGGTGTCAATCAGGTTGATCCCGCCCTCCAGCGCGGCGTCGACGATCGCCGTCGCCTCTTCCTGGGTGGTTCGTCCCAGTTGGCCGAAGTTCATCGCGCCCAGTACGAGGGTGCTGACCTGCACACCGGTGCGGCCCAAGGTGCGGTACTGCATGACTGTTCCTCCATGAGACGGGAGCGTGGCTTGGCTCTGGCCCACCTGCTCTGGCATGCTGGGCAAGTGGAACCGTGTTCCGCTAGAACCATACGGAACGCTGTTCCGTTTGCCAAGTGGAGTGGTGGAGGTAACGGCGCGGTGGCCGACATCGACAGCGGATCAGGGCAAGCGGCCCCGCGGAAGCGAGCCGACGCCCGGCGCAACGAGGCGACGCTGCTGAGCGCCGCCGCCGCGGCATTCGTCGCCTCCGGCGTCGACACGCCCGTACGCGACATCGCGGCCAGGGCCGGCGTCGGTGTCGGCACGATCTACCGCCACTTCCCGACGCGCGCCGACCTCATCGTCGCCGTCTATCGACACCAGGTCGAGGCGTGTGCGGAGGCCGGGCCGGTGCTGCTGGCCGACAGCAGCACGCCGCACGCTGCCCTGGCGCAATGGATCAACCTCTTCGTCGACTTCCTGGTCACGAAGCACGGCCTCGCCGAGGCGCTACAGTCCGACAACGCCGCCTTCGCGACCCTGCACGCCTACTTCCTGGACCGCCTGGTGCCCGTGTGCGCCCAACTGCTCGACGCCGCCGCCACGGCGGGCGAGATCCGCCCCGACGTGAATGCCTTGGAGTTGCTGCGTGGCGTCGGCAACCTCTGCATCGGCGCTGGCGATCCCCGCTATGACGCGCGCCGCATGGTCGGGTTCCTCGTCGCAGGGCTGCGCCAACGCTAGAACCGCCTGGCAGCGATAGCTTGGCGATCATGGTGGACTGGGAGATTCGACCGGCCTCGGTGATGGACGTCGAGGCGGTGGCCGAGTTGCGGGCTGTGGTGCTACGGGCGGATCTGGAGCGGCTCGGGCGGTACGACGAACAGCGGGTGCGGCAGCGCCTGCGGGACGGTTTCGCAGCGGCGTACACCTGGGTTGTCGAGGTGGGCGGCGCGTTCGCCGGTTGCGTGGCGCTGCGGCCCGCCGCCGACGCCCACTGGCTGGAGCACTTCTACCTGGCCCCGCACCTGCAGGGCAGCGGCATCGGTACGGCCGTGCTGCGCGGGCTGTTGGACCAGTGCGACCGTGACGGCACCCGGCTCCGGCTGAACGTGCTGCAGGGCAGTCCGGCGCGGCGGTTGTACGAGCGGCACGGATTCACGCTGGAGACCGAGGATGCGGTGGACGTGTTCATGGTGCGCGAGCCGGCCCGGCTGGAGCGCCCTGAGACAGGCATGGCGTCAATGTAACGTTGACACATGACGTCGGAGCTGGCTCAGTTGGCGGAGGTTCGCGCTACCCGTGCCCGCCTGGACGAGCAGGAGTTGGCGCTCATCGATCGGGCGCGCCACGACGGCGCGACGTGGGCGCAGATAGCGACAGCATTGGGTCTCGGCAGCCGGCAGGCCGCGGAGCAGCGCCGGCAGCGCCTGGTGGCGGCGCGGTGGTCGCGGCGGCAGCACCTGGACCTCCGCTTCGCACCGCGAATCGCTGCACTACGGACCGCCGTGGCCGACCTCGGGCGTTGGATTGCCGCAGACCAGCGGTGGGACACACGTTTTCGTCGAGCGGCGCTCGTGCGGAGCACGGTGGACGCTGCCCTGGATGCCGCCCCGGGCTCGCTGTACGCGTTGGCCCTGCATCTCGCCACTGACCTCGCCGCAGCGGGCGAGCGACTGCCGGCACCCGTCCGGGCTGCCGCGGCCAAGATTGACGCCACCTTGTCAACGGATCATTGACGCACACCGACGCTATTGCCTGCCCCAAGCTCAAGCTTGAGGATCTGAGTCATGCGTCGCAACGCGGGACTGTTCGTGGCGATCTCGCTGCTGTCCGGCTTCGGCAGCAGCGCCATGTCCCTGGTGGCCGGCATCTGGATCCTGGACCTCACCGGCTCCACCGGGCTCGCGGCCCTCGCCGGGCTCTGCGTGTACGCCCCGGTCCTCGCCGGCCCGTGGCTGGGCGGCCTGCTCGACCGGGCGCCCCGGCGACCCCTGGTCATCGCCGTCAACCTCCTGTTGGCCGCCGCCCTGCTGGCACTCCTCGCGGTGCGGGGGCCAGGGCAGACATGGCTCATCTTCGTCGTCTCGTGCGCCTACGGCGTCAGCTACGTGCTGATCGACGCCGGCGAGACAGCGCTGCTGCCGTCCGCGCTGTCGCCGACGGAACTCGGCAACGTCAACGGGTGGCGCTCAAGCGCACAGGAGGGCATGAAGCTCGTCGCTCCACTGGCCGGGGCGGGCCTCTACGCATGGCGCGGCGGTCACGCGGTCGTCGTACTCAGCGCGGCCATGCCGGTCCTGGTCGCGATTCTGTACGCGGCGGTGCGTCTGCGCCGAACGCCACCCGACCAGCCAACGCAGCGGCGTCGCGGCCTGCGTACCGGATTATCTGTCCTGTTCGGACAGCGTGCGACGGGCGTGCCGGTCGTGCTCGCGGCCGTGTCGATTGCCATGTCCGGGTTCACGACCGCGGCGATCTACGCGATCGTCATCTCGGAGCTGCGCCTACCGACGACGTTCCTCGGTGTGCTGGCCAGCGCGCAGGGCGCCGGTTCCATCATCGGTGGCCTGATCGTCGGCCGGCTCATCGCCCGACGAGGTTCCATTGCCGTCGGCGTCGCCGGGACGGTGCTGTTCGCGGTCGGTTGTCTGGCACGTTGCGTGCCGTGGGTGCCGGCCACGGTGATCGGCGCGGTGGTCGCGGGCGTCGGCCTGCCCTGGACCCTGGTCGCGGCGGTGACCGCCGTGCAGACGCACACACCGGCGGCGCTGCTGGGCAGGGTCTCCGCGACGGCCAACACCGCGATGTTCGGGCCTCTCGTCGCAGCGATCCCACTCGGCTCCGCAGCCGTCCACCTCGGCGCCCGCCCGCCGCTCCTCGCCGCCGTCGCGATCTGCCTGACGACCGTGGCCGCCACGCTCTACCGCCCGCGCCGTGTACCGGGCAGGGGGAGACCCGACCTGTCGACCGTCGGAGACGCTGGACGAGCAGGACGCTGTCCCCCACCTGGGGACGGTCAGGCGGTGCGCGACACGCGTGGATACTGTCGAACCATGTCGGTCAGTCCGGACGAGGTCGAGCTGTTCCAGCACTCCAGGGCTCGCCTGGAGGCGATCGCCTATCGCCTGCTGGGCTCGGCGAGCGATGCTGAGGACGCCGTCCAGGACACGTTCCTGCGCTGGCAGGCCGCCGACCGGGAGCGGGTCGAGACGCCCGAGGCGTGGCTCACGAAGGTGCTCACCAACCTGTGCCTCAACCAGCTCACCTCGGCGCGAGCCAGGCGCGAGAGCTATGTGGGCACGTGGCTGCCCGAGCCGGTCCTCGCCGGGGACCGGATGCTCGGCCCGCTCGACACGGCCGAGCAGCGCGAATCGGTCTCGATGGCGGTGCTCACCCTCATGGAGCGGCTGTCGGCCAAGGAGCGGGTGGTGTACGTGCTGCGGGAGGCCTTCGGCTACTCGCACGGCGAGATCGCCGAGATCCTCAGCGTCACCGAGTCGAACTGCCAGCAGATCTACCGACGCGCCAAACAGCATGTCGCGGGCGACCGGGCCCGCGCGGAGGTCGACGGGGCCGCCGCGCGGAAGATCGTCGCGGAGTTCCTCACAGCGGCCAACAACGGCGAGATCCAGCGGCTGGTCGAGCTGCTGACCGACGACGTGACGAGCACCGGTGACGGCGGGGGCAAGATCCCGGCTCGGACCACGCCGGTCGTCGGCGCGCTGGCGGTGGCGAGGTTCCTGCGCGGCCTGTTCAAGCCCACCGACGCCAAGAGGAACGTGGCGGGCGGCATCCCCGCCTTCTACGCCGAAGTCGTCAACGGCGGCCCTGCGGTGGTGGTCGTGATCGACGGCCAGGTCTTCGGCGTCATATCCCTGGAGGTGACGTCGGAGGGTATCGCGGCCATCCAGAGCCAGGTCAACCCCGACAAGCTTGTACGCGCCACGCGGCAGTGGGCCGCCTCCGAACATGGGGAGCCCCTCCTCCGCGTCTGGTGACCCAGGTCATAGCCGCCTCCTGTCAGGAATCGCGTCGCTGTCCGGTTCAGGAAGCGACCACCACCGAGACAGGAGTGACACCATGAAGCACCGCATCGTCGTCCTCGGGGCCGGATACGCCGGAGCCATCGCCGCCGGGCGTCTCGCCAAGCGGCTGCACCCCGGCGACACTGAGATCACCGTCGTCAACGCCGACGCCGATTTCGTCGAGCGGGTCCGCATGCACCAGGTCGCCACCGGGCAGGACCTCAAGCGCCGCCCGCTCAGCGACGTCTACGCGGGCACCGGCGTGACGGTGCGACTTGCGCGGGTCACCGCCGTCGACGCCGACCGCAGGACCGTGGCACTCCTCGACGAACAGGGCACCGACGAGATCGCGTACGACACGCTCGTCTACGCCCTCGGCAGTGCGTCCGCGGACCACGGCGTCCCCGGTGTCGCCGAGCACGCGTACGACATCGCTGGCCGGACCTCGGCGCTGCGGCTGCGCGACCGCCTCGACCAGCTCGCGGCCGGCGGAAGCGTGCTCGTCGTCGGCGGGGGCCTCACCGGCCTCGAAGCTGCCACCGAGATCGCGGAGGCCCGACCCGACCTCGACGTCGCGATCGCCGCACGCAGCGGCCTCGGGGACTGGCTCAACGAGAAGGCGCAGCAGCACCTGCGCGTCGTCTGCGATCGGCTCGGCATCACCGTCCACGAGCACACCGACATCGCACGGGTCGAGGCGACCGGCGCGGTCACCACCGACGCCCGGGTGATCCCGGCCCAGGTCACCGTGTGGACGGCCGGCTTCGCCGTCCACCCCATCGCCGCCGCCACGACCCTGACCGTCGCGGCGACCGGGCAGATCATCGTCGACACCACGATGCGCTCGGTCTCACACCCCGAGGTGTACGCGGTGGGCGACGCCGCACTCGCCGAGGGGCCGGGCGGCAAGCCACTGCGGATGTCCTGCGCCTCGGGGGTCCCGATGGCCTGGCAGGCCGCCGATGCCATCGCCGCGCGCCTGACCGGTCTGAAGATCCCCCAGACTTCGCCGCGCTACTACAACCAGTGCATCAGCCTCGGCCGCCGCGACGGCATCATCCAGTACGTCACCGCCGACGACCGGGCCAAGCCATCCCTCCTCAAGGGAAAGGTCGCAGCCCGCTACAAGGAGGTCATCTGCAAGGGCGCCGCCTGGGGCATCTCCCACCCGGTGCCGTACCCGGTGCGCCGCCGCCGCATCACCGCGACCCGACCGGAGATCGCCACCGCTATTTCGTGACGAGGTATGCGTCCAGGTACGCGGTATGGGCCAAGCCCGACTGATACGCGCGGGTGGTACCGGCCAGGACGCTGCAGCTCAGCCATATCGGCATTGACACTCGCTGGTCGGCCGCCTCGCATCCCCAATACTGCTCGGCGTGGCCGAGCCGTCCTCGGACGACTCGGCCCGCTTCCGCTGCGTCAGGGTGTCACCCGGGTAGCTGGGCTGTCGCCCGGCAGTCCCCCTCCGTCGGTGTCGGTTTCGACCGGCGGCAACGGTGTGGTTCCGAGGACGCCGCCATCCGTGGAGTACGCGGTGAGGGTGGCCGGCTGGTCCGTCGGCACCTGGGTGGTGCCGGCGTTCGACGCGTCGAGGGTGACCGTCGCCGGGGGTGCGCCTCCGACCGTCACCGTGACACGGGCCGCGTCCGGCGGGGCGATCACCCGCACCCGACCCGTGGGCGGCCGGGTGCCGTCGTCGGCCCGGATCCGCCAGCCGATCGGTCGCTGGTCGGCGCCCTCGGCCGGCAGCAGCAGCCGCAGGTCCGTCCACCATCCGGTCCGATCGTCGCCGTGCATGGCGTACACGATCACTCCCCCGCCGGTTGGCTGCACGGTGAGCAGCGCGGCGGCCTGGCCATGCTCGCTGCCCGACCACCGCACCCGTACCGTCGTGCCGGTTGCCGGGAGATGGCTGTTCAGGAGTGCCGTTTGGACGAAGTTGCGGAGGTTGGCGTCGTCGAGCGGCGTACCTCGGGCGGGTCGGCGGGCGGCGGTGAGCAGGGCATCCATCTCCGGCCCGGTCGGGTCGACCGCGGCGTACGGGCCGCCACCCAGACCGCCCTGGAAAAACACCTGGTCGCCGCGGCTGACCCGGACAACGGGCTCACTCGGAAGGGGTTCGGAAGGCAGGACGGCGAACCCGACTCCTCCTCCGTCCGCCCTGGCCATGTTCTGGTATTCCAGGGTCCCCCTCGACGTGTACCGAGGGTCGCCACTGATCGTCACGGTGGATTCAGCCGGACCGACAACGACCGCAAATCCGGCCCGGTCAGGATAGGCCTGCATCAGCGTCATCACCGGGTCGTCGTCACCCTCGCTGTGGCCGCCGTACCGCATCTGCTGGGCAGCGGCCCCGACCGGACCCACGTACCAGACCAGTGCCTCCCTGGTCAGCAGGCCGAACCGCAGCGGCACCGCGACCAGCGCCACCCGGTGGCCCGGCTGGTCACTGCCGTAGATCAGACGGATCCGGTCACGATCGCCGACCTTCCAGCCGCCCAACGGGGCATCGATTCTCACCGGCGGATCGGTGCTGATCCGCGCCCGGAGCGTGTCCAGCCAGGCCTGATCCCCGGCCAGCGCGCCCCGCGGTGACGCGTCGAGCAGCGCTGTCGGGGTGGCGGCGACCGCGATGCCAGGTGCCCATCCGGGCAGGGGAACCACGTTGGTCTGGACTCCGACGAGCGCGACCCCGACCGCGGCGGCCAGCGCCGTTCGGATTAGCCGCGTCCGCTGATGCCGTCGCTCGCTGCGGGCGAAGCCGGGCCACGGGTCCTCGGGTACGTCGACGCCGTGCGCGGCCTGCCGCAGCGCGGGACTGAGCGTCGAATTCGCGAAGCTCTCGGTCATGCCAGTTCCTCCTCGAGCCGTACCGGGGACTGAGCGGCGGGTGGGGCGAACTCGCTCCGCAGCCGGGCCAACCCGCGCGACGACTGGCTCTTCACCGAGCCGACGGAGCAGCCGAGAACCTTGGCGGTGTCCGCCTCGCTGAGATCCTCGAAGTAGCGCAGCACCAGCACCGCCTGGGTCCTGGGCGGTAACCGCCGCAACGCGGCGAGGAGCAGTTGTCGCTCCTCCACCTGCGCGTACGCGTCCCGCGTCGGCTGGCTGTCGGAGGTCAGCAGCGGCACCTCCAACGGCCGCCGCCGACGCCGCCAGGAGATCGCCGTGTTGACCATCGCCCGGCGTACGTAGACCTCCGGCGCGTCCCTCCGCAGCACCCGCCCCCAGCGTCGATGAGTCTTCTCCAACGCCGACTGCGCCAGGTCCTCGGCTGACCCCCGGTCACCGGTCAACAGGTAGGCCGTTCGGAGCAGTGATCCCCACTGCCGTTGGACGAACAGCCGGAACTGTTCGTCGTCCTCGTGCCGACTCACGCCACCTCCAGGTCGCGTCCACCTCGCGTCTACGTGCGGACGCAGAGTGAGACGCGACCGGGGGCGTCCAGGGTTGAGTCGAGGGTCGCACGCCGGACAGATCTGGGGTTGCGGGTGGCTACCCGGGCGGGGCGAATATCTGGGCACCGATCATGGCGAACGTTGATACCGCCATGATGATTGACCCGAGCGCGGTGTTGACCGTCAAGGCAAGCACCAGCCCTACCAGCGCGATGCAGGCACCGACGACGAATATGGCTCGCTGCCTCCGAGTCATCCGGAACCACGTCCGTGCGCTCATCCTCGCCATGCCGGTAGCGTCCCACGACTCGACCAGACCGGCTTCCCGGCCGTGAGCGGATCTCCTGGTCGGGCAGTCGCCTGACGGTCAGGACGCCGCGAGCAATCGGATCTTGCAGCGAACGCCGCTGGCCTTGGCGAGCCGACCATCACCGGTCAAGTGGACAGGCCATCAACTCCTCAGCCGCGACAGCTTTCCACCGAGGACCTTGCCTCTGATCACCCACGGCCCGGCCGGATGACGGCGGACGCGGCAGAGGCCCGCCGTCACCGACGTCGCTAGCCGGTGTACTTGCCGTTGCGGGTGTCCCCCGCCGCCCCGTCATAGACCACCTTGCGGTAGCGGTGCACCGAGCCCTTCTTGACCGCCTGCCAGTGGAAGGACGCCACCTCGTAGTCGTGGTGCTTGTAGTAGTCACCGGCCGACTTGTAGTAGATCCGGTGCCGGGCGTACCCGCCGCAGTTGGCGAGGTAGCTGTAGGAGTACATCTTCATGCCGCCGAAGTCGGACGAGTAGTAGGTCTTCGCCGGGTGCCACACCGAGCCCGGATTCGGATACCCGGGCAGCTCGGCCCAGTTGTACGAGTTCCAGTACAGGTCCCAGCACGTCATCACCGCTGCGGTGGACATTCCGCCCGACGTCGGCACGGCGAGATCGTCGGCGACGACCAGGGACGCCACGATGGTCCGGTAGGCCAGCTCCGGTGGGGTCGGCGTGCCGGCCGGTGGCTCCGACAGCAGCACCCGCGGGACGGGCACGGACCTGGGCGTGATGGTCAGGTACGTCTGCAGCAGGCTCTGCTTCTCGTCGTACGCCAGGGGCGCGTTGCGGCCCATCTCCCCGTCCTGACGGATACCCCAGTCGCCGGACGCCTCGTCGCGGGAGAACACCACCCGCACACCGTTCTGGTAGCCCAGCCGCGCCAGCTCGATGTCGCGGTCCACGGGCTCGTCGTACACCCCTGGGCTTGCCCCACCGGCGGCGCTGACCGGCGCGGCATTCCACGCGGTCAGCGTCGGCAGGACGACCAGCACTGCGAGCAGTGCACGTCCCGACAGCACTCGTGCCATCACAACTCCTCATCCGATCGATTGCGAGACGCGGACCCCGACGGTTCGTGCCTCGGCGTGCCTTTCCCGGGACATCCTTCGAGGCGAGGTTCAGAGCGTCGTCAAGGTGGCGTCAAATACGCCGGGATTCGGTGTCGTAACGGCGACGCTCGCGTGCGCGATGCCGCCAGCACAGCGCCCAATGGAACATGGACCAGCTTCGACCGGAAGGCACCGGATGAACGCCACGGCGGATCGAGATTGGAGCCGGCGGTGCACCGTCGTGGTCGCCGCCGCCGGGTACGGCAAGACGTTCGCCGTGCGCGGCTGGTTGGGCGACCGCTCGGTGCGTTGGTGCGACGGACCGGACGTCGCGGCGCTGGCGACGGCCGGGCCGGAATGGCTTGCCACCCTCGGCGCCCGGTCCGCGACGGACCTGCCCGCCGACGAGCCGAGCTGGCTCATCCTCGACGACGTTCCGCGACTCTCCGGCCGCCGGCTACAGACATTGCTGGACACGCTGGAACGCCTTCCCCCGCAGCTCAGGGTCGTCCTGGTGACCCGCCACCCGCCAACGCTCTCCCGGCGGCAGTCGGGGCTGCTCGCCGTGCACGGTCCGACGGATCTCACGCTCTCGCCCGACCAGGTGGCGTCCGTACTCGCCGCCGACCACGGCCTGACCGACCCGGCACTCGCGAGCCGGATCCACACCGCGACCGGTGGCTGGCCGGCGCTGGTCACCCTGGCCGCGCGGGCCGCGGCTGCCACCGGCACGGACTGGGACAACCCGTCCGAGCCGGGAACACCACTGGAGTCCTTCCTGGTACGGGAGGTGTTCGCGGAGCTGCCGCCCGAAGTCCACCGGCTGCTGCGGGACGCGGCGCACCTCGACCCGTCACACCCCGATCTGTGCCGTGTCCTCGGGCACCGACACGGGGGGCATCGGCTGGACCAACTGGCCCGCACCGGCATTCTCGTCCCGGTGACCACGGGCGGGCACGGGTACCGGATGGTGCCGGTCGTCGCCAGCGTCGCCCGCCGCCGTTTCCCGTTGGTTCCGGCGGCAGCGAAACGCCTGCACACCAGAGCGGCGGCCTGGTACGTCGAGCACGGGCTCCTCGACCCGGCCCTTCGGTCGTACGGGAAATCCGGTGTCACCGAGGCGGCGGCGCGGATCCTCCTCGACCACGGCGGGGAGCTGCTCGCCTCCGGCGGCGCCGAGGCCGTCGTCGACACCTTCCAGTCCCTACCCGACCATGCCCGAACCAACGGCCTGCGGCTGCTGTACGGGGAGGCGCTTCAGATGCGCGGCGACTTCGACACCGCACTCGCCGTGTACGCCGCACTGGCCGATCGTCAGGAGTCCCTCGCGGCGGGGCTCGCCTGGCGGTACGGCCTCGTGCACTATCTGCGTGGCGAGCCGCAGTCCGCTCTGGAGGTCCTCCAGCGCGGTGTGCTCGACGCGTACCCGTCCACCGACAACGCCCGCCTGCTGGCCTGGACCGCGTCGGCACAGTGGACGACCGGGGACGCCGAGGCGTGTCGGGACAACGCCGAACGGGCTTTCGTCGCAGCGACAGCGGTCGGGGGTGACGCCGCACTCGCCGCCGCGCACACCGCGCTCGCCCTCGACGCCAAGCTGCGCGGTGATCGACCGGCGGCCGACGAGCATCACGAGAAGGCGCTGCGGGCCGCCGAGGCGGCGCGCGACACCGTCCAGGTGACCCGCATCCGAGCCAACCGCGCGTCCGCCCTGGTGGGCGAGGGCCGATATCTCGAAGCGCTGGCCGAGGTGCGACCCGCCGTGGAGTTGGCCCAGGCCAACGGACATGCCGCGATGCTCGCGTTGGCGCTCTGCAACGAGGGCTCGGCCTACTTCCGCCTCGGTCAGCTCGCCGAGGCCACCGCGTGTTACGAACGCGCCGTACCGCTCCTGCAGCGCATGGGGTCCCGCAAGGTGGCGTACCCCTTGGTGGGTATCGGCGATATCCACGCGCTGCGGGGCCGCACCAATCTGGCTCGCGCAGCGTACGAGGAGGCGCTCCGCGCCAGCGAACCCGTCAACGATCTTCAGATCCAGGTGCCCGCGCTCGCCGGACTGGCCCGCGTGCTGGCCGCCGAGGACGGCGCCACGGCGTTCGCCCTGGCACAACGCGCCGTCGAACTGGAACGCGGCCCGGACTCGGCGACCGCCCAGCTCGCGCTCGGCTGGGTGGCACTGGAGATCGGAGATCGCACACGGGCCGCCGAAGTGGCGCGGACGGCATCCGCCGCCGCCCGGTTGCATCGTGACCGTGCGGCGCTCGCCGAGGCGTTGGAGCTTCGCGGGGCTGCCGCCACCGACTTCGACGACACCCGCGACGCCTGGCGGGAGGCAGCGGCGACGCTGCGCGACATCAGGTCGGCCGTGGCGGCGGACCGACTCGCTGTGCTGCTCAGCCGGCTGCCCGGCGCGGATCCGCAGGAGCGCGTCAACGCCCAACTGGCCGCGGAGCGGCTGACGGGTGCCGGCGTGCCGCCGCCGACGCTCAGCCGGCAGGGCCCGCGCTGCGTCGCACAGGTCACCGTCCGCACCCTCGGACGCTTCGAGGTGTTCGTAGAAGGCTCGCAGGTGCTGGCCACGGCGTGGCAGTCACGCAAGGCACGGGATCTGCTCCGGATCCTCGCCGCCCGGCGTGGTCGCGCGGTCCCCCGGGAACAACTCGGCGAGATGCTCTGGCCCGCCCAGGACCCGGACCGGGTCGGTCACCGGTTGTCCGTGGCCCTGTCCACCCTCCGCGGAGTGCTCGATCCGGAGCGCCGTACGTCGACCGACCACTTCATCATCGCCGCGCACCCCAGTCTGGCGCTCGACGTCGGTCACCTTGAGCTCGATGTCGAGGAGTTCCTCACCGAAGCGGCACACGGCTTCCGGTTGGCCGAGCACGGTGAGACCGATGACGCGCGCGCCACGCTCCTCCTCGCCGAACAGCGCTACCGGGGAGATTTCCTGGAGGACGAGCCGTACGACGACTGGTCCCGACCGACACGCGAGGAGGCCCGTCGGGTCTACCTGCGCGTGATACGCAAGTTGGCCTCGCTGGCACACGGTGCCCGCGAGGTGGACGAGACCATCCGCCACCTGGGCCGCGCTCTCGAACTGGAGCCCTACGACGAGGGCGTGCACGGCGAGTTCATTGGAACGCTGACGGCTGCGGGGCGGCACGGCGAGGCCGCACAGGCGTACCGGCGCTACGTGGACGCCATGTGCTCCATTGGCGTACCGGCCCAGGCGCGAGGCGAACTGTGCGGCGCACAGCCGTGATGGTGGACCGAACCCACCCGACTCCGACTTTCGGGCGGCGAGCCCGGTTGCTCACACCCGCGCCGACTACGCCCGTGGCCCGTAGGTCAGGCGGCGCAGGGCGATCTCGGCGGGACCGGCCTGCTTGCGCCTGTCGAGCAGGCGGGCAATCAGAACGGACACAAGCCAGACGGCCACCGCGATGACCAAGCCGGTCACGGTGGGGCTGCTGAAACGGTCACCGAGAGCGAGCGTGAAGGGTGCCAGGAGGATCAGCCAGGCCATCGACTGGAACAGGTACCCCGACAGGGAGCGCTGACCCAGGGCCGAGAGCCCGCCAACGACGGGGCCGGGCCGGGTCACCCGCAGGGCGATCAGACCGAAGATGGCCACGTAGCCCGGGCCGGCGAACATGCCGCTGCCGCCGTGGAGCAGAAGCATCAGACCGGTGGCCGAGTCGTCGACGTGCAGCCATCCGGCGCTGACCAGGGCAGCCGGGAGACCTCCGACGATGGCGACGCCGAGTCCACAGACGGCCGTCCACGTGAGCAGGGTCTTGTGGCGAGCCGGCTCTTCGAGGATGCGGCGGCGGGCGGCCCACATACCCAGCCAGGCGATCATGATGAAGGGCACGACAGTCACAGTGTGCATCGGCCATTCACTGAGACGATCCAGCATGGACGCAAAATAGTCCGGCGCGGCAAGGGAGTCGACGTGGCCCGACGGCAGCGGCGCCGACCCGTCCGAACCTCCGAGGAGGCGGCTCACCAGGATGGCGCCGACGACCAGGAGCTCGACGGCCGACAGCGCCCAGAGCACCAGCGCGATCCGGTGGAACTTGTCGCCGCGGCGCAGCAGCACCAGGGTCATCACGATCCCGACGATCCCGTACGCGCCGAGGAAGTCGCCGTAGTACAGCAGGGTGGCGTGCGCGAATCCGAAGACGACGAGCCAGACGTTGCGGCGCAACAGCACCGAGCGGACCTGCTTCGGCGTAGCGCCGGAGGCATCCTGACGACGAGCGAGCTGGATGATTCCGTAGCCGAACATCACGGCGAACACCGGATAGCCGCGGGCGTGGACGAGTTCGAAGAGCAGAAAATTCAGGCCCCGGTCAGTGCCTTCCGGCGTGGTGTCCAGGCCGGGCTCGCCAGCGAAGACGACTCCGGCGACGTTGGCCAACGCGATGATCAGCAGCATCGATCCTCGGGCCAGATCCGGCGCGAGGGCACGTTCGGAGTGCCGCACCGGCCCTCCCGATGTCCGCGGTGCGGTGTCAATGCTCACGGCCGTCCCCTCCTCAAGACCCAGGCTTTAGTTTCTTCGACAAAGTATCAGAAGCAAACTAATGCGGTCTGGCATGATGGGGACCCCCTTTCCGGACGAACGAGGGAGCCATGACCAGCGAGGACTTCGTTCCGGCGCCGCTGCGCCGACTGTGGAGGATGTCGGAGCCCTCGCGTCTCGGGCGGCCCGCGGCCCTCGACGTCGACCTGGTCATCGCCGCGGCGGTAGAGATCGCCGACCGCGACGGACTCGGCGGCGTGACACTCCCCAACGTCGCCAAGAGCCTCGGCGTCACGGGGATGTCGCTCTACCGGCACATCGGATCCAAGGACGAGCTGCTCACGCTCATGGCCGACGCCGCGTTGGGCGCGCCGCCGGACCTGGGCACCGACGACTGGTGCGAAGGGCTGCGTAGCTGGGGCTTCGCACAGCGCGCGGTGCTTCAGCGCCGGCCGTGGCTGACGCGCGTGCCCACCGCCGCGCCGCCCTCCGGGCCGAACCAGATCGCCTGGATGGAGGCCGCGCTGACGATCATGTCCCGCACCCGCCTCGACTGGGCACACAAGGTCGGTGTCCTATCGCTGATCAGCGGCTATGTGGTCCAGTCGGTGCGGCAACACAGCGAGCTCACCGAGGGCAGGGCCGAGGGCCAGGGGCAGGCCGACGCCGAACGCGACTACGGCCGCGCCCTGGCGCGACTCGTCCAGCCCGAGCGCTTCCCCGAGACCGCGCGGCTGTTCTCCTCGGCGCTGTTCGAGGCGCCGCCGTCGGACACACCCGACGCGACGATCGCCGATGCGGACTTCACACTCGGGCTGGAACTGATCCTCGACGGCGTCGCCGTCCGGATCCAACACTCCGACTCCTGACGCACGTTCCGACGCCTGTGGGGACCACCTGACGTCGCGCGGCTGATCAGTAGAAGTGGCGGCGATCACATCATCGCGGGACCCGATCACGCGGGAGCCGTCGTCTTACCCCATGTGAGACGAAGCCTGGATGCGGCCGACGAGCAGGAGCTCGTGCGTCGCGTGGCCCGCGGCGACCGGCGGGCCTTCGACGAGCTCTACCGGCGTACGGCGCCGTGGCTGGAGGTGCGGCTGCGCCGCCGGTGCGCCGACCCTGATGTGGTCGCCGACGTGCTCCAGGAGACCTACCTCGCGGTCTGGCGGGCGGCCGGCAGCTTCGCCGGCGACCACGTCAAGGGCAGCGCCGTCGGCTGGCTGTGGACCATCGCCGCGCATCGCCTGGTCGACGCGTTCCGACGCCGCGCCCGGCAGGCCCAGATGCCGCAGGTACACCCGACCGACACCGTCGCGCCCGCCGCCGAGGACGAGGTGCTGGCCGGCCGGGTCGGGCAGGAGCTCGAACAGGCCCTCGCCGTCCTACCGCCCGAGGTTCGGGCGGTGTTGCGCGCCACCGTCCTCGACGGCTTCTCCGTCCGCGAGACGTCGTTGCTGCTGGGCGTGCCCGAGAACACCGTCAAGTCCCGGGTCCGCCGCGCCCGGGTCGCCCTGCGGGAGGCACTGTCATGACCACCCATCCCACCCCGAGCGAGATCGACTGCTACGCCGACGGCGACCCCGGCCTGGACGAGGCGACCGTCTGGTCGATCGAGGTGCATCTGGAGAGCTGCGGCGACTGCCGCGCCCGCCTGGCCGGCAGCACCACGGCCGCATCGCGCGCCCTGATCGCCGAGGTCGCGTTCGCCGTCGACCGCGAGATCGCCGCCGGCCCCGCCCCAAGATCCAAGGCCATCTTTCGTACGACGGTGCGACAGCGTTGGTTCGTGGCGGCGCTGCTGCCCTGGGTCGCCATGACCGCCGCCGTGCTCGGCACCGCGGCCCTGCTCACCCACGTCCTGCCCGAGCTGCCGTCGATCGTGTTGCTGCTCGCGCCCCTGGCGCCGCTGCCCGGGGTCGCGGCTGCCTGGAGCAGACGCACCGACCCGGCCTGGGAGCTGATCGCCGGCACCCCCTCGGCCGGTCTGACGATGCTGCTGCGGCGCACCGCCGTGGTGCTGGTCCTCGTCATCCCGGTGCTCGCCGCGTTCGCCTCCCTCGGTGCGAGCCGGGCGAACCCCGCGCTGATGCTGCTGCCGTGCCTGGCCTTCACCACCGCAACGCTGTTGCTCGGCTCCCTCGTCGGCGTCCACCGCGCCTCGATCGGCCTGATGGTGGCCTGGGCCGCCGCCGTGGTAGCCCCCAGCCTCGCCACCGCCGAACTGCCCGTGCTGCTCACGCCCGCCGCCACCGGCGGGTGGGCCATCCTCACGGTCGCGCTGGCCGCCCTGACCCTCCTGCGCGCCAGCAGTTTCCGGCGCCTCACCTCGTTCTGAAAGGAACCACCATGCGAGCGGTGAGCACGGCCGAGACGGCCCCCACCACCCACCCCTGGGCCATTCACGCCCAAGCGCTGAAGGTGCGCGCCGGACGTCACCTGGCCGTCGACGGGCTCGACCTGAGCCTGGCCACCGGCGTCCACGGCCTGCTGGGGCCCAACGGCGCGGGCAAGACCACGCTGATGCGAGCCCTCGCGACGGTGGTCAAGCCGTCCGGCGGCCGGCTGACCCTGCTCGGCAGCCCGGTCGACGGCCGCGCCGACCTGCGGCCGGCCCGGCGAGCGCTGGGCTACCTGCCGCAGCACTTCGGCTACTACCCACGGTTCACCGTGCGCGAGTTCGTGGCGTACATGGCCTGGTTGAAGGAGATGCCGAAGGCCAGCATCCCGGCGGCCACGCAGCGCGCGATCGACCGCGTGGGGCTCAGCACCAAGGCCGACGCTCGGCTCCGGACACTCTCCGGCGGCATGCTGCGCCGGGCCGGCGTCGCTCAGGCCATCGTGAACGACCCGCAGGTGCTGCTGATGGACGAGCCGACCGTCGGCCTCGATCCCGAGCAGCGCCTCGACCTGCGCGAGCTGCTGCGCGACCTGGGTACGGACGCCTGCGTGCTGGTCTCCACCCACCTGGTCGAGGACGTGGTCGCCGCCTGCACCGAGGTGGTGCTGGTCAACGAGGGCCGGCTGGTGTGGCAGGGCACGCCCGCCGCGCTGGTCGCGCACGGCGACGACAGCCACGCGGGCGACAGCCCCGCCGAACGCGGCTACTCGGCTCTGCTGCGCCGTCACCGCGCGGAGGCCGCCCGATGAGCATCCTCCGGATCGAACTGCGTCGCTCCGCTGCGGCCGGCGCCGCCCTGCTCGCGTTGGTGGTCGGCGTCGCCGCCCTCTACCTCGACCCGGGACGCTGGTCGGAGGGCTGGATGCCCCTCGTGCTGACCACGAAGGAGTACACGATCCTGCTGTGGCCGCTCGCGCTGGCCGCCGGCGCCTGGCAGGGTCGCCGCGAACACCGGGCCAAGGTCGGCGAACTGTTCGACACCACACCCCGTTCACCCGCCCGCCGGATGCTGCCGGTCCTCGTCGCGATGGGGGCCACTCTCGGGCTCGCCTATCTGCTCGTGGTCGTCGCGGGCGGCGTGCGGATCGCCTCGACCGCCGCCTACTTCCCGCCGGACGTCGTCGCCATCGTGCTGGTCGGCGCACTCTCCCTGGTCGCGGCGGCCTGGCTCGGCCTGGGCATCGGGCGGCTGCTGCCTGCCCTGGTGACCGCTCCCGCACTCGCCGTGGCCGGCGTGCTGCTGGTCTTCTTCACCGCGATCATGCGGCCGGACTGGTTGGGTGCGGTGCTGTCCCCGGTCTACGGAAGCAGCCGGTTCTACTCGTTCCAGACCATCGACGCCCGGGTGACCGGCGCGCTCGCGATCTGGATGGGCGCGCTCGCGCTGACCGGCGTGGTGCTGCTGGTCGCCCGGAGCCCACTCGCTCGGGTGGCCGCCGTGCTGCCGGCGCTGCTCGGCCTCACGGCCGCGGCGGTGATCGTCCCCCGCGACGAAACCGCCCTCATCGCGCCGATCGACCCGGTCGCCCGCGAACTCGTCTGCACCGACGACGCGCCGAAGGTCTGCGTCACCCGGGTCAACGCCAACGTGCTGGACACGCTGACCCCGCTCGCCCGCGAAGGGCTGGCCGTCCTCGCGAAGCTGCCGGGCACGCCGACGCAGGTGCACGAGGACAGACGGTCCTACGCCGTCCCCATGGAGATGCCCGCCCGCGACGGCGACATCCTCATGATCACCGTACGGATCGACGACCGCGGCGGCCTTGCCCATCCGGCCGCCGTCGTACCCGAGATCGTCCTCAGCCTGGGCGTCAACGGCACCGGAGAGTGCCTGCGCAACGGCGTGGTCGAACGGGCAGCCGCCTACTATCTGCTCGGCCGCGAGCCGGTCTCCGACGTCGGCGTGATCCCCGAAATGATCTCCGAAGATCTTGAGATCAACGCCGAGGCTGTCGCGCTCTGGCAGGGCCTGCGAAAGTTGCCGTCGTCGGAGGCGATGTCCCGCGTGGCGGCAGTGCGCGCAGCGGTCCTGGCATGCCAGGACACCAACGGACTGCTGTCGCGATGACCCTTCATCTGCGCGCGCGGCGCGTACCCCTGGCTCTGGCCGCGTCGGTCGGCGCCGCAGCCCTGATCTGGGCCCTGTGGCTGGCCTTCTCCGACGAACGCGACCCCATTGCGCTGCTCGTCGTGCTGACGATCGTGTTGATGGTGGCGGTCCTGTCGACCACGCTGGCCGCTCCGGACGAAGACCTGGAGCGCACGGCCTCGTTGCGGTGGCCCTGGCGTCGGGCCCTGCACCTGCTGGCCGCGCTGGCGCTCGTCCTCGTCGTGCTGCTCGCCACCCTGCCCACCGGCGCCCGTTTCGGCCCGGCCGCGCTGGTGCTCCGCGACGCCGCCGGCCTGCTGGGTCTGACCGCCCTGTGCGCGACCGTCGTCGGCGCGGCCCGCGCCTGGTTCCTCCCTCTGGGCTGGACGGTCGTCGCCGCCATGTTCCCCCAGTCGGGCACGTGGGGTGCCCTCGCCACGTGGCAGGGCCAGCCCCACAACAGCGGGCCGGCGGCGGTGGTCGCCGCCGTCCTGGCGGTCACGGGCCTGCTGGCGTACGCCATCCTCGGAGCCGCCCGCCGCGAGTGAAGGCGGTGCGGAGGGGACGGGGCGTACGCAGGGCAACCGCAAGCCAGACAACCGCCTCAGTTACGCCTGCTAGCCGCCTTTCCTGTCCTGAATCTTTGCCAGAGCCGCGGCGAACTCGGCGTCGGTGAGCGCGCCACGCTGGTGTTGTCGGGTCAACGCGTGGATGTCCCGCCGCTGGTCAGCGGTGGGGTCACCACGCGTGATGCGGGGCCCGCCGACTCCGACGGATGGGCTCGTCGTCCCGGCATCGGCGGTGAAGGGCCGTGCAGGCCCACCGGTCTGCGCGTTATGCCGGGGCTGCGCGTCGCGGTGGTGTGCCCGCAGTGTCGTCAGGATCTCGTCGTAGTGCTCCGGCCAGGTGGCAAGCCGCCCCAGTTCGGGCCGGAACGTGAACGGCCGGAGCAGGTCACCGCGCTGGAGCGCGGTCTGGACCGAGACCCCGTCTGTTCGCTCAATGACGATCGCGGAGCGGCCCATGTCCAGACCCGCGATAGTGGCGATACCGCTGTGGATGGCCGCCACCGATTCCCAGGGCACCGTGGTCGTGTGGAGAAGGGTTCGGGACCGGATGCCGTCCGCGCTGACGTAGACGCCGAGCATCGTCTGTCGTACGGCGACGGCGAGACAAACGGCCAGCCACGCCCCCATAAGGGTCGCAACCGACGCAGGCACCGCCCGCTCGCGCACATACGTGATCGCGAGGAACGTGGCGAAACCAGCCAACCCGACCAGCCCCAGCATCGCGAAGCCGGTCGCTGCGTCGAGAGAGTACGGACGTTGCCATCTACCCATGCCGCCATGGTGACCGGCGGCGTCCAGCCGCCGTCAGACGTCTGCCTGACGCCTGCGGTGGACGAGGCTGCCGGAGCGCGGTGACTCCTCTGTGCGAGGAGGAACACCGACTCCGGCACCTCGTCTTCGGGTGGCGCTCCGAGGTCAGATCCGCGTCATGGTGGAGGCGTATCCGCCGCCGCCGGGGTAGGTCCATTCGCCGGTGACCGTGGTGTCGTCAGCGCTGAACGTGCCCTCGTAGTAGGCCGGGCTGCCCTTCGCGCCGGCCCAGATGGTCAGCTTGTCGCCGACGAGCTCGTAGACGTAGTCGAAGGTGTTACCGGCCGCGTCGTAGAACCGCGACACCACGTCCGCACCGACCGGCTCACCGAACGGGTGCAGGTGGCCGATGACCTCCATACCGGTGACAGGCTGGTCGAACTGGCTGAGCTGCACGTGCTGGAGCAGGAAGAAGCGGCCGGTCATCCACTCGTATCGCACAGTTCCCTCGGCGCCGCCGGTCACCTTCCAGGTACCGACCAGACGGTCCAGAGCGGTCAGTTCGACGCTCGGTTGTGGGTTCTCAGACATCGTGTCCTCCTCGTTGGGTGCTTGCCGGTACCTCGGAGGCGGCACTCCCGCTTTGACAGGCATCTGCCGTGACCCAGGTCACCACCACGGCGCGTCAAAGTTCTCGGTGCGGCCACGAGGTACCGGCAGAGCCCCTCAAGGAGGAAGTCATGACCACCACCGCCGTCACCGTTCCCGTCCGCCGCTCGTCCGACCGACTGCTCCTCGCCGGCGCCCTCGCCGGGCCGATCTTCTTCGCCTCGGCAGTCACGCAGATGGTCACTCGTGCGGGCTACGACATCACCCGGCACCCGATCAGTCAGCTGGCCACCGGCGGCCTCGGCTGGATCCAGATCACCACGTTCGTGCTCGCTGGCCTCGGCGGGCTGGCGCTCGCCGTCGGTGTCCGGCGCACCCTCATCGGCAGCGTCGGCCGGCGAGCGCTGCCGATCTTCGTCGGAATCTTCGGCGCTGGGCTCGTCGCGGCCGGCGTGTTCACGATGGATCCGGAGTACGGCTTCCCCGCCGGCACGCCGGAGGGTCCGGTCGGCGAGATGTCCTGGCACAGCATCGTGCACTCGGCTGCGGCGGCCGTCGCCTTCACCGCGCTGGCCATCGCCGCGATCGTGCTCACCGTCCGCCACGCCCGTCGTCGGGCACTGCTGCCGGCCCTGCTGAACGGTGTCGCCGCGCTCATCCTGCTGTTGCCCATGTCGCCGAGCCGCATGAGCATCCAGATCGCCGTGAACGGCCTGGTCGCGTTCACCTGGACGACAGTCCTCGCTCTCTCGCTGCGCCGCGCGTCCTGACCAGCGGCCTAGCATGATTCACATCGGCACAACCGCTAGGAAGACGATGAAGTATCTGCTGCTCAGCTACACGCCAGCCGCCGCCTGGGACGCCGCGACCGCCGACACGCCGTCGGAGGAGGCGCTGGCCGCGTTCGCCGCTTACCAGCGCTTCGAACAGGAGTTGGTCGAGACCGGCGAGTTCGTCACCAGCGAAGGGCTTGGCCACCCTGCCGTCAGCACCACGATCCGCAAGGGCCCGGCCGGAGTAGTGGCGACCGACGGCCCGTTCATCGAGCTCAAGGAAGTCCTGGCCAGCTTCGCGGTGATCGACGTGAGCAGCCATGAGCGCGCCGTCGAGATCGTCTCGCGGATGGTCGCCGCGCTGGGCGAGCCGATGGAGATCCGGCCAATCATGGGCGAGAGCTTCGTCGCATGAAGCGCCCCCGCGACGTCGCAGGTCGCCGAGCGACGGATTGCCCGTGACCCCGAATGTCGAGCACCTGCTGCGCACCGAGGCGCCGCAGGTGCTCGGCGCGCTGGTGCGGCGCTTCGGCCACTTCGACATCGCCGAGGAGGCCGTCCAGGAAGCACTGCTCATCGCCAGTGGGACCTGGACGGCCGACGGCGTGCCGGAGAACCCGCGGAGCTGGCTGATCCGGGTCGGGTACCGGCGAATGATCGACCTCCTCCGGACCGAACAGGCCCGACACCGCCGCGAGCGGCACGCCGGCATGAGTGAGATGGCGATGCGGGATCCGGCCCGACGGGTGCGCCCCGCGCCGGAGACTGACGAAAGCCTCACCCTCCTGCTGCTGTGCTGTCACCCCGCGCTGAGCCCCACCTCTCAGGTCGCGCTCACGCTGCGCGCGGTCGGCGGTCTCACGACCAGGGAGATCGCGCACGCCTACGGAATGGCCGAGAACACCATGGGCGCCCGGATCAGCCGCGCCAAGCAGCAACTGGCCCGCGCCAACGCCCGGTTCATCCCGCCTACCAACGCCGACCGCGACAGTCGGATGAAGGCGGTCATGCAGGTGCTGTACCTGATCTTCAACGAGGGCTACACCGCCTCCACCGGCGACGAACTCGTCCGCGTCGACCTGACCCGCGAGGCGATCCGGCTGACCCGCATGCTTCGCGACTCCCTGCCGGGCGACCCCGAGGTGACCGGGCTGCTCGCCCTGATGCTGCTGACCGAGTCGCGGCGCGCTGCCCGGACCGACAGCGACGAACTGGTGCCGCTGGACGAACAGGACCGGACACGGTGGGATCCCGAGCTGATCCGCGAGGGCACCGAGCTGATCGACAGCGCCTGGCGGCGGCGCGAGGTCGGCGCGTACCAGCTACAGGCGGCAATCGCCGCCGTGCACACCGCTGCCACGTCGCCGGATCGGACGGACTGGCCACAGATCGCGGCACTGTACCTGGGGCTCGAGCGGCTCAGTCCGACCGCGCCGATACGGCTGAGCAGGGTGGTGGCGCTCGCACACGCGTACGGGCCGGCCCGCGGGCTTGCCCTGCTCGACGACCTCAACCGGCGCTACCACCTGGACGAGGAGCCGCTGACCCGGCAAAGGGAACGCGCCGTCCGCGCACATCTGCTGGAGATGACCGGCGACACGGGCTGCGCGGCCTCGCGGTACCGCGAGGCGACCGCGCTGACAAGTAACCGGGTCGAACAGCGGTATCTGCAGAGTCGGGCGGATCGCCTCGACTCACCGATCGTCGACTAGCGCACGCCCATCGATCCCGGGGGAAAGCGCTGGTCGCCAGCTGGCCGTCGAGGGGAGCCAGCATGGCTGACCAGGGAAAGTGCGTGGTGGGGCGGGCGGGACTCGAACCCGCGACCGAGGGATTATGAGTCCCCTGCTCTAACCCGCTGAGCTACCGCCCCGTACCGGCGGCGATCCTATCCCGGCAGCTCAACTCCGAGCTACCGATCCTCGTTCCGGTCCGCCACCGGTACGGGAGAGGCTACTGGTCCGGGGGCGTTCCGGGGCAGCTCAGCCGCCGGATGGCTGGTGTCGTCGACCAGGCCCGGCGCCATGCTGCCGCCGTGCTCGAGGTCCTGCCCGCCGGCCTCAGGCGGTGACGGGCGCGCCCAGCGACGTCAGGACCGCACCGGCGGTACGCCACCCGCTGGCCAGCGCGCCCTGGATCGACGGGCTGTCGCGGTGGTCGCCCGCCACGAACAGGCCGTCGCCCAGCGCCACCGGCTTACGCAGGTCGGCCTGGGGGACGTTCGCCGTGGGCAGGGCGTGGGGCAGGGTGATCACGTTCAGCAGTTCCCAGTCCTCGGTGGGGACGCCGTACATCCGGGACAGCTCGACCCGGATCACCGCTTCCGAGGCGCCCGATGGCGCCGAGACGCCCACCGACGAGGCCGCGATCAGCGATTTGCCGGCCGGGGCGTACTCGGGCGCCGCGTTCGACATCACGACCGTGTTGGCGACGATCTCGCGGCGGTCGCCGTCCAGCAGCAGGGTCGGTTCGTCGATCGGCGCGTGGTCCGCGCCGAAGTAGTACGTCGTCAGCCCGCGCATGTCCGGCACCGGCAACCCGGGCAGCAGCGTCGCCGCCGTCGCCGGGTCCGTCGCCACCACCACCGCGCGGCAGCGGATCTCGCCGCCGTCGGTCACCACCAGGCCCGGCCCGATCGACAGGGTCCGGGTTCCGACCAGGAGCTGTGGGTACGGCAGAGGACCCGCAACCGCCGCCGGCAGCGCAGCCATGCCACCGGCCGGCACCCCGATCCGGCCCCGGGCGAACGAGCGCATGACCATCGCCAGCACGTGGCTGGACGTGTCGAGGGAGCGGTCGGCGAACACCCCGGACAGGAACGGCCGCAGCACCTCCTCGATCAGGCGGTGGGACAGACCCGCGCGGCGCAGCGCCTCCTGTGTCGTCGTCTCCGGCGCGTTCAGCAGCCTGGCCGGCGAGACTGTCGCGTACCGGGTGGCCAGCGCGGCGAACGTGAGCCGGTCGGCCAGCGTGCCCACGCCGGAGGTCAGGGTCCCGGGAGCGGCCAGCGGGTCGCGCAGCGGGTTCTCCAGGCGGTGCAGCCCAGACCCGCGGCGGACCAGCACGCCGGAGGTGAAGTACCGCATGTCCAGCGCGTCGATGTCGACCAGCGCGGGGACCCGCGGGTACGCCGTGTTGAGAACCTGGAAGCCGCGGTCCAACCGCCAGCCGTCGACCACGTCGGTCGTCACCCGGCCGCCGATCCGGTCGGCCGCCTCGACCAGCAGCCAGTTCACCCCGGCCCGATCCAGCCGCCGGGCAGCGGCGAGACCGGCGAGACCGCCGCCGACGATGACGACGTCCACCGATACGGGCTGCGACACGGGCAAACCTCACTGGAGGACGAACAACGCGGGCCTCAGCCTAATGATGCAGGAGGCCGCACGCAGGGCAACCGAGTGATCCATCGCGGACGGCCCGGGCCGGCGCATCCCCGGCACGCACCTCAGCCTCCCGGCGACGCCGGACGGACCGGAAGCTGCTCCACCACCGCCTCCTCCTGCGGCACGACGAGCTCCCGCACCCGCCCCTCACCCGGGCCGTCGGTCCACTCCCGGAAGCGCTGGAACACCATCGGCAGGCCGCGCGCGACGGAGAGGTCATCGCTGTCCATGGCTTGCAGGTGGACGTGCGGCTGGGTCGAGTTGCCGGAGTTGCCGCAGTCGGCGACGTGTTGACCCACCACCACCTGCTGTCCGACGGCGACCCGGACGGAGCCGGTCCTGAAGTGCGCCAGAGCCACGAATCCGGCCCCGCCGGGCAGCGCGATGATCAGGTGGTTGCCGGCGACGGCACCGACCCCCCGCCGCAGCCGGGCGCCCTGCCCCAGCGTGTAGGGCACCAGGGCCGGCTGCGAACGCCGTGCCTCGTGGTCCGGCTCGCCGTCGTGGGCGGCGACGACGGTGCCGCCGACCGGCGCCAGGACCGGCCGGCCGAAGGCGTAGAAGGTCTCCGGCGGTTCGGTGGTGAGCAGGCTCCGCCAGTTGTGGGTGGCCGAGGTCCGGTGCTTGTCGTCCACGGCGACGAAGTCAATGGCGTAGCGCCCGCCGAGGAGGTCGGTCCCGTGGCTCGGCACCTGCCGGGCCGGGCTGTTGCGCGCCAGCCACAGCCCGGTGAACGGCAACGAGAGCACCGGCCCCCGGGTTCCCGGCCGCTGTGCGGTCGCCCCGCCGGACCGGCTGGCGGCGGCGCCACCTGCGGCGAGGACGGTGGCGCCGACCGCGACCGTACGGGCCACGAAGAGCCGGCGGGAGGCGTCCGCGGCATCGGGCGACCGGCCGCCCCGGCGGGCCAGGACCCGGCGGAGCACCGGGCGGACCAGCTCGCCCACCAGGAGCGCGACGGTGAGGTAGAGCAGCAGGGGCAGCCAGGCGGCGGCCGACCAGGACGCGATGCGGCGGACCTCGAACGGCGGCTCCAGCGGACCGACTGTCAGCAGCAGCGCGGTGGTCGCTGCGAGCAGCCATACGAGCACCGTGCCGATGCGCCGCCACAGGCTGCCCTCGCTGGCGATGTCCCGGACCAGTCGCCGGTGGAGATACCAGTGGGCGGCGGCCAGGACGGTCAGGATGATCGCGGCGTTCAGCAGGGAGAGTGCCATGGGGTGAGCCTCACATCGCCAGACCCGGATCCACCTCAGCGCACCGTCTGCAGCAGCTTGTCGGGCGTGGCGGCGGGCACACCGGACAGGGCGCCGGCCACCGCGGCGTGGTCCAGAGCACGGCCCACCTGACGCGGGGTGGCCTTGGGGCGACCGGCGAGGTAGAGCGCCGCGACACCGGACACGTGAGCCGCCGAGACCGACGTACCGGAATCGGTGTTCGATCCGCCGCCCGGCCAGGCGGAGGTGATGTCGACCCCGGGGGCGTAAAGGTCGAGCCCTGGGCCGTAGTTGCTGAAGGACGCGACGTTGTCGGCGCAGTCGGAGGAACCCACAGTGATCGCCTCCCGCACCCGGGCCGGTGACGAGTTGTCGATGTCGTCGGAGCTCGCACCCGCCGACAGCACATAGGTGACGCCGCCGGCGACGGAGGTGCGCACCGCTTCGTCGAGCACCTCGCTGACCGGGGCGCCGATGATGAAGTTGGCCACCGACGGACCCGAGGCGTGCGCGGTGACCCAGTCGATGCCCGCCACCACCCCGGCGAGGGTGCCGCCGCCCTGTCCGTCCAGCACCTTCACGGAGATCAGCCGGGCCTTCTTGGCGACGCCGTACCTGGTGCCGCCGACGATCCCGGCCATCAGGGTGCCGTTGCCCAGCTCATCGCTGCCGTCACCGCCGAAGGCGTCGAAGCCGGGCCGGGCGCGCGGCGCGAGGTCGGGGTGCCGGTAGTCGAGACCCGTGTCGATCAGGTAGACGTCCACACCGGCCCCTGCGGCGGCCGGGTAGGTGTAGGAGCCGTTCAGCGGCAGCGCACGCTGGTCGATCCGGTCGAGACCGCAGGACGGGTCCCGCTGCGTACGAGTGCGCTTCGCCGGCTGCCGTACCCGGGTGTTCTGCTCCACCAGCCGTACGGACGGATCCGCGGCCAGCCGCCGTGCCTGCTGTTCGCCGGCCTCGACCAGCACGCCGTTCAGCGCGCTGTCGTAGGTCTCCACGACCCGCACGCCGTACTCGCTGGCGACGTCCGGCCGGGCGCCCTCCTCGAAGAGCACCAGGTAGCTACCGCTCAGCGCCAGGGCACTGCCGGCGTTGACCACGGTCCCGGTGGCCTCGGCGGGCCCGGGGACGGCCAGGACGCCCAGGCCCAGGCCCAGCACGATGGCGCCAGCGCTGCGGCGGACGGTCAGCGACACTGCGGACACTGCTCCTCCTCATGATCAACGGTCGTTTCGGCTGGTCGTCCGTCCACAGTAAGCGAAGCGCCGGTGGCACCTTGACCGAGCGCGCACGCACTCTGCGGAATACGCGCACACCGGCCGGATCCCTGCGCGGATCGTCGATGTCCCGTGCGGTGGCGGCACGTCTCAGCCCGGCCGGCCTGGGCCCGGCGGCGGTACTCGCGGGGCGGCAGGTCGTAGCGGATCCGGAACAAGCGGCTGAACTGGGAGGCGCCGACGAATCCCGCCCGCTCCCCGATCAGGGACACCGGCAGGTGGTCGAAGCAGGCGTCGGCGAGTTCCGCCTCGCACCGGGCGAGCCGCTGGTCGCGGATGGACCGGGCAGGGCTGGTGCCCTGCTCCTCGAAGAGTTTCTGGAGGTAACGCAGTGAGATGTTGCAGTGCCGGGCAACCAGCGCCGGGCTCAACTGGGGGTCGCCGAGCTGGCCCCGGATGAACGTCTGGATGCGCGGCATCATCGCCGTCCCGGTCCGGGCGGTCCCGGGAGCCACCGCCTTCATCCGCTCGGTGAGCAGTGCCCCGGTGAGACCGGCGAAGCTGTCGCCGACGGGGCCGAGGGAGTCCTCGGGCTCCCGGCAGTGCGGTTCGATCCCGGCCAGCAGCGACGAGAGCAGCGCGCCGGGCCCACGGGTCCCCGGCCAGGGCGAGGCGGTCAACAGCCGCGCGTCCGAAGGATCGAGGCCCGCCCACCTGTGCGGCAGGCGCATCTCCATCATGCGGAACCGCTCGGGGAACACGACCCGGTAGGGCGCCGAGCTGTCGAAGCAGACAAGGTCGGGTGACCGGGCGGGAGCGCGCCGGCCGTCCTGATGCACCACGATCTCACCCGTCAGCGGGCGGCACACCCGCAGAACACCGTCGCCGGTCCGGTCGACCAGTCGGCCGGGCCGGAGCAGCTCGCCGGGTCCGCCCTCCACCAGGGACACCCGCAGGTGGCCCAGCCGCCGGCACACCACGGTTCCGGCGAGCTCGCCACCGGCGTCGGCCATGACCTGCACGGATCGTGGCCGGTCGACGGCGCTCCCCCGGATCACCGTTCGCCCCGGCCGGCCGGGGCCGTCTCGTTCTCCGCCATGGTGAGACTCCAGCCGCCCGGGCGGCTGCTGTCGACATCCCGCTCCAGGTTCCAGGTGTTGTTCTAGTACCTCCTCGTTCCGACCACCGGCCGTGTCGCCCTCAGGGTCGAATGGGCCGGGAACACCTCGACCACCCACGGAGGAGCGATGAGCGACACCCAGGAGAGCCGCCCCTACAAGGTCGTGCTCAACCACGAGGAGCAGTACTCGATCTGGCCGGACGGCCGCGAGAACGCCCCGGGCTGGCGCGACGAGGGCACCTCGGGCACCCGCGACGAGTGCCTGGCGCACATCGAGGAGGTCTGGACCGACATGCGTCCGCTCAGTCTGCGCACCCGGATGGCGGAGCAAGCGGCGTGAGGGAGAGCGGTTCGGGCGCTCTGACGCACGAGGTCTTCGCGCGCTGGGCGCAGATGCGGCCGGACGCCGAGGCGGTGCGGTCCGGCGAGCGGTCCCTCACGTACGCCGAGGTCGATGGGTGGGCCGACCGGCTCGCCGGCGTGCTCCGCTCGCAGGGGGTCGGTCCGGAAGTACGCGTCGGCATCTGCCTGCCCCGGTCAGCCGAGTGGATCGTCGCGTTGCTGGCCGTCCTCAAGGCCGGCGGCGCCTACGTCCCCCTCGACCCGGACTACCCGCCCGCCCGGCTGGAGTTCATGCTCGCCCACTCCGGCGCCCCGGTGTTGATCGGCGCCGGCCCCGTCAGCGAACAACTCGCACACGCGTGTGACGTGCCGCTCGTGGCCCCGGACGCACACGGCGACGCGCCGGCCACCGGACCCGCCCCGGCACCGGAGAACCTGGCCTACGTCATCTACACCTCCGGCTCCACCGGCCGACCCAAAGGCGTCCAGATCACCCACGCCTCGCTCGGCAACATGCTGGTGGGGCTGGCACCGTCGCTGGAGGTCGGTCCAGGGCGGCGCACGTTGCAGTGCGTGTCGTTCAGCTTCGACATCTCCGTCTTCGACACCCTGGCCACCCTCACCAACGGCGGCACGCTCGTCATCGCCACCAAGGAGGAGGTCTCCTCCCCGGATCTGCTGGCCCGGAGGCTGCGGACCGACCGGATCCACACGGTGGCGCTACCCCCCTCGGTGCTCGCGGCCCTGGCCGGCCAGGAATTCCCCGACCTCGCGGTGGTCGGCTCAGGTGGCGAGGCGTGCCCGCCCAAGCTCGCGGCCTCATTCGCCGCCCGGCACCGCTTCGTCAACGGCTACGGCCCGACCGAGGCCACGGTCGCCGCTTCCCTGTTCGAGGTCACCCCCGACCACGGTGAGCTCGCCTCGGTGCCCATCGGAGCCCCGTTCGCGGGCGTGTCGCTGTATGTCGTGGACGACCCGGCGGGGACGACGACGACGCCGGGTGAGACGGGCGAGATCTGCATCGGCGGCGCCGGAGTCGCCCGCGGCTACCTCGGTCGCCCGGCGCTGACCGCGGCGGCGTTCCTCCCGGATCCCTTCTCCGGTGTGCCGGGCTCCCGCTTGTACCGCACGGGAGACCGGGGCAGGTTCCGGCCGGACGGCGCCCTGGAGTTCCACGGCCGCGCCGACCGCCAGGTCAAGATTCGCGGCCACCGGATCGAGCTCAACGAGATCAGGCAGGCGCTGGAACGCCACCCTCAGGTGGGCCAGGCGGCGGTGACCGTCACGGAGACCGGGCTGCTGGGCCCGCAGATCCTCGCGTTCGTGCTGCCCGTGCCGGGGAAGACGGCCGCGAGCGGCAGCGCGCTGCGCCGTCATCTGGCGGCTGAGTTGCCCGACTACATGATCCCCAACTCCATCACCGGGCTGCGGGAGTTCCCGCTGACACCGAACCACAAGATCGACTATCCGGCCCTGTCGTCTCAGAGCGTCTCCGCACGCAAGCGCGATGCGGCTCCCGTGCCGCCGCGTACGCCGGTCGAGCAGGAACTGGTACGGATCTGGCAGGAGCTGCTCGGGCAGCCGGAGATCGGGATCCGGGACGACTTCTTCGAGCTGGGCGGCCATTCGCTGCTCGCCGCCCAGGTGGTCGCCCGGATCGAGAAGTCGCACGGCGTACACCTGCGGCTCGAGACGCTGCTGGACCAGGGCCGGACCGTCGAGGGCCTGGCCGGCGTCATGTCCCGGGCGACGGCCGGTGGTGGACCATCGCGACCGCCCATCACCCGTATCCCACGCCCGGCACGGCGCGCGTAACGCCCGGCTGACGCCGACCAGATGTGAAGGAGGAGGTATGGAACTCTCCGAGGAGAAGTTCGTCGTACCGACGTCGTACTCCCAGCGGCGACTGTGGTTCCTCGAGCAGATGGAGGGCGGCGGGCACGCCTGGAACATCCAGGCCGTGCTGCGTCTGCGCGGCGTCCTCGACCCCGGCCTGCTGCAAGACGCGGTGAACGCGGTCGTGCGCCGCCACGAGGCGCTGCGCACGACGTTCGCCGCGGAGGACGGTGACCCGGTCCAGGTGGTGTGGCCCTGGCCCGGCGTCGAGCTGGAGACCGTGGCGTGCGACGACAGCGACGATCCGGCGGGCGCCGCGGAACAGTGGCTGTCGCGGGCCTGGCAGCGGCCGTTCGACATCGAGAACGGCCCGTTGTTCCGCGCCGCGCTGCTGCGACTCGGCGAGGACGAGCATCGGCTGGCCCTCGGCCTGCACCATCTGATCGCCGACGGGTGGTCGCTCCAGGTCCTCTACCAGGAGGTCATCGAGAACTACCGGCGCCTGCGGGCCGGTCAGGAGCCGCTCGGCGACGACCTCCCGATCCAGTACCCGGACTTCGCCGTCTGGGAGCGGGAGACCCTCACACCCGAGACGCTCGAGCCGTCCATGGAGGTGTGGCGTCAGCGGCTGAAGGGAGCCGGAGACGCCACGGAACTGCCCGCGGACCGGCCGCGGACCGCCGGCACGGCCGCCCAGGACGGCCTGTTCCTGTCCGTCCTGCCCGGGGACCTGGTCGAGGACGTCCGTGCCTTCGCGGCCGGGCGCGGCGCCACCGTCTTCATGGTGCTGCTCGCGGCCTTCGACACGCTCCTGCACCGGCACTCCGGCCAGGCCGACGTGATGGTCGGCGTCCCCGTGGCGGGCCGCAGCCAGCCCGGCCTCGGCGAGCTGATCGGCTGCTTCGTCAACACCGTCGTCGTCCGCGCCGACCTCGGCGGCGACCCCACCTTCGACCAACTGCTCGAGCAGGTGCGGGAGGTGTCGCTGGAGGCGCTCCAGCACCAGGAGGTGCCGCTGGAGTGGCTCGTGAAGGAACTGCGCCCGGTACGCGACGCAGACCGGCAGACATTTTTCCAGACGGTGCTCCACCTGGCGGAGGTCTCGCTGGACAGCATCCACCTCGATGAGCTCACCGTCGACGTGGTGCGGATGGACACCCAGGCTCCCGGCGTCGATCTGGCGCTGACCCTCGTACCGACCGGCTCGGGCCTCGCCACCGCCTGGGAGTACGACGCCGCCCTCTTCGACGCCGAGACCATCGAGCGCCTGCAGGGGCGCTTGCAGACGCTGCTCGAAGCGGCGGTGACCGAGCCCGGAGTGCGCCTGTCCGAGCTGCGGATGCTCGACGACGCGGAGCACGATGCGCTGACCGCCGGTGGCCCGGTGGCCGACCCGAACCCGCCGATGCTGCACGAGCTGTTCGCCCAGTGGGCCCACGAACAGCCGGACGCCGTGGCCGTGAGATCCGACCGGCAGACCCTCACGTACGCCGCAGCCGACGCGTGGGCCGACCGGCTCGCCGGCACACTGCGCACGCGGGGTGTCGGTCCGGACGTACGCGTCGGCGTCTGCCTGCCCCGCTCGCCCGAGTGGATCGTCGCGCTGCTGGCCGTGCTCAAGGCCGGCGGCGCCTACGTCCCCCTCGACCCGGACTACCCGCCCGCCCGGCTGGAGTTCATGCTCGCCGACTCCGGCGCTGCCGTGATGATCGGCGCCGGCCCGGTGAGCGAACAGCTCGCACACACCTGCGAGGTACCGCTGGTGGCCCCCGACGCACATGACGACACCGCGGACATCGGCCCTGGCCCGGCGCCGCAGAACCTGGCCTACGTCATCTACACCTCCGGCTCCACCGGCCAGCCCAAAGGCGTCCAGATCACCCACGCCTCGTTCGCCGCGCTCCTGGCCGCGCAGCGCGCTCGGCTTCCGCACGACGCCGGGGACACCGTGCTGCAGTTCTGCTCGCCCAGCTTCGACGCCTCGCTGTTCGAGATCGGGCTGGCCGTGGGTGCCGGGGCCGGCCTTGCGCTGGGCACCCGGGACGACCTGGTGCCCGGTGCGCCCCTGGCCGCGCTGATGCGCCGGCACGAGGTCACCTCCTGGACGGCGCCGCCGTCCGCCATCGCCGCGCTGGGCGCCGCGGACGTGCCCAGCCTGCGGGTCGTGATCGGGGCCGGCGAGGTGCTCACGGCGAGCGCCGTCCGGCACTGGACGGGTCAGGCGCGCTGCTTCAACCTCTACGGCCCCACCGAGGCCACCATCTGGGCCACCGGCCACGAGGTCCAGGCCGCCGATGAGGACGGTGGCCTGCCGATCGGCACCGCCATCCCCGGATACAGCGCGCTGGTGCTCGACGAACACCTGCGCCCGGTGCCGGTCAACGTGGTCGGCGAGCTGTACGTCGGAGGCGTCGGGACGGCTCGTGGCTATCTCGGCCGGCCCGGGCTGACAGCCGAGCGCTTCCGGCCCGATCCCTACTCCCGGGAACCCGGCAGCCGTCTCTACCGGACCGGCGACCTGGTGCGCCGGCGGTCGGACGGCAAGCTGATGTTCGCGGGGCGGGCCGACGACCAGGTCAAGATCCGCGGTTTCCGGGTGGAGCCGGGCGAGATCGAGTCGGCCGTGACCGCGTATCCCGGAGTCCGCGAGTGCGCGGTCGTGGCCCGCGCCGACGCACTGGGCGTGCTAGGGCTGACAGCCTGCGTCGTGACCGAGCCGGACCGTCCGGCGGTGTCGGCCGAGGACCTGCGGGCCCACCTGGAGGGCAGGCTGCCCGCCCATTTCTGGCCCGCGCGCTATCTCTTCCTGCAGAGCCTGCCGTTCACCAGTAACGGCAAGGCGGACCGGGCCGCGCTGGCCGCGCTGATCGACGAGAACGGCGAGCGGACCGGGCCCGGGGACGCCGGTTACGAGGCACCGCGCACCCCGCTGGAGGAGCTCCTGGTGGAGATCTGGCAGGAAGTGCTGGACGTCCCCCGGATCGGCGTCCACGACCAGTTCTTCGAGAAGGGCGGGCACTCGCTGCTCGCGGCTCAGGTCATCGCGCGGGTCAAGGCGGCGACCGGCCTGGACGTCTCGGTGCGGCTGCTCTTCGAGCACCGGGTCCTCGCGGACCTCGCCGAGGCGATCATGGAGCTTGCCCTGGAGGACGAGTGATGGCGGCTCCGGACCTCGCGGACCCCGCCGGCGTCGACGTCGCGGACCCCGTGCTGCACCGGGATGGCGTGCTGCCGCCGGTGTGGCGGTGGCTGCGCGGCAACGATCCGGTCCGCTGGACCGTACGCCCCAACGGGGACAGCTTCTGGTCGGTCACCTCCCACGCCGAGGGTGTGCGGGTGCTGCGCGACAGCGGGACGTTCTCGTCGGAGCGCGGCATCCGGCTGGGCGGAGAACCCAGGGCCGCGGCCGCCGCCGCCGGCCGGATGCTCATCGTCACCGACCCGCCCCGGCACGGTGAGATCCGGCGCATCATCGGCTCGGCGTTCACCGCGCGTACCGTGCGGCGCCTGGAGCAGAACATGCGGGAGACGGTCACCGCCTGCCTGGACCAGGCCGTCGAGGAGGGCACCACCGATCTCGTACGGATCGCCGCCCGGCTGCCCGTGTCCGTGATCTGCGACCTGCTCGGAGTCCCCCGGGAGGACTGGGACTTCATGCTGGACCGCACGACCACGGCTTTCGGCGCCGTCGACGAGCACGGCGGCCCCACAGCCGCGGCCGCCGAGGCGCACACGGACATCCTGCTGTACTACCTGGAGCTGGTTGGACAGCGACGGCGCGAGCCACGCGAGGACGTCGTCACCGCCCTGGTCCAGGGCGAGGTTGACGGCCGGCCGCTCACCGACGAGGAGATCCTCCTCAACTGCGACGGTCTGATCTCCGGCGGCAACGAGACGACCCGGCACGCCGCGGTAGGCGGTCTGCTCGCCCTGGCCGCGTACCCCGCCCAGTGGCGGGCGCTGCGCGACGACCCTGGCATCCTGCCCACCGCCGTCGACGAGATCCTGCGCTGGACCACACCGGGTGCGCACATCCTGCGTACCGCGGTCCACGACACCGAACTCGGCGGCCGTGCGATCGGGGCGGGGCAGTCGGTCGTGGTGTGGGGGGCGTCGGTGAACAGGGACGAGTCGGTCTTCGACGCGCCGGACGAGTTCCGGCTCGACCGCAAACCCAACCGCCACCTGACCTTCGGTCACGGCTCCCACTACTGCCTCGGCGGTGCTCTGGCGACCAGTGAACTGCGGGTGCTGTTCGGCGAGGTGGCGCGGCGGGTGGCCGCGGTCGGGGTCACCGGTCCGGTACGCCGGGTGCGCTCGAACCACATCGCAGGATTCGAGGAGGCCTTCATCGCCCTGGAACCCGCCGCCTCACGTTCCCCGGCACCGGCGGGAGGCGGCCGGCATGGGTGACGACGGTGCTCGCACGGTCTCGGCCGCACGCATCGACTTCGAGCGCAAGTTGCTGGCCCGCGCCGCCAAGGGCAGGCAGGCCACCGTGGAACGGCCTGACGTCATCCCGGCCAGCTTCGGTCAGGAACGCATGTGGCTGTCGGACTGGCTGGACCCCGAGGCGTCCACCGAGAGCACCGTGTTCGTCATCGGTCTGCGGGGCGACCTCGACGTCGCGGCGCTCCGGGGCGCCGTCACCGATCTGACCCACCGGCACGAAGTGCTGCGCACCGTGGTCGAGCCACGGGGGCGCGGGCTCATCCAGCGGGTCCTGCCGCCGACGGACGTTCCGGTGCCCGTGGTCGACCTCCCGGGGGACGTCGAAGCGTTCGCCCGAGAGCAGTTGGTCCGCAAGCTCGACCTGGCCGTGGAACCGCCGCTGTCGTGGACGCTGCTGCGCCACGCCGACGACGAGCACCACCTGGTGCTCCGCATGCACCACATCGCCGCCGACGGCTGGTCGGAGGGCGTCCTGAACCGGGAACTGTCCCTGCTCTACCGGGTTCGGGTGACCGGAGCGCCGCTCCGGCTGCCCGACCTGCCCATCCAGTACGCGGACTTCTCGATCGGCCAGCGGGAGCGGCAGTCCGGCACCCGCTTGGAACGTGGCCTGTCCTACTGGAAACAGCGGCTCGCGGGGGCGCCCACGACGGTGTCGCTCCCCTTCGACCGCAAGCCCGGCGAGGACGCCGCGCTGGCCTCGGGCACCGCCTTCGCCAGGATCCCGGGAACCGTCGTGGACCACCTGGAGAAGGCGAGCGCCGCCGAGGGCGCCTCCGGATACATGGCGCTGCTCGCGGCCTTCGCGGTCACCCTGTGGAGCGGCTCCGGCCAGCGCGACCTGGTCATCGGTTCGCCGGTGGCCGGCCGCGAGTCGCCCGAGACCGAGCAGCTCATCGGCGTGTTCACCAACACCCTGCCGATGCGGGTGCTGGTGCGGCCCGGGGAGTCCTTCGCGCACCTGCTGCGCCGTGTCCGGGAGAACGCGCTGGACGACTTCACCCACGGCGAAGTGCCCTTCCAGCGCCTGGTCGACGCGATCAGGCCCGTCCGCGTCCCCGGCCGGCTGCCGCTGGTGCAGGTGATCCTGCAGCTCGACAACACCGGTTTCGCGGAGCCCGAGTTTCCCGGCGTCGAGGTCTCCTACCGGCAACTGTTCGCGGAGAAGTCGGCGCTGGACCTGACCGTCAGCCTCGGGCGGCGCGGTGCGGACTACATCGCGGTCTGGAAGTACCGCTCCGGCCTGCTGGACGAATCCACGGTACGGCTGCTGCACGACCGCTTCGTCGCCGTCATGCGGCAGGTCGTCGCGCGACCCGGGACGCCGTTGGAGACCCTCGGGCTAGTTGGCGGCTGAGGCGGAGGGCGTCGCCACGACCGCTCGGCCCCGCTCCTCCTCGTCGGCGGCGTCCGGCAGATCCTGCTCCAACCGCCGCACCGCCCGGGGCACGCAGGTGGCCGCGACCACGCCCAGCAGCAGCACCCCGGACAACAGGAACACCATGGCGATCCCGCCGCTGGTGCCCGTCCCGGTGAGCCGGCCGGTGCTGTCCGCCAGCGGCACGCCGACCTGCTCGGTGAGCGGACCGGCGACCGCGAACGCGATCGGGCCGGCCGACCAGGCGAGCAGGCGGCGGATGGAGAAGACCCGGCCCTGCACCTCCACCGGGGTCTTGCGCTGCCAGAGGGTCGGCGTGACCGCGTTCGTCACGGCGTAACCGCCCAGGATGCCGAACATGCAGATGCCCAGCAGCCAGGGCGTACCGCGACTGGATCCGATGGCCAGCAGCAGGAAGCTGTGCAGGACGGCGACCGCGAGGATCGCGCGGACCAGGTGCTTCGGCGCCCGGGTGAAGCTCATGACACCGCTGACCGCGATCATGCCGACCGCGCCGACGGCGTTGATGATGCCGAGGGCCGACGGCGGGTGCGAGCTCAGCACCAGCGGCGCGAGCAGGACGAGTGCCATCTCCATCATCAGGTTGTAGCCGGCGAAGAAGACGAGCAGGCCCAGCAGACCGGGGCGCTGCCGGATGAAGGTCCAGCCCTGGACCATCTCGGACAGCAACGGGCGGCTCTTCGCACCTTCGGCGCGTACCGGCGGCATCGCGGGCAGGAGGCGGTAGGACAGCAGCATGGTGCAAATCGCGATGACGAAGGTGGACAGGTCGACCAGCAGCAGGCCGTTCAGGCCGAGCACCCCGTACAGGGCGCCGCCGAGAAGGTCACCGAAGACCATGCCGACCGCCTCGGCCGTGCCCACCCGGGCGTTGGCCTTGCTGAGCTGGTCCCTGGCCACCACTTGCGGCACCAGGCTGGCGAAGGCCGGCCACTGGAACGCCTGGAAGACCGAGCCGATCGCGACCATCACGTAGAGGTGCCACAGTTCCAGCGAGCCGGTGACGTTGAGCGTCAGCAGCACCAACGGCCCGGACGCGGTGCCCAGGTCGCTGAGCATCATCACCCGCCGCCGGTCGAAGCGGTCGACGACCACACCGGCGAACGGCAACGTGAGCAGGCCGGGCAGCGCGCCCGCCAGGATGAGGGTGGCGAACGCCGTCGGCGACCCGGTCTGGGCGAAGATCCACACGCCGATGCCGAAGGTGGTCATCGCCGAGCCGATCAGCGAGGTGGCCTGCCCGGCCCAGATCAGGTTGAACACGCGCACTCAGCGGACTCCGGGGGTGTCGGGGGCGGTGACCGCCTCGGCCAGCAGGGTCAGGAAGTCGCGCAGCCGCGCACGCAGCGCCGGCCGTTCGAAGAGGTCGGTGCTGTACTCCAGCCAGCCGGAGAGCCCGTCGGCGGTCTCGTAGCAGCGCATGTGCAGCTCGTAGCGGCAGGTGCCCCGGTCCAGCAGCAGCGGGGTGGCGGACAGCCCCGCCAGGCCCTCCCCCGCCGACGGCAGGTTCTGCACGGCGAACATCGCCTGGCACAACGGCGGACGGCTGTCGTCGGTCGCGGCGTGTGCGGCGGCCACCTTCTCGAACGGCAGGCCGCGGTGCTCCCACACCGATAGGAAGTTCTCCCGGACGCGGGTGACGAGCTCCCGGAACGTCGGGTCGCCGGTGAGGTCGGCGGGGACCGGCACGATGTTCGCGAACGGCCCGGCGACGCGCTCGGAGTCGGGGTCGGGTCGGTTGGCCACCGGGACGGCGACGACGAAACGCTCCGCGCCCCCGAGCCGGTGGAGCCAGCTCTCGAAGGCGGCCAGCAACACGACGAAGGGGGTGGCGTCCGCCTCGGCCGCGAGCTTGCGCACCCCCGCGGCCACGGCGGGGTCGATGTCGAACTGCTCCACCGCGCCGTCCGTCGACCAGCGGTCCGGGCGCGGCCGGTCGGTGGGCAGGGGCAGCAGCGGTGGGACACCGCGCAGCGTGTCCCGCCAGAAGGCCGCGGCGGCCTCCGACTCCGGCGTCGCCAGCCAGGCCTGCTGCGCCGCGGCGTAGCCGTCGAAGCCGGGCACGGGCGGCAGTTGCGGCAGCCGGCCGGCGACCAGTTCGCCGTAGAGCGCGGCGAGGTCGCGCTGGAGCACCGACAGTGTCCAGCCGTCGGCGACGATGTGGTGCACCGTCAGGCCCAGCATGTGCTCCTGCGGGCTGCTACGGACGAGGACGGCCCGGGCGAGCGGCCCGCGTTCCAGGTCGAAGGGCGCCCGGAGCTCGGCGGTGGCGAGCCGGACCGCCTCCTGCCTCGGGTCGGCGGCCGCCGAGACGTCGTGCCTGACCAGCGGGAGCAGTACCTGCGGCTCGACGACCACCCCGGGGCCGGGGAACCGGGTACGCAGCGCCGGGTGGCGGTGGGCCAGCGCGTCGAGGGCGCGGGCCAGGGCCACCTCGTCGACGTGTCCCGCGATCCGCGCGTTGAAGCCGACGTTGTACGCGGCGGTGTCCGGTTCCCGCCGCCAGTGCCGCCAGATGAACTCCTGACCGGGTGTACGGCCGGCGCTGCCAGAAGGTGCCGGGGCCGCCGGGCCGACGCCACCCGCTGCCGGTCCTGCGGCGTCGAGCCAGCCGGCGAGCGCAGCCACCGTGCGCAGATCGAGGACCTGCCGCAGCGGCATCTGGTGCCCCGTGGCCCGGTGCAGGCGCGCGGCGAGCCGGGCGGCGAGCAGCGAGTGGCCGCCGAGGGCGAAGAAGTCGTCGTCCCGGCCCACCGGCACACCGGTGGCGTACTCGTCGCCGAGCACCTCCGCGAACACGGCCGCCACCACGTTCTCGGTGGTCGTCCGCGGCGGCACGGCACGTCCGGCCGGCTCGTCGGGCACGGCCAGCGCCCGGCGGTCCACTTTGTTGTTGGCGGTGCGCGGCAGCGCGGGTAGCACCCGGATGACCGCGGGTATCTGATGATCGGGCAGCAGGCCACGCAGTGCCGCGCGCAGTGCCCCGGTGTCCAGGGTCGCTGGTGCGACGCAACCGACGAGCCGGACGGGGCCGGTCGGTCCCGCGGTCCGCACCGGCACGACCGCGGCCTCCTCGACGCCCGGCAGGGTACGCAGCACGCTTTCGATGCCCGCGGGCTCCACCCGGTGACCGCGGATCTTGACCTGGTCGTCGCCGCGGCCGAGGAAGATCAGCGTGCCGTCGGCCTCGCGGCGGGCGAGGTCGCCGGTGCGGTAGGCGCGGGCGCCCGGGACGCCGGAGAACGGGTCGGGCACGAAGCCGGCCGCGGTGAGCGCCGGCTGGCCGTGGTAGCCCTCGGCCAGCCGGTCACCGCCGATCCACACCTCGCCGGGCACACCCACGGGGGCGAGGTCGCCGTGCCGGTCGACGATCCACACCCGGGCGCTGGCGACGGGCACGCCGAGGGGGGCCGGGCCGCTGTCGCCCGGGGCGGCGGTGACGCGGGCGCTGGTGGTGGTCATGGTGGCCTCGGTCGGCCCGTACTGGTTGACGACCACCGGCCGGCCGGCGAACGCCGTGCTGGCCCGGGCGCAGTCGGCCAGGTCCAGGGCCTCGCCCGCGGTCAGCAGCAGGCGCAGCCGGCCACCGGGCGACGGACGGCACTCCTCGGCCGCGGTCAGCAGCGCGCGCAGCAGCGTCGGAACGACACTCAGCAGGCCGGTGGCCTCGTGCCGGTCGACGGCGGCGACGACCGCCCGGGGGTCGGCGGCGCGCTCGTCGTCCAGCAGCACCACCCGGGCTCCAGTGGTCAACGGTCCGAGCAGGTCACGGACGCAGGCGTCGAAGGCCAGCCCGGCGAGCTGCACGACGGTGTCCTGGCCGTCGAGGCCGAAACCGCCCACGTAGTCGCGGAGGTAAGCGGCCGCGGCAGCGTGCGGGGTGCGCACTCCCTTGGGCCGGCCGGTGGAGCCCGAGGTGTAGACGACGTAGGCGAGGGCGGCCGGGTCGACCGCCGCGGCGGTGTCGGGGGCGCCGGAGTCGTGCACGGCGACGGCCGCTTCGTCGTCGCCGAGCACCACGGTGGGCAGGCCGCTGCCTTCGCAGGCTGGGACCCAGGGCCGGTCGGTCACGACGAAGGCGGCGCCGCTGTCGGCCAGGACGCCACGCAGCCGGGCCGGCGGGTGGCTGGGATCGAGGGCGACGTAGGCCGCGCCCGCCAGCAGGACGGCCAGCACCGCGACCGGCTGCTGCGGCCCGCGGCCGAGACAGAGGCCGACCAGTGTCCCCGGTCGTACACCACGGGTGCTCAGGTGCCGGGCGAGACGGGCGGCCCGCTCGCCGAGCTGGCGGTACGTCCACTCCCCCTGGTCTGTGATCAGGGCGACGGCCTCGGGTGTGCGGGCGATCTGATCGAACACCAGGGTGTGCAGGCAGGCCGGTGCGGTGACGGCGGCGGGCTGCGGCGCGCCGCCCGGGGCGAGCTGCGCGCGCTCGGCGGAGGTGAGCATGCCGAGCCCGCCCAGTGGGGTGTCCGGACCGCGCGTCGCGGCGTCGAGCAGGACCAGCAGATGGCCCGTCAGCCGCCGGACACGGTCGGGGGACAGCAGCGGCGTCCGGTGGACGACCCCGCCGCCGAGGCCCTGATCGCCGTCCTCGAACAGCACGTTCAGATCGGCCTTGGCGTGCCGCGGGCCGAACGGCTCCGGTTCGAGGGTGATGCCGTCGGCGAACGCTACGGTGCCGGCCCGCAGCGGGTCCATCGACACGGCGAACCGGGCGAGCGCTCGGCCGTCGAGCCCGAACGCGTCGACCACCTGGTCGAAGGGCAGCAACCGGTGCTCCCGGGCGTCCAGCACCGCTGTCCGCGCGGCGCGCAGCAGTGCCCGGAAGCCGTCTCCGGCCCGCACCTGGATCCGCAGGACGGCGGTGTCGAGCAGTAGGCCGACGATGCCGTCGAGGTCGGGGCGGCCACGGTCGGCCACGGGCATGGTCAGCACGATCTCGTCGGTGGCGCAATGGCGGGCGAGCACGGCGACGTACGCCGCCAGCAGCACCATGAACGGCGTGCAGCCCTCGGCCCGGGCCAGCTCCCGTACCCGTGCGGCGGTCACGGCCGGCACGGTGAACGGCAGGGCGGCCCCCGCCGAACCGTCGCCGGCCTCGCGCGGAGCGTCAGCGGGCATTTCGGGCGGGCCGTTCACGCCCGCCAGCCGCTCGCGCCAATGGGCCAGCTCCGCCGCCCGCGCCTGTTCGGCGAGAGCGCCGTTCCGCCAGCTCGCGTAGTCGCCGGCGCCGAGCCGATCGGGCAGTTCGGCGGGCCGGCCGGCGCGAGCCGCGCGGTAGGCCGTACCCAGATCGTCGAGCAGTACCTGGATCGACCAACCGTCGGCGACGATGTGGTGCAGGGTCAGCGCCAGCACCAGTTCGTCCTCCCCGAGCGGCACCAGTGCCGCGCGGACCAGCGGCCCGGTGGCCAGGTCGAACCGGGCGCCGGACTCCTCCGCGAGCACCGCCTCGAGCGCGCGGCCACGCCCGTCAGCACCGAGGTGGCCGAGATCGACCACACGCAGCGGAAGCTCGACCGCGTCCGCCACGACGCGCACCGGTCGTCCGTCGGCCGAGGGGAAGCAGGTACGGAGCGCCTCATGCGCAGCCGGGAGCGCCCGCAGTGCCGATCGCAGAGCCAGCACGTCGACGCCGCCGCGCAGCCGGCCGACGACGGGCATGTTGTAGGCGGGGTCGCCCGGTTCCAGTTGGTCGGCGAACCAGATCCGCGCCTCGGCCGCGGACACGTCCGCGACGCCGTCACCGCGGGGGTGTACGGGCTCCGCCGGCGTGGTCTCCGGCTCCCCGACGGGCAGCTCCGCGACGCGGGCGGCGAAGGCGGCGAGGGTGGGCGCCTCGAAGACGAGCCGTAGCGGCACCGACTTGCCGACCAACTCGCGGACGGCGAGCAGCGCTTCCATGGCGAGCAGCGAGTGGCCGCCGCGGGCGAAGAAGCTGGCGTTCCGGCCGATCCGGTCGACGCCGAGCGTGCGCGCCCATACCTCGGCGATCGTCCGTTCGAGTTCACCCCGCGGTGGCTCGTACGTCTCGGTGGGGGCGGCCCCGGGCTCCGGTTCGGGCAGGCTCTTGCGATCCACCTTGCCGCTGGGCAGCAGCGGGAAGGCCGGCAGCACGACGAAGGCGGCCGGGACCATGTACTCCGGCAGTCGGGCGGACAGCCACTCGCGCAGCTCCGCGACCGCCGGGGTGCCGGTGACGCTGGGCAGCAGGTACGCGACGAGGCGGACACCGCCGGGCCGGTCGTCCCGGGCCGCGACCACCGCCTGGCCGACCGCGGGGTGCTCGGCGAGCATCGACTCGATCTCGCCCAGCTCGATCCGCATGCCGCGGATCTTGACCTGCCGGTCGGCGCGGCCGAGGTAGTCGAGCCGGCCGTCGGGCAGCCGGCGCACCAGGTCACCGGTGCGGTACAACCGGGCGCCGGGCGGTCCGAAGGGGTCGGGCACGAACTGCTCGGCGGTCAGACCACGGCGGCCGAGATAGCCGCGGGCGAGCTGCACGCCGCCAAGGTACAACATTCCGGGCACGCCCACCGGCTGTGCCGCGAAGGCGTCGTCGAGCACGTGGCACCGTACATTGTCGACCGGATCACCGATCGTGACCAGTGGATCGTCCGGCCGGCAGCGAGCCGCGGTCACGTTGACCGCCGCCTCGGTGGGACCGTAGGCGTTGTAGAGCTCGACGTCGAACGCCGCGAGGCAGCGGGCAGCCAAATCGGGCGGCAACGGCTCACCCGCGCTCTTGAGCACCCGCAGGGAGGGCACGGGCCGGTCACCGCCGTGTTCCAGCAGTGCGGCCAGCATGGTCGGCACGAACCGTACGTAGGTGACCCGCTCGTCGGCCATCAACGCGCGCAGGTACTCCGGATCGCGGTGGCCCCCGGGCTCGGCGATCACCAGCCGGGCGCCACCGGCGAGCGCGGCGAAGACCTCCACCACCGAGTCGTCGAAGGTGACGTTCGTCTTCAGCAGGACCGTCCCGCCGGCGTCGATGCCGAACCGTTCGATCTGCCAGCGGATCTGGTTGTGCGCGGCCCGGTGCGGGACCATCACGCCCTTGGGGCGGCCGGTGGAGCCGGAGGTGTAGAAGACGTACGCCAACTGCTCCGGCAGGACGGCGGGCAGTGTCCAGGTGCCGGGCCGGGCGGCGATGTCCGCGGCATCGCGGGCGGCGTCGAGGCACACCGGGTCACTCCCCGCCGCCACCACCGTGTCCGCCCGGGCGGTGTGGGTGACGACGAGCCGCGCCCCGGCGTCCCGCAGCACGGCGGCGGTGCGCCAGGCCGGATGCTCGGGGTCGAGCGGCAGATAGGCGGCGCCGGACCGGACGATGCCCAGGATCGCCACCACCAGGTCGAAGGAACGTTCGAGCAGCATTCCCACCGGCTCGTCGGCACCGGCGCCCAGCGCCCGCAGGTGGTGGGCGAGGCGGTTGGCCCGCCGGTCCAGCTCCGCGTAGGTCAGCTCTGCCCCGCGGTACACCAGAGCGACGGAGTCGCCGGCCTGAGCCGCCCGTTCGGCCACCATGGCCGCCAGGTCGACCGGCCCGGCGTGCTCGCGCACTGGTCCCCGGGCGTGCCGGGCAGCCAGCTCGCGTTCGCCCGCGCCGAGCAGCGGCAGTCGCCCGACCTCCTGATCGGGGTCGGCGAGGGCGGCCGAGGTGAGGGTGACGAAGTGGTCCAGGACCCGGGCGGCGCTGACCTCGTCCCACAGCTCGCGGTCGTATTCCAGTGCCAGCTCGTACGTGTCGCCCTCCTCGGTGACCTCCAGGCTCAGGTCGAACTTGGCGGTGCCCGTCGCCGCGCAGGGCACGTAGGCGGCCTTGGCGTCGCCCAGCACCCAGGCGCCCTGGTCGGCTCCGTTCCAGACCAGCATCACCTGGAACAGCGGCGTGCCCGCGACGTCCCGCGACGCTGGCAGGGACTTCACCACGCGCTCGAACGGCACCGCCTGGTGCGCGAACGCGGCCGCGGCATCCTCGCGCGTCCGGTCCAGCAGCTCCCGGAAGGACACCGTGGGGCGGCAGTCGGCCCGCAGCACCACGGTGTTGACGAACAAGCCGATCAGCGGCTTGAAGCTCGGTTCCGTCCGGCCCGCGACCGGGACGCCGACGAGGAAGTCGGACTCGCCGGTGTAGCGGTGCAGCAAGGTCTGGAAGCAGGCCAGCAGCACCATGAACGGCGTTGCCGACGCTTGCCGGGCGAGCGTGCGGACCGGTCCGGCCACGTCGGCGCCGAGGATGCCGTGCACCAGGCCACCGGGCCGGGCACGGCGCTGTGGCGGGCGCCGGTCGACGGGCAGCTCCAACGTGGGCGGCAGGTCGGCAAGCCGCTTCCTCCAGTACGCGAGCTGCTCGTCGTGCCCGCCGCCAGCCTGCTGCCCGCGTTCCCACGCCGCGTAGTCGGCGTAGCGGATGGTAGGTGCGGCGGGCCTGGCGCCCCGGCCGAGCTCGGCGGCATATCCCTCGGCGAGTTCCCGCCGCAGGACGTCCATCGACCAGCCGTCGACAGCGATGTGGTGTGCCGTGAGCACGAGGTGGTGCAGGCTGTCGTGGGTGCCGGCCAGCACCCCGCGCCACACCGGGCCCGCGCGCAGGTCGAAGGTCTGTTCGAGCTCCGCCGCCTGAAGGGCCTCGACCGCGGCCGGATCGTCGGGGATCCCGGATCGGCGCAGCACGAACGACGGCTCGCGCGGCACCAGCGTCTCCATGCCGGCCCGTCGCTCGTACACGCTGCGCAGCACCTCGTGGCGCTCCTCGATGCCGCGCAGCGCCCGCTGCAGAGCCGCACCGTCGATCGGGCCTTCGAGCCGGAAGGTGATGATCAGGTGGTACGCGGAGGTCCCCGGCTCGAGCTCCTCAAGGAAGAGCATCCGTTCCTGCGCGGGGGCCACCGGGCCGGGGCCACTGGTGCGCTCGATGTCGGTGCGCAGGCCACGGTCGCGGCGGGCTGCGGACAGGCGCTGGGCGAGCAAATCCCGAAGCCTGTCCGCGCGGTCGTCAGTTCCACTGACCGGCACTGTGGCCTCCCGTTCCGCTCGTCTCGAGCTGATCGGCCGCCTCGATCTGGTCGAGCAGCGCACGCTCGACCACACCGGCGAAGCCGGCGAGCGTCGGGTGGTTCAGCATGATCAGCGGTGCCACGTCGATCTGGAGGTCGCTCTTGAGCCGGGCCAGCACCTGGGGAATCAGCATCGAGTGTCCGCCCAGATCGAAGAAACCGTCCTCGGCGCCCACCCGCTCGACCTCGAGCACCTCGGCCCACAGCGCGGCGACGGCCTCCTCGACCGGGGTCCGCGGCGCCACGTACGCGGCGCGGCCGGCGTCCGCGAAATGTGGCGCCGGCAACGCGGCCCGGTCCAGCTTCCCGTTGCCGGTGACGGGCAGCGCGTCCAGCAGCAGGATCTGCACGGGCACCATGTAGGACGGCAGCCGCGCCGCCAGACCGGCGCGCAGCTCGGCGGGATCGGGAGCCGCCCCCGGGCACGGCACGGCATAGGCGATCAGGTGCAGGTGGGGGGCGGTGCCGTGCACGGCGGCGACGGCGGAGGCCACGCCGGGCAGGGCGGCGAGGTGAACTTCGATCTCGCCGAGTTCCACCCGGAAGCCGCGGATCTTGACCTGGTGGTCCTGCCGGCCGAGGAACTCGATGAGGCCGTCCGGCCAGAAGCGGGCCCGGTCGCCGGTGCGGTACAACCGCCCGCCGGATTCCCGGCCGTACGGATCGGGAACGAACTTGGCGGCGGTCAGCCGCGCGTCGCCGTGGTAGCCGGTGGCCAGGCAACGCCCTCCGATGTAGAGGTCCCCCGGGGCGCCCACCGGAGCCGGGTGCAGTCCGGCGTCGAGCACGTAGTACCGGGCGTTGGCGATCGGCCGACCGTACGGGATGCTCGGCCAGTCCGGGTCGACCGTCTCCACCGGGAAGTGGTTGGACCAGATCGCCGCCTCGGTCGCACCGCCGAGGGCCACCACCGCCGGGCTGGCGAAGGCCGCGCGGGCGGCGTCCGGCAGGGTCAGCGGCACCCAGTCGCCACTCAGGAAGACCAGTCGAAGCGAGTGCTCGGCGGGCGGCTCACGCAGCGCGAAGAACGGCTCGAGCTGCTGCAACGCGGCCGGCGCGGAGTCCCAGAAGGTCACCGGCTCGCTGTCCAGGATCGCCAGCAGTCGTTGCGGGTCGCGGAGTTCCTCGGTGGCGGCCACCCGGATGCTGCCACCCGCGGCGAGCAGCCCGAAGACGTCGTATACCGACAGGTCGAAGGTGAGGGAGGCGGTGAACAGGATCTGGTCGGCCGGGCCCACCCGGTAGGTCTCGTTCACCCAGCGGACGAGGTTGACGGCGGGCGCGTGCGTCAGCACGACACCCTTCGGGCTGCCGGTGGATCCCGAGGTGAAGATGGTGTAGGCGGGGTCGTCGGGATGCGCCCGGCCGGGCGCGGGCGAGCCGGCAGGCGGTTCGGCGAGCGCGTCGCCGACCGCGACCGTCTCCGTTCCGGCGGTCGGTGCCCGGCCGTCGCCGCCCAGCCAGAGCACCGCCCGCACCGCCGGCAGCCCCGCGCAGCGCCGCAGCACCTCGGGGACGGATTCGGCGTCGGTGAGGACGACCGGCGCCGCAAGCGCCGCGACCAGATCACGCACCCGCTCGGCGGGCAGGTCGGGGTCGATCGGCCCGTATGCGGCACCCGCTTTCAGGACGCCGAGGAGGGCGACCACGGAATGAACGGTGCGGCGCAGGCAGAGTGCCACGGTGTCGCCCCGGCCGACACCCGCACCGGCGAGCCGGGCAGCCAGTCGGCCGGCGGCGGCGTCGAGTTCGGCATAGCTGAGGCGGTCCCGGCCCTGGATGACGGCGAGAGCGTCCGGGGTACGGAGGGCCTGCAGCTCGAACAGTTCGTGCAGGCAACGCGGTTCGCCGAGGTCGCGCCCGGTCGCGTTCCACCCGTCGATGACCTGGGCGAACTCCGTGTCCGGCAGCCGGTTGAGGTCACCGACCAGATCGGTGGCGACGCCGCCGGCGAGTGCGGAGACCATCCGGTCGAGGTGGGCGAGCAGGCGCCCGGCTTCCCCGTCGCTGAGGAGCCCGCCGACGTGGTCGAGGCACAGGCCGGGCTCCGCGCCCAACGCGACCGTGACCTCGATGTCGTACGTCGCCGGGCCGTGAGCGCCGGCCGAGTGCGTCACGTGGACCGCGGTGCCGAAGAGGGCGGTGCCGTCTGCGAGTCCGGCACTCGCGGCGAGCTCGGCGGCGGTCAGCCCGGCGTGGGCGCTGCCGTGCACGTGGGCCTCGCGGACGGCGTCGAGATAGGAGCCGAGCGGCTCCAGGGGGTCGGCCCGCACGCGCAGCGGCCAGGGCTGACCGCCTGCTTCGTCCGGAAACACGCCGAAGACCACGTCCGTTTCGCCGGCGTGGGCGGCGAAGACCAGTCCCCAGGCGGCGAGGAGCAGGTGGTCGGGACCGAGGCGGGCCGTCGCGGCGGCGCGCTCGACACCGGACACCCGTTGGGCCGTCCACGGCAGCCAGGTCCGGCTACGCTCGCCGACGACTGCGGCGGGAGGGCGCTCGACGCCCAGCCGCGTCGGCTGGGTGACGCCGGCCAGCCGCTCCCGCCAGTACCGCAGCGTTTCGTCCGCATTCACCGAGCACTCCTTCGTTCCGTCATCGGACCGTCGTCCCCGTCATTCGGCGAGCAGAGACTTCAGTTGTGTGGCGATGGTGAGCAGAGGATCGACGATCCGGTACCCGCCGCCGCGCAGCAGGCGCGTCAGCAGGTGGACCTCCGTGCACCCGGCGACCAGCCCCTGGCAGCCGTGGTCGGTCGCTATCCGCATGAAGCGGGCGGCGATCTCGTCGGTGACGGGCTCCCACTTCATCTGGTAGAGCAACTGGTGCAGCGTCTCCTGGACCTCGGGGCCGGGCAGCACGACCCGGTGCGCCACGGCGGACCAGCGTGCGGTCTGTTCGAGAATCCGGGCGTCGCGTGTGCCGTGGGTGGCCACCAGCAGCAGGCGCTCCTCGGCGCCGACGGCCTCGAGGTCGTCGAGGATCACGTCGACGAGCGAGATCACCCGCGCCCGCCGGGCGGGGTCGAGCCGGCCGAGGAAGTGGTGGGCGGTCACGCAGGCGACCACGATCCGGCTGGCCCCGAGGTCTTCCAGACCGGCCAGCCGGCGCGCGAGCCGCTCGGTGAACTCGGCCTCCCCGCCCGTGCGGATCGCCTCGGTGCGGTCGGGGAAGGCCGGGTCGGAGTCGAGCAGGCAGCGGGGCAGGGCCTGCTCGGCGAACGGGCCTGCCTGCTCCGCCGCCGTCTCGTACAGCGTTTGCAGGAATCCGGCCGACGCTGACGGGCCCATCCCGCCGAGGATGCCCAGAGCGCCGCCATAACCGGTGGAATTCATACGATCGGTAAAGCCACGATGCGCTGGGAACATTTCTGGACGAGAGTCAGCCTGGCTTTTCACTAAGGGATCTCCCAGTGGTCGGCGGCCGTGTCGGCACGGTCAGTCCCGGATGCACTCGGGGAGCACCCGGGGTGGCCAGCAGCCGATGCTGAAAATCCCCATCGAGTAGGCCTTCGCGGCGAGCGCGGTTCGATTGGGCACCTGGAACTGCCGGAGGAGGATGCTCACGTGGTATTCGATTCCCTGACGGCTCAGAAAGAGCTTCGCGGCCAACCGCATGGTGGAATCGCCGGCGGCCACCCCTTCCAGGATCTTGGCCGTGAGAGCGGTCAGCTTTCGCTGCTCCCGGACGACGGGAAATGATTCCTCGATTCGTTCGGGCGCGAACTGCACCGCGATCATGCGGACCCGGCCGGTGCTGTCGGTCACCGGGAAGGCGGCCAGTCGCCCGGCGATGCCCGTGGCCTCGAAGCGCACGGCGAGGGAGCGGCGGACGGCCGGCGAGGGCCGGCTCCGGATCAGCCGCTCGAACTGGCGCAGCAGATTGATCCGCGTGCTGAGGTGCACGAACGTCAGGAAGCTGTGGTCCATGACGGCCTCGCGCGGGCGCCCGCACTGCTCGCTGAACATCTCGTTGACCGCGCGCACACGCAGCGCCGGATCAAGGACCGCCAGGCCGATGCCCGACTTCTCGAACAGCGAGAGCACCACGTCGCCGCAATCCTCGGCGCTGATCTCCGATCCGAGCAGCGAGGGCGCCGGGACGCGGGCGAAATCCCTCTCTGCCACTGAATGTGCTGCATGCATGCGGTGACAACTCCCCCGTGTCGGTCTTTCATCGCGTCAGCAGACAAGTAGGTACGTGCATCGCGGAGCAAGGCCCGACACCTGTGACCACGGCTTCTCCTGGCCCCCGCGGAACGTCGAATGAGCATTTTCGACCATGACCGCGGGAGAAAGCAGCGTGCAGTGATCTGAATCAGGCCGGCCGTGTCAATGGGAGCAGATCAGTGGTCGACAATTCCGCGCCGTCGGTGGAATCCCCGTTCCGGCGCGGGCTATCGGCGCGTGACCTGCGATATGAGCCGAAGCTACAACCGGTCCGCCGACGCCGTCAAGGTGGTCGATCGGCTCACGACGGACGGGAAAACCGCGCCGTACCCCTAGCCGATCGGGGCGCGCCGGATAGCGCGGTTGAGACGCGCCACAGCCTTGTGCGACCGTCTGGTCCGGAGGTTGCGCTCAGTTCGAGCCCGGCCACGGGTCCGAGCGAGGTGAACGGCTATGAGCCAGCCTACGAGCGCCGCGTTGCCGTGGCTCGACAGCGCCGGCCCGACCCCCGCCCTGCGCCTGTTCTGCTTCCCGCACGCCGGTGGCGGCGCCGCCACCTTCCGGCCCTGGATCTCCGGCGGCAGCGGCGACGACGACAGGGCGCGGGTCCGGATCTGCCCGGTGCGGGCACCCGGCCGCGAGACCCGGTGGGCCGAACCCGCGCTCGACCGGGTCACTGATCTCGCCGACGATTTCCTCAGGGTGGCGACCCCACTGCTGACGACACCGTTCGCCCTGCTCGGCAACAGTCTCGGCTCCCTGGTCGCCTTCGAGGTCGCCCGGCGCCTGCACGACGGTGGCCTGCCGTCTCCCGCGCATCTGGTGGTCGCCGGCTCGGCGGCGCCCGGCGCGGACGCCGGCCGTATCCGGCTGTCCGGTTGCTCCGATCAAGAACTCGTGGGTGAGCTGCAGCGGCTCTACGGCGGCTTCCCGGACGCGATCCTGCACGATCCTGACTTTCTGCAGCCGTTCCTGCCGACCCTGCGCGGCGACATAGCCGCAGTCGAGTCCTATCGACCGGGCCCGGAGCCGGTGCTGGGCTGCCCGGTGACCGCGCTGGTCGGTGCCACCGACACCGGGGTGCCGGTCAAGGAGGTGGACGGCTGGCGGCGGTGGACCGCAGGCCCGTTCGCCCGCCGTGTCCTGCCGGGTGGGCACTTCGCCGTGCTGGACCACCGCGAGCTCGTGCTCGGCATCCTGGACGCCGCCGCACCGGTCATGCACACCTGAGCGGGCCGGCCACTGTCCAGGGCCCGGTCAACACCATCGGCTACGGCAGCAGACCCTCTTTGATCGCGACCGCGGCCGCGAGCGTCCGGTTGGAGCAGTTGAGCTTGGAGAGGATGTTGGCCACCAGCCGCTTGACGCCGTGCTGGCTGATCAGCATCCGGCGGGCGATCTGCTTGTTGCTGAGCCCGTCGGCGAGCAGCACCAGGGTCTCCCGCTCCCGCGGCGTCAGTTTCTGGGAGACCACGCGCTCGGGTGGCACCTCACCGCGCGCCCGCTCGAGCAGGCGCTTGGCGAGCATCGCCGGCATGGGCACCTCGCCGGAGGTGATCTGGTTCAGCGCCGCCGCGAGCGCACCCTCGGTCACGTCATCCTTGATCAGGAAACCGTTGCTGGGAAACTGCGTCACGGTGTCGAGGCAGTCCACCTTGCGCTCGATCAGCACCAGGATCTTCGTGCCGCACCGGACCGCCGTGTCGGCGACCAGGTTGACCCCCCGGCCGTTCAGGTCGTCGCAGGCGATCACCAGGATGTCGACCGGACCGTGCTCACAGAACGGCACGTAGTCGGGGTGGACACTGACGAACGTCTCCACGTCGGTCACGTCCGCCAGGCTGCCCAACATGTCGCTGAGACCCCGCCGCGTCAGCTCATTGTCGGTGAGGACGAGAACTCTATAACCATCGCGATCTTGCTCTTGCAGATCGTCTAGGAGATCCACGTCGATCGTTTTCCCCCGCACATCGAAGTGTGTCATACCCAAAACATGGTACGACACTGGTACCGGTCGATCAAGATACCTGCATTTGACATGCTGCCGCATTTACACATGTTAAGCCGAAAGTACTGGTGGGTTCGGAAGAGCGAGTTTCTGCCCGATTTTTGCAGGAATCGGAGCTCCGGGAGAAATGGTTTGCCCGCCCGGACAATCACCGCGGGCGGGGCCGCGCGGTGTTCGGCGTTCCGGCAACGCAAAATCATTATGGTCGGCCACCAGGCCACCCGCGTCGGCGCGACCCGGCCCCGGGTAGCACCGGCATCCCGGCAGAGAGCCGGCCGGTCGCCCGGCCACTGCGCTGCGCTCTCCCGGGAGGCTACCGGACGGCTTCCCGCCGGGCCTCCCGACAGCCGTCCACCGGCCGGTCGGCGGCCGCTCACCGGACCGCCCCGCAACTGTCCACCAACTGTCATCGGCCATCCGAGGGGCCGCCTCCTGTCCGATATCGATCGCTCGGGCCTCGCCTCGCGGCCCAGCCCGGCCCGCTAAATGCGCCGGTTTAGCCCGTATCGCGTACGGCGAGGCCATCACGACCAGCGGCATCAACCTGATGGCCGGCCGCCGCCAGCAGGCTGATCCACGCTGGTGACGGAGTCACGGTCCGATGCCGGGAAAGCCACCGGACAAAGTATTCGGGAGCGTGATCATCGCCCCGGCCCACAGGTTCCGCGACACCAGAGCACCGACCCCTGAGTGCCGGCGCACAGCTCGGCAGGCGCGCCCCGGCCGGGCCGGCGACGGCGGACGGACCGGCTCAACGGCGGTGGACGAACTGGGTCATCGCGCGCCAAATAATGATCTTGATTAGCCCGGGCAACCGGCCGAACGCGGGCCGAATTCTTACGGAAAATCGGCCCGACACCGGCATTGTCCGCTGCCGGAATCGGTCCCGGACTTTATACTCAATCGATGCGAGAGGATTTATCCACCCAGCACGAGACCGCTATTCAATTGCCGTTTACAGGGTTGTGGCTCGCCCGTAATAGCCCGGCCCGCCGCGTTCCGAGTCATGGGACCGATCTGCTGGGAGAACGCTACGCCATTGATTTCGTCGGCGTCGACGAGCGACGCCGTACCGCCCCGGTCCGGGACTGGCGGACGATACTGGCGACCGAGCCGCCGGACCGCTACTACGCGTTCGGGCGGCCGATCCTCGCTCCGGCCGACGGCGTCGTCGTCGACGTGCACGACGAGGAGCCCGACCATGACGGGCGGCGGTCGCAGCTCGCGCTGGTGCCCTATGTGCTGGGTCAGGCGCAGCGTCTGCGGCAGGGTGTGGGAGCGGTCGCCGGCAACTATGTGACCATCGCGCTGCCCGGCAACAGGGCGTTCGTCGCACTGGCGCACCTGCGGGCCGGGTCCGTCCGTCCCGCGGTGGGCGACCCGGTCCGGGCCCGGCAACAGATCGCGGAGTGCGGCAACTCCGGCAACTCGACCCAGCCGCACGTGCACCTGCAGATCATGGACAGCGCCGACATCACCGTGGCCCGGGGCGTGCCGATGGCCTTCCTCGACTTTCACGAACAGGCCCGTGGCTCGAAGGGCTTCCAGCACCGGCGCGCCGGGATCCCGGGCGAGGAGTCGATGGTGCGGCCGGTGACCGGCTGAGAGGCACCCGTCAGCCAGGCGACGGGGTGCACGAAAACCTCCCGGCCGGGGCCCAAGCTCCGGGTCAGGACCAGGAGCCGGTCAGGTGGTGGTCTGACCCCGGCGGGAGGTGCTCGTCGACATCGTCTCCGTCAGGCGGCGTGCGCCTTCTCCAGCACCACGAGGCGGCCGGTGCCAGCCAACGTCCCCAGGTCGAGGTCGGCCACGCATCGCACCGGTACGTAGTCGAGCGTCAGGGTCCCCTCGACGTGCACCCGGCCGGTGCCGGCAGTGAAGTCGGCCCCGCTCAGGTCGGTGGCGGTGCGGTCCACCCGTACGCCGAGGTCGGTGCCGCCGTTGGTCCCGGGGAACTTCACGAAGACGTGTCCGATGTCGGTGAGGCGCTGCTCAAGCTCCGCCACCGAGGGATCCGGGCCGCCGACAACGACGGGCAGTTCACCGGCGGACAGCCGGCTGATGAGGTCGTTCACGACAATGTCTCCATTCAGAATCAGTTAGCGGTGGGCGGGCGCGGGCTCGCGGGACTCGTCCTGATCCGGCGTCTCCACGAGGACGTCCCGCCGCCGGCCGGGCCACCAGTTGCGCGGGCCGACCTTGACGGCGATCGCCGGAACGAGCAGCGTGCGGATCACGAAGGTGTCCAGCAGCAGACCGACGACGATCGCGAAGCCCATCTCGAGATAGGACTTGATGCCCGAGAACAGCAACGGGGTGAACGTGCCGGCCAGGATGATGCCGCACGAGGTGATGACGGAACCGGTACGGGCGAGGGCGTTGCGGACCGCCTCGGTGTTCGGTCGCCCATGCGCGTGGTACTCCTCCTTCACCCGGGTCATCAGGAAGATGCTGTAGTCGATGCCCAGCGCCACCAGGATGACGAAGGCGGCGATCGGGGCGTCGATCCACAGCCCCTCGTAACCCAGGACGTACTGGAAGAAGGCCACCGTCAGGCTCATCGTCGCCGCGTAGGCCAGCACGATGGTCGCCACCATGTAGATCGGCGCCACCAGACTCCGCAGCAGCACCGCCAGGACGAGGAAGATGCCGAGGAGCACGACGAGGGCGATCACGACGGAGTCGCGCTTCTGCGTCTCCAGGTTGTCCCGGACCTCCGCGGTGACGCCACCGACGTAGGTCCTCGCCTCCCCCAGGTCGGTGCCCCGTAACGACTCCCGCAGCGCGCTGCGGATGTCGGTGACGGTGTCGAGGGCCTGCTCCGAGTACGGATCGTGGTTGAGCTCGGCGCTCAAGGCGACGGTGGTGCCGTCGGCCGAGACGGACGCGGCCGCGGTTTCCTGAGTCGGTACCGTCACCCGGCTCACCCCGGGCAGCGCCTCCAGATCCCGACCCAGTTCGGCGACGGTGGCCAGTTGCGGCTGTCCCCAGCCGCCCGGCCGCGACTCGACGACGATCGAGACCGCGTTCTCCGCCCCGGCCGCCTCGCCGAAGTTCTCCCGCAGCACGGTGAGTCCCTGGTATGAGTCGGTCGACGTCGGCAGGAGCGCGCGTAGTTCGTTGTTGTCGAAGCGGAATCCAGTCAGCAGGCCGAGGAAGGGCAGCAGCACCATGACGGTGACCACGATGAACCGGGTCGGCCGGCGGGTGACCGCGGACGCGATCCGGTCGAAGACGCCGGGCTTCGCGATGACCGCACCGCCTCCCGCGCGCAGGCGCCGGGCCCGCACCTTCGACGGCGCGAACGGCCAGAAGACCTTCTCGCCGAAGATCGCCATCGCCGCCGGGATGAGCGTCATGATGACCAGGAACTCGATGAACACCGCGATCGCCAGCGCCGGGCCGATGCCCTTGAAGTTGACGTCCTGGGCGAACGCCATGCCGCCGAAGGCCACGATGACCGCGCAGATGCTGGCGAAGATGGCCTCACCGCCGTAGCCGATCGCCCCGCGCAGTGCCTCCTGCTTCCCCATGCCGTCCAGCAGGCTGTCGCGAAACCGGGAGAACATGAGCAGCGAGTGGTCGGTGCCCAGCCCGAACAGGACGATGATGAGGAACACCAGCGCGTTCGGCGAGACGCTGAGCCCGGCGTCCGCCGCGAACCCCAGCACGGCCTGCGAGATCGTCAGGGCCAGGCCGACCGAGATCAGCGGGAGGATCGCGGCGATCGGCGACCGGTAGATGATCAGCAGCACGGCCAGGATGAACACCAGCGTCATCACGAGCGTGCGGTTGAGGCTCTCCTCCTGCAGCGTGATGGCGTCGCCCCAGACGGCGTTCCCGCCGGTGAGGTGCAGGTCGAGACCGACGGGCGCCGCCGGCGCGCCGCCACGTTCGGCGGCGTCACCGGACAGGTAGCCGCGGATCCGCGGCATGATCTCCTTGGTCTGCGCCAACCAGGCGTTGTTGTCCTCCGTCGCGTAGGCCATGTCGAGGTTGAGCGACATGAGGGCGGCCCTACGGTCCGCGCTGATCAGGGTGGCGGCGTTCTGCGGATCCGAGTACGGCGACGCGGTCTCCCGCAGCCGGATGTCGGCCTTCCTGGTGGCCAGGAACTGCTCCAGCGAGCGCAGGTAGGCCTCGTCGGCGGCGGTCAGGCCGGAGTCCCGGAAGGCGGTCACCGTGACCTGGTTGTTCGCCACCTCCTGCACCTGCGGGAACTTCTCCGCGATCAGTTCACCGGCCTGGAACGCCTCCAGGCGCGACTGCGACCGGGCCTGCTGCTGGCTGGTGTTCGCCTCCTCCTGCAGGTTGGGCGCGAACTGCACCAGGACGATCGCGAGGAGCACCCAGAGCACCACGGACACCCAGCGACCGGCGACGATGGCTCGGCTAGCCTTGAGAAACAACGTCTGCTCTTCTCGGTCGACGACTGTCGTCAGGAGGGGGTGGCCGCGGACTCGGCCATCCGCCGGCGCAGGCTCAGCGGGCGCATGTCGGTCCACACCTCCTTGACGTAGGACAGGCACTCCTGCTTGGTCCCGGCGACGCCGGTGTCCGTCCAGCCCGCGGGCACGTCGAGGAAGGCGGGCCAGAGCGAGTACTGCTCCTCGTGGTTGACGAGGACTTTCACGACGCTGTCATCCATGGCGGTCAGGCTCCTGTCGGGTGAAGGGGGTGGTCACACGGGCGAGTCGAGGAACAGCCAGGCCGCCTCCCGGCGGCGCCGCTCCTCGTACGCGGAGATCTCTGCGCCGCGGGACATGGTCCAGTCGACGCTGTCGAGGCCCTCCAGCAGGGCCTTCTTCTTGAAGGGGTCGACCTCGAACGACCGGACCTGCCCGTCCGGCATCGTGACCGTCTGTGCGGCCAGGTCGACGTGGACCTCCCGGCGCTGGTCGGTGATCGCGGCCACGAGGTCGTCGACTGCCTCCGGGGCGAGCACGACCGGCAGAATGCTGTTGTTGAAACAGTTGTTGTAGAAGATGTCGGCGAAGCTGGGCGCGATGATGCAGCGGAAACCGAACTCGCGCAGCGACCACGGGGCGTGCTCGCGGGAGGAGCCGCACCCGAAGTTCGGCCCGGCCACGAGCACCGTCGCACCCGCGTACCGGGGCTGGTTCAGGACGAAGTCCGGGTTGTCGTCCCGGTCGTCGATGTAGCGCCAGTTCGCGAACAGGGCATCGGCGAATCCGGTACGGCGGATGGTCTTCAGGAACCGGGCGGGCACGATGTCGTCGGTGTTGACGTTCGAGCGGGGCAGCGGCGCGGCCACGCCGGTGTGGATGACGAATTTCTCCATGTCGGACCTGCGCTCCTCTAGGCGTTGCGAACGTCGACGAAGTGGCCCGCGATCGCGGCGCCGGCGGCCATCAGCGGACTGACCAGGTGGGTCCGGCCGCCCTTGCCCTGGCGGCCCTCGAAGTTGCGGTTGCTGGTCGACGCGCAGCGTTCCCCGGCGGAGAGCCGGTCGCCGTTCATGGCGATGCACATGCTGCAGCCCGCCTCCCGCCACTGGAAGCCGGCGTCCTGGAAGATCTGCGCCAGGCCCTCCGCCTCGGCCTGCCGGCTGACCTGCATCGAGCCGGGGACGACGATCGCGCGGACGCTCGGCGCCACCTGCCGTCCTTCGACATAGCCGGCCGCCGCGCGCAGGTCCTCGATGCGGGAGTTCGTGCAGGAGCCGATGAAGACCGTCTGCACCTCGATGTCCTCGACCTTCTGGCCGGGCGTCAGACCCATGTACTCCAGGGCACGCTCGTACGCCTTGCGGGTCGTGCTGTCGGTCACCGCCGCCGGGTCGGGCACCGTGCCCGTGACGTCGATGACCATGCCCGGGTCGGTGCCCCAGGTGACCTGCGGCGCGAGATCGCCGGCGTCGATGTCGAGCATGGTGTCGAAGCGCGCTCCCGGGTCGCTGCTGAGCTCGCGCCAGTGCGCCGCGGCCTGCTCGAAGAGGTCGCCCTTCGGGGCGTGCCGGCGACCCCGGACGTACTCGATGGTGACCTCGTCGGGGGCGACCATGCCGGCCCGCGCGCCCGCCTCGATCGCCATGTTGCACAGGGTCATCCGGCCTTCGACGCTCAACGAGCGGACGGCCGGGCCGCTGAACTCGATGACGTGGTTGGCCCCGACGTTCGTGCCGAACTTGCCGATGATCGCCAGTGCCAGGTCCTTGGCCGTCACCCCCGGACCGAGTGTCCCCTCGACCCGGATGTTCATGGTGCGCGGCTTCTGCTGGAGCAGGCACTGGGTGGCCAGCACGTGCTCCACCTCGCTGGTGCCGATACCCATGGCGAAGATGCCGAGCGCGCCGTGCGTGGAGGTGTGCGAGTCGCCGCAGACCACCGTCATGCCGGGCAGCGAGATGCCCAGTTCCGGCCCGATGACGTGCACGATGCCCTGGAACTCGTCGGCCATGTCGAACAACGGGACCCCGAACTCGCGGGCGTTGTCCTCCATCGTCTCGATGCACTTCACGCTCGCGGCGTCGATCACGTCGACCATGCGGCGGCCGAGCACGGTCGGGACGTTGTGGTCCAGCACGGCGATCGTGGCACCGGTACGGCGGACACCGATCCCGCGCTCGCGCAGACCCGCGAAGGCCTGCGGTGACGTCGCCTCATGGGTGAGGTGCCGGTCGATGTAGAGGATCGGCACCTCGCCGGGCTCGTCCCGGACCACGTGGGCGTCCCAGATCTTGTCGAACATGGTTCGTGGATTCATGCGTCAGCTCGCCTTTCAGGAGACCGGGAAATCAGGACCGGGCGAACCACGCTTCGAGTTCCTCGCCCTCGAGTTCGCGGCCGAGGCTCTTGGCGTGCTGGAGGATCTCGTCGATGCGCTCGGCGGTGAGCTTCTCCGGGTCACGGCCGCTCTGCAGGCAGGCCAGCTTCACCGAGCTCTGGCCGCTCCACTGGCTGACGCCCACCGAGTAGGTGCCACCGATGCTGGCCGGGTCGATCGCCGAGTAGACGGTGCGGGCCATGGTCCGCAGCCGGTTCTCTAGCTGGAAGTCCTGGGCGTCGCGGGCGCTCTCGGCCAGCGCGTTGGCCTTGAGGATCGCGTCGGTGTGGATGCCGGAGCTGGTGTAGCTGTAGCGCTTGCCGAGCACCCCGTGATCCGGGGTGATCACGTCGACCATGTCCTGGTAGAAGGAGATCAGGCTGAGCAGCTCGGACATGTTCCAGGACACCGGCCGGCCGCCCTCCTCGCGGATGGACGCCAGGTTGAGGACGACCTCCTCCAGCGAGGCGTTGCCCGAGCGCTCACCGACGCCGCGCGACACGACGTGGATGCGGTCGGCGCCGGCCGCGACGGCCATCATGGCGTTGCTCAGGGCGTTGCCGGTGTCGCGGTGCCCGTGCCAGTCCAGCTTCATGTCGGAGGTGCCCATCTCGTCGAGCACCTCCCGGACCAGCCGGCAGAGCCGGTAGGCCCCGATCGGCCGGGCGATGCCGATGGTGTCGGCCACCGCCACGCGGTAGGCGCCGTTCTCGACCTGGACCCGGGTGATCGCGCGCATGTCCTCAGGCGACGTCTGGGTGCTGTGCTCGGTCCCGGCGATCACCGGGATGCCCAGGTCGGCGGTCCGCTTGATGTAGGTCGCGAGCTTGCCCAGCACGAAGTCGAGGTCCCAGCCCTGCACCAGGCGGCGCGAGGGGGCACTGCCCATGAAGACCACGGACTCGAGCGCGGGGTGGATCTCCCGGCAGTCGGCGCTCCACGCCAGGGACGCGTCGGTGCAGACCGACAGCACCGACGGCACGATCCGGGGGAACTGGTCGCGCATGCCGGCGAGCAGTTCCTTCATCGTCGAGTCCAGCACGCCCGACCCGGTGTGGATGCCGACCGTGGCGGACCGGACGCCGAACGCGTCGAGCAGTTCGACGTACCGCAGCATCGCGTCCACGTCCGGGTACCGGCTGACGCCCTGCAGCCCGTCACGCAGGCACTCGGACAGGATGTCGGCCGCGGCGGCCTGCTCCGCGGTCGGCTCGGCGGGCAGCGACGCCGGCAGCGGGGACAGCTGGCTCGGCTCGCTGTTCCAGTTGAAGTCGACCGGCAGGTCGTCGGCCGCGAGCGGGGCGGCGGCCGGTCGGCTGATCGTGTGAGTCACGGGTTCCTCCTGGCAGGGGGTTCGGCGGGAGACTCGGAAGAGGCGCCGGTCGATCCATCGGCCGTCACCGGCAGGATGCCGACCGAGAAGCGGACATAGCGGTCCGAGTAGTGGAAGGTGGAGCCGGGGATGCCGGCGATTCCGGTCTTTTCGAAGACGGAGAAACAGTCTTCGCCCGCGCGCAGCTCGCTCCAGTTGTAGATCGTCGCGTCGTCGTCGGCGAAGATCCGCTCGAAGAGGCCGAACCTCTGGTCGAGCTGGGTGAGCTGGGCGCGGAGCTGCCTGCGGCGCAGGGCGTACAGGTTGCGGATCTTGGTCGTCAGGTGCGGGTTCTCGCGGAAGAGGCGGTGGTAGGCCATGAAGCGCAACTGCCACTCGCCGGGCATCGAGGCGATGCTGTTGATCCAGCTACCGGTCAGCCGGGCGGCGAGATCGGCGTCGCCGAACGTCACCCAGCCGAACCGTTCGCCGGTGAGAGTGTGGGTCTTGGAGAGGCTGCTGATGAGGATCAACTGCTCGGCCAGGTCGGTGGCCGAGCTGAGGGCGAGCATCCGGGCCTCGTCGTCGGCGGGGATGCCGGTGCCGATGTAGGCGAGGTCGGCCATGAGGTAGACGGTCCGCCCGCGTTCCCGCCACCGGCGGAGCACCGCCACCAGGTCGCGCAGCTCCTCCGGCCGGTAGGCGAACGCGGCCGGGTTGCTGGTGACGATCAGATAGACGATGCCGATGTCGGCGTTCTCCGTCAGCGCCCGGTCGAGCTGCGTGGCGGTCAGCTTGAAGCAGTCCTCCGCACTGGTCGTTACGGGGTGCACGCGATAGCCGTAGCCCACGGCCTGCGCCGCCACGACGTTGAAGCCGGGTGCCGGCAGGAGCAGGGCGCCGGCGGGCCGCGAGTCCAGGCGGGCGGCCGCGGCCAGGCCGCGGAGCACCTTGTCCATGCAGTCGGTGGCGCCGAGGCCGAGCGCGACGTGGCTGGCGTCGACCGCGAGCCCCCACTGCCGCATGTCCTCGGCCAGCCATTGCCGCAGGACCGGATTACCGACACTGGCCAGGTCGTAGACGCGCGCGTCGAAGCCGGCCCGCATCACGATCTGTTCCATCACCATCATCTGGTCGCGCAGCCGGCGGTACGCCCGGCCGGTCGCGATCCGGCCCTGGAGTTCCTCGCCGGGCAGCGCGATACCGAGGTCGTCGGCGAGCGTCCGGTAGTCGCCCGGGCCGCCGGCCGCCCCCTCGCACTCGGTGATGAGCCGGGGGTCGACATCGCCGATGGTCCGGTTGACGATCTCCAGCCGGGTCGCGGCCGGATCCAGCCGGCGCCGGGCGCATTCCTGCTCCAGGGCCCGCACGATGGACGCCATCATCCGGATCGGTGGCTCGTCGCCGCTCTGGAGCCGGGCCCGGTACTGATGCACCAGGTCGGTGCGGACCTGCCGGACGAGCTGCCGCTGCTCCTCCAGGTAGGTCGCGGGGGCGGTCACGTCGGTACGCGTCGTCATCGCCGGTGCCCCTCCGCCACTGCGGCCACGATGCGTTTGCCCATCTCACGGGTGCCGACGGCCCTGGTGTCCGGCTCCTGCACGTCGACCGTGCGGTAGCCCTCGGCGACGACCGCCTCCACCGCCGCCTCCACCGCCTCGGCCTCCCGGGGCAGGCCGAGGGAGTGACGCAGCAGGAGAGCGGCGGAGAGCACGGCGCCGACCGGGTTCGCGAGGTCCTGTCCCGCGATGTCCGGGGCGGAACCGTGGATCGGCTCGTACAACCCGAAGGTGCCGGCGGCGGTCCGGCGGGTGCCGAGGCTCGCCGACGGGATCATGCCGATCGAGCCGGTCAGCATGGCGGCCTCGTCGGTCAGGATGTCGCCGAAGAGGTTCTCGGTCACGATGACGTCGAACCGGGCCGGGTCACGCAGCAGGTGCATCGCGCAGGCGTCGACGAGCATGTGCTCCCAGGTCACCTCCGGGTGATTCGCCGCGACGCGCTCGACCACCCGCCGCCAGAGGATCGACGAGCTCAGCACGTTGGCCTTGTCGACCGAGGTGAGCACCCCGCGGCGGGTCGCGGCGATGGCGAAGGCCGCGCGCACCACCCGCTCGATCTCCTGCTCGGTGTAGCGCAGCGTGTCGATCGCCACCGCGCCCCGGTCGGTGTCGCGGATCTCGCTCGGCTTGTCCGGGGTGGAGTCCAGGTGCCCGTAGTACAGGCCGGCTGACAGCTCCCGGACGAAGATCAGGTCGGCGCCCGCGACGTGTTCCGGCTTGATCGGTGACGCGTGGTGCAGACCCGGGGCCGGCCGGATCGGCCGCAGGTTGGCGAAGAACTCGAAGTCCTTGCGCAGCCGGAACAGCGCCTGCTCCGGCTTGACCCGGGCCGCGCGACGCTCGCCCGGCGGCAGGCTGCCGATCGCGCCGAACAGGACGGCGTCGCTCTGCCCGCACAGGCTCATCGTGGCCTCGGAGATCGCCACCCCCTCGGCGGCGATGGCGTCGAGGCCCGCGAGCCGGCTGTGCAGCGTGAACTCGTGCCCGAATAGATCCGCTACGGCGAGCAGGACGTCGATGGCCTGCTCGGTGACCTCCGGTCCCACGCCATCGCCGGGAAGTACGGTGATCGTGTGCTGTGCCATTACTCAGTCCCCTTTTCGAAGGTCATGCGGCGGAGGTCAGGGCGAGCAGACGCTGGACCAGCGTGCCGCGCCACGTGATCATGTCGTGACCGCCCGAGTACTCTGAGTAGTCGACCTCGTAGCCCTTGCCGATCAGCACGTCCCGCAGCTTGCGGTTGGTCTCGAGCTGGTCGAAGTCGACGATGGCCGCCTCCAGGGAGCCGACCTCCAGGGAGAACCGGATGGGCAACCGTGGCGCGGCGGCGAACTGCCGGGTCAGCCACTCCATCTCGGTGTCCGGTGTCGCGCTCTCCGGCCACCAGAACGATCCCGACTGCGAAATCACGTTGCCGAACAGGTGCGGCAGCTTGAAGGCCACGTACGCGGCCGCCAGCCCGCCGAAGCACGACCCGGCGACGTACGTCTTCGCGGGGTCGGCCGTGACGTTGTAGTTGTCGTGCAGGAAGGGCATCAGCTCCCGGTCGAGGAACTCGGCGAAGGGCTCGTGGCACGGCAGTTCCCGGGCGCGTACCGCCTGGTCGGTGTTGCTGTGCATGACCAGCACGAACGGCGGGGTCCGCCGGGCGTACAGCAGGTTGTCCAGGACGGTGGGGGTTGCGGCGAAGTTGAAGTACGCCCAGCCGTCGAAGAGCAGCAGCACGTGGTACGGCTCGGCGTCGGTGTGGTAGCCGGGCGGCACGTGCACCGTGACGTGGTGCTTGGTGCCGAGCACCTCGCTGTCGAGGAGGTGCATGTGGTTGCTGCCCTTGGGCACGCCCCGCCGGGCGATGTTCCAGGGCTGCTTCGGCGCCTGCGGCAGTTCCAGCACGGAGACCCGCAGGTCGTCCAGGATGGTGACTTCCTGGGGGTTCAGCGGATCGGGCTGGTAACCGGGGATGCGCGCCAGCACGTCCGCATAGGTCTCGTAGGGCACCAACGAGTCGTTGACCGACAGCAGGTAGGTGGTGCGCAGATCCGACGGCAGGACGTAGGACGCGTACCAGAGGTCGGTCGAGGGCATCTGCCGCATCAGGAAGTCGTCGAAGCCCGACTGCGTCGGCGCGCTGTAGAACAGCACGAGCACGTTGTCGGTGTCGCCCGGATCGCGCCAGACGAACGTGACGAGCGTCCGGTCATCGTCGAGCGGCTCCATGAGCGGGGAGCCGTCGGCGGCGACGGTCTTCCAGAAGTCGTCGAGCGCCGTCTGGTCGCTGGCCGCGAGTGCCTCTTCGAGACGGATGATGCGGTGGTCGGTGTGGGTCCGGGTAGGGACGATCATCGGAACTCCTAACGCCGGTCGTGGTCAGGGCAGCAGGAACAGTTCGTCGGCATCCAGTTCCTCGCCCTCCGGGTCGGCCAGGGTCTCGTCGATGACCCGGGCGAGGGCCTCGATCGTCCGGTTCTGGAAGACCGTCGGGAGCATCAGCGACACGTCCCAGACGGTCTGGACCTCGGTGGCGAGGGAAGCCACCAGCAGGGAGTGGCCGCCGAGCAGGAAGAAGTCGTCGTGGCGGCCGACCCGGTCGACGTTCAGCAGCCGCGCCCAGATCTCGGCCAGCGCCCGCTCGGTGCCGGTGTCCGGCGCCACGAAGCTCTCCCGCTGCTGCGCCTCGCGGACGATCTCGGCCAGCGACGGCAAGGCCTTGCGGTCGATCTTGCCGTTGGCCGACAGCGGGAACTCCCGCAGCGCCACGAAGTGAGCCGGGATCATGTACTCGGGGAGTTGCTCCCGCAGGTGGTCGCTCAGCTCCTCGACGGTGACCGTTCGGCCGCTCCGCGTGGTGTGGAAGGCTGCCAGCCGCTTGTCGGTCGCGCTCGCCTCGTACACGGTGACCAGGCAGGTCTGCACGGCGGGATGCTGAGCCAGGACGGCTTCGATCTCGCCGACCTCGATCCGGTGACCCCGGATCTTGATCTGATTGTCCTTGCGCCCGGCGTACTCGACGGCGCCGTCCTCGCGGTAGCGCGCCAGGTCGCCGGTGGCATAGAGCCGGCCGGGCCCGAACGGGTTGGCCACGAAGCGTTCCGCGGTCAGATCCGGGCGGTCGAGGTAGCCGCGGGCGAGCTGCACGCCCCCGATGAACAGCTCCCCGATCACGCCGCCGGGCACCGGGACCATCGCTGGATTGAGGATGTAGAGCTGGGTGTTGGCGACCGGCCGGCCGATCGGCACCGTGGTGGCGCCCGGGATCCGCTGACATTCCCAGTAGCTGACGTCGACCGACGCCTCGGTCGGCCCGTACAGGTTGTGCAGGCGGACGCCGGGCAGCAGCTCCAGGAAGCGGTCCTGCAGTTCCAACGGCAGGGCCTCGCCGCTGCAGACAACGTGCCGGACGGTGCGGCAGCCGGCGGCAGCCGCCGGGTGGCCCAGGAACGCCTGGAGCATCGACGGGACGAAGTGCAGCACCGTGATGCCGTACCGGTCGATCGTCTCGGCCAACTGGCCCGGGTCACGGTGCGCGCCGGGCTCCGCGACGTGGAGCTGGGCGCCGACGATGAGCGGCCAGAAGAACTCCCAGACCGAGACGTCGAAACTGTACGGCGTCTTCTGCAGGACCCGGTCCTGCTCGCCCAGCCGGTAGGCGTCCTGCATCCACAACAGACGGTTGCTGATGCCGCGGTGCGACAGCATGGCGCCCTTGGGCTTGCCGGTCGAACCCGACGTGAAGATGACGTAGGCCAGGTTGTCCGGGTGCACGTGGCCGGCCGGCGGCTCGGTGCTCTCCCGTGTCCAGGTGGCGCCATCGCCGGTGAGGTCCAGGACCGGCACCGCCGGCAGACCGGCGGCCTCGATCCGCTCGCGGGTCCCCGGCTGCACCAGGACGGCCTGCACCTGGGCGTCGCGCGCCATGAACGCGAGCCGGTCGGCCGGGTGGTCCGGGTCGAGCGGCACGTACGCGCCACCGGCTTTGAGGATGCCGTACAGGCCGATGACCATCTCGAGCGAGCGTTCGGCGCAGATGCCGACCCGGGATTCGGGGCCGACCCCGGACCGGCGCAGGGCGTTCGCCACCTGGTTGGCGCGCTGGTCCAGCTCGGCGTAGGTGAGCCGGCCGGCCGCGGACGTCAGGGCGACGTGTCCCGGGGTCCGCCGGACCTGCTCGGCGAAGAGGTCGGTCAGGGTCGCCGGCCGCAGCAGATCGCCGCGTCCGGTGTCGTTCCACTGCTCCAGCCGCCGGTGGCGTTCCCCGGCGTCGAGCAGCGACAGGGCGGAGACGGGAGTGTCCGGCGCCGACAGCGCCTCGTCGATCAGGATCTCGAAGTGCCGGGCCATGGCCGCGATCGTGGGGGCATGGAACAGGTCGGTGCTGTATTCGAAGGTGTACCGCAGGGCATCGGCCGTCTCCTGCAGGCTCAGGCCCACGTCGAACTTGGCGACACCCATGCCCTCGTTGGTGACCTCCTGGAGCCAGGCCGGCTCTGCCGGGTCGTCGGGCCGCTCGTTGAAGATCTTGTCCAGGCCGGTGAACATGACCTGGAAGACGGGGTTGTGGCTGGAGCTGCGATCCGGTTTGAGTTCCTCGACGATCTTCTCGAACGGGATCTCCTGGTGGCTCTGCGCGTCCAGCAGCTTCCACCGGATCTGGTCCACGATCTCGGCGAAGGCCGGCTCACCGGTGAAGTCCACGCACAGCGCCACCGTGTTGACCAGGAAGCCGATCAGCGGCTCGGTCTCGATCCGGTTCCGGCTCGCGACCGGCACACCGATGACGACCCGCTGCTGCCCGCTGTACCGGGACAACAGCACCGCGAAGGCGCTGAGCATCGTGATGAACTGGGTCGTCTGGTTGTCGACGCTGATCTGCCGCACCTGACGGGTCACCTCGGCCGACAACGACCCGGAGTGGGTGGCGCCGCGGAACGTCTGCACCGCCGGGCGCGGCCGGTCCAGCGGCAGGGTGATCAGCGTCGGGGCGTCAGCCAGTTGTTCCTTCCAGTAGTCCAGGTGCGGGCGCAGCCGCTCCTCTTCGAGCCACTGCTGCTGCCAGACCGCGTAGTCCGCGTACTGGATGGGCAGCTCCGGGAGCTGCGCCGGCTCGCCGGTCGCCGCCGCCCGGTAGAGCTGCCGCAGCTCCCGGTTGAACAGCCGGATCGAGTAGCCGTCGACCACGGTGTGGTGGGCGCTGAACACCAGGACCGACTCGGTCTCGCTGAGGCGGACGGTCAGGACGCGTAACAGCGGGCCCTCGGCCAGGTCGAGCGGCCGGCCCCACCAGTCGAAGCCGAGCCGCCGCATCGCCGCCACGGAATCCGGCTCGCCGGAGATGTCCGCCTCGGCCTGGTCCACCTCGGTCTGGTCGCCGATCACCTGCCAGACCCGGCTGTCGCGCAGCCGGAACGTCGTCCGCAGAGTCTCGTGGCGGTCGGTCAGCTCGCGCAGGGCCGTGCGGAGGGTCTCCTGGTCGAGGGCCTGCGGCCAGTGCAGCAGCCAGCCCACGGTGTAGAAGGCGCTGCCGGGGTTGAGCCGGTCCATGAACCAGAGCCGCTGCTGGTCGAAGGTCGTCGGCAGCCACCCGTCCCGCGGCACCGGCACCAGGGGCACGGCCGGGTTCGGCTGCCGGCTCTCGCGGAGCTGTTCCAGCTCGGCCGCCACCCGGGCGATCGACGGGTGGGTGAAGACCACCCGGACCGGCATATCGACCCCGAAGGTGTGGCGGATGCGGGCGATCACCTGCACCGCGAGCAGCGAGTGACCGCCCAGGGCGAAGAAGTTGTCGAAGATACCCACCGGGGTCCGCCCCAGCACCTGCTCGAAGATCTGCACCAGCAGGGCCTCGGTCCTGGTGCGGGGCAACGCGCCCTCGGCCACCGGCGCCGCCGACACGTCCTCCGGCAGCGGCAGCGCCGGGCGGTCCAGCTTCCCGTTGCGGGTGAGCGGCAACTCGTCCAGAAAGACGAACGCCGAGGGAATCTCGTGCTCGGGCAGTTTCTCCGCGAGATACGCCCGCACCTCGCCCTCCGGAAGGACCGGACTCACGTACGCGACCAGTCGTGGGCCGGAGTCGTCGGGCATCACCAGTACCGCGCAGGTCGTGACGTCGGGATGCCGCAACAACGTGTTCTCGATCTCACCCAACTCGATCCGGAACCCACGAATCTTCACCTGATGATCAACACGACCAACGAACTC